>JBBDQR010000162.1:0-16936 GCA_040905885.1 Gaiellaceae bacterium | reverse complement strand
CCCTTCCCCACGAAGTGCTGCGCACTTCGCGGGGGCCCCGGGAGTCGCGCCCGTACCGCAGAGGGTACGGGCGCTCCCTGCGTCCTTACCTCGCTTGCTTTTCGCGCGGGCGACCTCGAGCGTCCTCGCGACGGAGACCACTCGTGATCCGCAAGGCCGGCCCGGGCGACGCCCCGTTCCTGCGGGACATGGTCCGCCACGCGTACTACTGGCGCTGGGGCGCGCCGGAGACCGCCGACGTGCCCGCCGCCCGCTACGTCGAGGGCTGGGGCCGGCCCGGCGACCGTGGCCTGATCGCTCTCGACGAGGGATTCCCAGTCGGCGCCGCGTGGTACCGCCTGTTCACCGCGGCCAGCCCCGGCTACGCCTTCCTGGATGAGCAGACGCCCGAGCTGACGATCGCCGTCGTCCCCAGCCGCCGCGGGCGCGGCTTCGGCGACCAGCTGCTCTCCGCCCTGCTCGAGCAGGCCCGGACGGACGGCTTCCCCGCGATCAGCCTGAGCGTCGAGAAGGACAATCCGGCGCTCCACCTCTACGAGCGGTTCGGCTTCGAGCCGGTGAAGGAGATGGACTCGACGCTCGTGATGCGGGCGGAGCTCAGCGGCGGTAGAGCAGGATCTCCCGCAGCCGCGTGACGTCGACGCCCGGAGTCGTCCGCTCGACGATGTCGTAGGCCTCCTCCGCCAGCGGCAGCACGAGCTCCGGACGCCGGTGCGCGGCGCGGATCCGTTCGGCCAGGCGCGGAGGCGCGGTCGCCAGCCGTGCCTCGATCTCGTCGAGCCGCTTGAACCCGAACCAGTAGACGCGGTTCGCCGCGAGCAGCGCGTGCAGGATCGCCTTCGACGCCTCCGTCACGCGCGCGTACAGGAGGAGCGGGTTGTCGCGCGCGGCGTGGACTTCGAGCTGCCAGAGGTTGTCGATCTGGCCGTGCGCGCGGACGACCGCCGCCGCGAGCTCGTCCGGATACGGCAGCACGCGCTCGCGCAATCGCTCCAGTAGGCCGGCGCCGTGGAGGGGCCGGCCGTCGTGAGCCGCGCGACCCGCGCCTCCGCCGCCGCTGCCGCGAGATGGACGATCTCGAGCGGGACCCCGTTCTGCGCGAACGCCTCCTCCTCCGCCTCCGGCCTCGCCGGCCAGAAGACGCCCAGCTCGACGTCCGAGAAGCCGTCGGCCACTCCCCGGGAGACCGAGCCGGCCAGGAGCACGCCGACCGCGCCCGCCTCGGCGTAGGCCGAGGCCGCCGTCTCCGCCGCACGTTGGAACTGCGGGTCCACCGGCCATTCTTACTACGATCACGGCGATGGACTGCGACGTCGCCGTTCTCGGCGGGGGCCCCGGTGGCTACCCGGCCGCCATCCGCGCCGCCCAGCTCGGCGCGAAGGTCGTCTGCATCGAGCAGGAGCCCGAGCTCGGCGGCACCTGCCTGCGCGTCGGCTGCATTCCCACGAAGGCCTGGGTGCAGACCGCGTCCTCGCTCAAGGCGGCAGAGGAGAGCTTCGGCAAGTTCGGCGTCACGGTGGCCGAGGCGCGCCTCGACTTCGCCCAGGCGAACGAGTGGAAGACCCAGGTCGTCAAGCAGATGACCACGGGCATCGCCTCTCTCTTCAAGGCGAACGGCGTCGAGTGGGTCAAGGGCACCGGGCGCTTCAAGGACGCGAACACGATCGCCGTCGAGGGCGGGGAGGACGTCACGTTCAAGTCGGCGATCATCGCCACGGGCTCCTCGCCGCTGCGGCCGCCGATCGACGGGATCGACTCGAAGCTCTGCGTCGACTCGACCGGCCTGCTGGAGCAGACGGACGTGCCGAAGCGGCTCGTCATCCTCGGCGGCGGGGTCATCGGCTGCGAGTTCGCCTCCATCTTCCGCCGCTTCGGCTCCGAGGTGACCATCGTCGAGATGCTGCCCCGCCTGATCCCGATGGAGGACGAGGACGCGTCCAAGGAGCTGGCCAAGCAGTTCGAGAAGCGCGGGATCGCCCTCCACCTCGAGAAGCAGTGCACGAAGGTCGAGGAGTCGGGCGGCGGGCTCGTCGTCCACTTCGGGGAGGGCGAGACGGTCGACGCCGACCTGATGCTCGTCTCCGTCGGCCGCGGCCCGAACGTCCGCGACCTCGGCCTCGAGGAGATCGGCGTCGAGTTCGACCCGCGCAAGGGGATCGCCGCCGACGAGCACCGGCGGACGACCGTCCCGCACATCTACGCGACGGGCGACTGCGCCGGCTACTGGCAGCTCGCCCACACCGCCTTCCGCGAGGGCGAGGTCGCCGCGGAGAACGCGCTCGGCCACGACGCCGTCGTCGACAACCGCGCCGTCCCGCGGCCGATCTACACGGATCCGGAGATCGCCGGCGTCGGCCTGACCGAGGCGGAGGCGCGCGAGCAGTACGGCGACGACGTCGCGGTCGGCCGGGCGCCCTGGATCGCGATCGCCCGCGCGGTGATGCAGGACGAGACCGTCGGCTGGGTGAAGACGATTCACGAGACCCGCTACGGCGAGCTCCTCGGCGTCGTCATGGTCGGCCCGCACGTGACGGACCTGATCGAGGCGGGCGTCGTCGCGATCGACGCGGAAGCGACCGTCGAGACGGTCGCCGACGGGATGGCGGCGCACCCGACGCTGTCCGAGGCGATCAAGGAGGCGGGCCTCGTCGGGCTCGGGCGCCCGATCCACCTGCCGCCCAGAAAGCGCGCCACCGCGCGCGCGTAACCGAAAGGAGGGGCGATGGGAATCTTCAACCGCCGCTACGCCCTGATCGGCTGGCTCGTCTGGAACGTCGGCAAGCGGATCGGCAAGCGGAAGGCCCGCCGGGCCGTGCCGTCGATCGACCCCGAGACCAAGCGCCCCAACCGGCCCGCGATCGTCTCCGCGCTCGCGGCGCTCGGCGGCGCGCTCTGGATCTTCGGCAGGAAGAAGCGCAACGGGGACAGCACCGACCTCGGTGAGTGACGCGCAGGGGCGGCTCGTCCGGTCGGCGCTCGACGAGCTGGTCCCCTACGAGCCGGGAAAGCCGATCGAGGAGGTCCAGCGCGAGCTCGGCCTCGAGCGCGTCGTCAAGCTCGCCTCGAACGAGGGCCCGTACGGCCCCTTCCCGGCGGCGCTGGCCGCGCTCGACCGGACCGCCCGCGAGCTGAACCGCTATCCCGACGGCGGCGCCTACCGGCTGCGGACGGCGCTCGCCGAGCGGCACGGCGTCCGCTTCGAGGAGGTCGCGGCCGGGGCCGGCGCGGACGGCGTCGTCGATTGCCTCGCGCAGGCCCTGCTCGACCCGGGCGACGAGGTCGTCTGCGGCTGGCCTTCCTTCCCGAGCTACGTGATCGGCGCGCGCAAGCTCGGCGCCGTGCCGCGCACGGTGCCGCTCCGCGACCACCGCTACGACCTCGAGGCGATGCTCGGCGCGATCGGCCCGCGGACGAAGATCGTCTACGTCTGTTATCCGAACAACCCGACGGGGACGATGAACAGCCGGGCCGAGCTCGACGAGTACTTCGAGCGCGTCCCCGAGCACGTGCTCACCGTCTTCGACCAGGCGTACTTCGAGTACGTCGCCGATCCCGACTACGCGGACGCGGTCGAGTGGTTCAAGACCGGCCGGCGCGTGCTCGTCCTGCGCACCTTCTCGAAGATCTACGGCCTGGCCGGCCTGCGGGTCGGGTACGGGATCGGGGCCGCGGAGCTCGTCACCGCGATCGGCAAGGTGCGACGCGCGTTCGACGTCTCCTCGCCGGCCCAGGAGGCGGCGCTCGCGAGCATCGGCGAGGAGGAGGAGATCGCCCGCCGCCGCGCGCTCAACGAGAAGGGGCGCGGGGCGATCGACCGCTCCCTGCGAGCGGAGGGATTCGAGGTGGCCGGGCCGGCGGTGGCCAACTTCGTCTACGCCGAGGTGGGGGACGCACGCACGGTCTTCGACGCGCTGCTGCGGCAGGGCGTGATCGTCCGCCCGCTGGCCTCGTTCGGCGCGCCGGAGGCGATCCGCGTCACCGTGGGCACGGCCGAGGAGAACGCGATCTTCGGGCAGGCTCTGGCCGGGTTGTCTTTGGTGTCCTAGCCCGCTAGAACTCGCGGGGCCGTCCCTTGACGCTCTTCCGCCGCCATTACGAGCTCCTCCGGGCAGAGCCGCCCTTCCGGTCGCTCTTCCTCGCGACCGCCGCGTCGGGCCTCGGCACGTACCTCGCGCTGATCGCGCTGATCGTGGACGTCTACGACCGGACGGAGTCGGGCGCCTGGGTCGCGGCGCTCCTGATCGTCGAGTTCCTGCCGGTGCTCGTGATCGGGCTGACGCTCGGGCCGCTCGTCGACCGGCTGCCGCGGCGAAGCCTGATGATCGGCTCCGACCTCGTGCGTGTCGGCGTCTTCGCCGTCCTGCCGTTCGCGCCGAGCGCGCTCGCGATCGTCGTCCTGGCCGCCGTCGCGGGCTTCGCGACCGGGTTCTTCCGGCCCGCCGTCTACGCCGGCCTGCCGAACCTCGTCGACGACCGCCAGCTCCCGCAGGCGAACGGCCTGATGCAGGCCGTGGACAGCCTCGCCTGGCTGGTCGGCCCGCTCGCCGGGGGCGCCATCCTGGCGGCCACGGGGCCCGACCCGAACTACGCGCTCAACGCATTCAGCTTCGTCGTCTCGGCGTTCTTCCTGCTGCGGATCCCGGCGCGCAGGCTGCAGGCCGGAGTCGCCGCCGGCGAAGGCCACCTGCGCGACCTCGGTGAGGGGTTCCGGGCGGTGCGCTCGTCGCGCGCCCTCGTCACCGTCCTCGTCGCCTGGTCGATCGTGATGATCGGCAACGGCCACGTGAACGTCTCCGAGGTGATCCTCGTCAAGGAGGCGATGGACGGAGGAGACTTCGGCTTCGGCGTGATCATGGCCACGTCGGGGCTGGGCCTGCTGCTGGGCGCGCTGCTCGGCGGCGCCTGGATCGAGCGCCGGCGGATGTCGGAGGCCTACGGCGGCTCGATCGCACTGATGGCGGTCGGGGCGGGGCTGACGGCGGTGTCCCCGAACGTGTGGGTCGCGGTCGCGTTCGTGACCCTCTTCGGCTTCGGCAACGGGGTCGCGTCGGTCTGCAACCCGGTGCTCGTGCAGCGGGGCGCGCGGGACGCGGTGCGGGGCCGCGCCTTCACGGTGATCATGAGCGTCAACGCGGCGGTGCTCGGCCTGGCGATGGGCGTCGCGGGCCCGTTCACGGACGCCGTCGGCGCCCGCTGGGTGTGGGGCTTCACCGCCGGCGTCTACGGGCTCGCCGCGATCGTCGGGCTCGTGCTCGCGCGCCCGATCCGGGCCCCCGAGCACGTCGACGTCACCCTGGTGACCGTGATGGCCGGCGGGGCTCCCCAGGCACCCCCGTAGAGGCGGCCGTGGCTCCGACGTTCGGCTCCGGCTCAGGTGCTCTTGAAGCCGTCGACGGCACGGCGTAGCGTTGACAGAAATGCGGCTTCGATTAGTCAGCATGAGCAGGCGGCAGCAACTCGCGTTTGCGGTATTGGCATGCACCTCAGTCGCGGGCTGCGGAGGCGATTCCAAGAGCGGCTCGGAGGCACCGAGGACTGTCACGGAGGTGGTGACGCATGCCGTCACGACTGTTGAGGAGTCGACTACCGATGACGCTCCCACTGCCTCGGAGCCGTCGGTGACTGAGCCGCTGGCGGTTCCCGACCTGATCGACGAGGTGAAGAGCGGGATCGTGCGCATCGAGGCCGAAGGCTGCGACGGCGAGGCAACCGGTACCGGGTTTCTCGTTGGGTCTCGCCTGGTCGTAACGGTCGAGCATGTGATCGATGAGGCGGCAGTGATCCGAATCAAGCGGCAGGGAGTGGACCTCGGAACGGCCACGGTGATCGGCGCTGACGTGGCTCGCGATCTCGCGCTACTTCGTACGAAGGCGCCGATAGATGGCTACCACTTCACGCTTGCAGCCCGCCCACCCCGTCTTGGAGAAGAAGTCGCCGCTATTGGCTTCCCGCTCGGGCTCCCGCTCTCCGTAAGCCGAGGCTCGATCAGCGGACTGAACCGAACCATTCCGATCGACGGCCTGAGGCGAAGACGGCTGATACAGACAGATGCACCGGTCAACCGCGGGAATAGTGGCGGGCCGTTGATCGCACTTGATTCCGGCGAGGTAGTCGGACTTATCGATCTCGGCTCGGATCAGATCGAAGGGATCGCTTTCGCCGTCTCCAGCCAGGTCGCGAAGGCCCTTGTGGAGGCATGGCGAACCGCCCCCCAGCCAATCCCGGTTGCCGCGTGCGCGCCGCGCGAACAAGCTCCTGAGCCGCACACGACGGGCGTCCCTGCGGTCTATGAGGGACGGTTCACCTCATTTGATCGGCTACAGCGATGTTTCGCGACCGACGCATATGCGACGTGCAGTTCAGGACCGTCTGGAAAGGCGGTTCGGCTCGTAGCGGGCGGAGCTGCGACCTACCTCGGCACCATTGGCTCAGTGGACCGAGGCGGGCCCGACATGCCGATGGGAACCTCGTTCCGTACGCCTCGCGGCAACATCTCGTGTGACTCATCTACCCGCGGGATCACGTGCACTGACGTCGCCAGCGGGAATCGCTTTGTGATTGGTGACTACCGGCTGCGACTCCGGAACGGTGGCACCGAGGTGATTCGCTAGTGGTTTGGCGCATGGGGGGTCCTGGGCCCCGGTGGGGTCTACTTGTGTTGGCGGTGTCCTCGGCTCTCCTCTCGCCGCCGGATTCTGTTGCCGGTGATCGTGAACTGGTCCTCGCGCTTCAGGGCGTAACGGCACTCGATCGAGCGGGAGAACTGGCAGCGGGGGGACGCGGCGGGCCCGACGCCGTTCAGCGCCAGTATGACCTTGCTCGCGATCTGGAAGAGAGCGTTGTTGCGGCCGAGCCGGTCAACGATGGTTGCCGAGCTCTGGCGCGCGTGCTGCGGAGCCTGGCGAGAGCGCATGTCCGTCAGGCAGAAGGAGTCGATCGGAAGATCTCCTCCGTCGTGAAGGCCGGCTTGGATCAGGCAGCCATCGCACGCCAGGGCCTGGCCGATGCGCGCGCCCGATGTCGGCCGCGCCAGCCGGCACCGACGCGGGAGCAGATGCGGCAGCTGCTCGAGCCCGCCCCGGGCGATGCATTCTTCGGTGATGTGACCGCCGTTGCGCCCCCCGGGGCGGACACGGCCGAGGTCCTTGTGAACGGCACGCGTTGGGGCGACCGCATCTCCGTCAGAGGTCGGATCTTTCGCGTACGACTCGCGGGGCGACCGAGGAAGTGCGATGTCGAGGTGAGGTTCTTCGACAGTACTGGCGCGCTGGTCTCATCGGCGCGCGCGGACGGCGTTTGGCTTCTTGAGCGAGCTTCAGCCCGAGCGAAAGCTGCTGGACGTCGGAGTCCTGAGCTTTCGGCCTCCCTAACTGCCGTGGCGCAGGCCTTTGAAGGTCACGTCGCCGCATACAGGCTGAACCTGCTGACAGGCGTGTACGGAGCATGGAACGCGGACGCCAAATTCCCGGCGGCATCTCTCGTGAAGGTCGGGGTGATGCTGGCTGCCGTGGAGCGGCTCGGGGCGCGCCCTGATCGCTCCAAGCTTGCTTATGACCTGGCGGCGATGACGACCTGGTCCTCGAATCTCGCTGCAAACCGTCTCCTCGGCAAGCTCGGCGGGCCTGCTGCCATTGAGCGGCTGTTCCGGCGCTTGGGAGCGCTCGGCAGCACCTATCCCGGCCCGTATCGCGTCGGGACGTCGATCTCGATCCCCGAATTCACGCGCCTCGACGCTCCCGATCCCCCTCCGCGCGTGTCAGCTCGCACGACGACCGCAGCAGACATGGCGCGGCTTCTCTGGCTCGTCCATGCTGGAGCAACTGGCAACGGAAGCGCGCTCACGACGCTTCGCCTCGGCAAACATCAGGCTCGCTATGCCCTGGGCCTGCTCCTGTCGTCAAAGGCGACGGGCGAAAATGTCGCCCTGTTTCGGCGCGCCCTTGACAAGCGAACCCCGCTAGCTCAAAAGAATGGATGGCTTCAGGACGCGCGTCACACAGCTGCGATTGTCTATCGGCGCGGCCTGCCGGAAATCGTCGTCGTACTGATCTACAAGCGGGGTCTTGCATTGGCAGAAGCCGAACGCGTGGGTGCCCGAATGCTGTCTGCCGGTTGAGCGAGTCCGGCGGTCGCGACGTGCCCCGTTTCCACCCGTAGAGTTCCCCCGTGGCCGGCCGGCGCGAGTGGACGCGCGAGACCCTCGTCGCGGGCGTCCGCGAGGGCGACAGCCGGGCGCTCGCGCGGGCGATCTCGCTGGTGGAGAACGGCGATCCGCTCTCCTACGAGCTCGTCCGGGCGCTCTATCCCGAGACCGGCGGCGCGTACTCGATCGGGATCACGGGCCCCCCGGGCGTCGGCAAGTCGACCCTGATCGCCGCGCTCGTGCGCCACGTGAGGGAGCAGGAGCGCACCGTCGGCGTGATCTCCGTCGATCCGTCGAGCCCGTTCACCCAGGGCGCGCTGCTCGGCGACCGCATCCGGCTGTCCGACCACTTCCTGGACGAGGGCGTCTTCATCCGCTCCATGGGCACCCGCGGCCACCAGGGTGGCCTCGCCGAGACGACCCTGCAGGCTTTGCTGGTGCTCGACGCCGCCGGCAAGGACATCGTCTTCCTCGAGACCGTCGGCGCCGGCCAGAGCGAGGTGGAGGTCATCGCCGTCGCCGACACGATCGTCCTCGTCCTCATGCCCGGCTCGGGCGACTCCGTGCAGGCGCTCAAGGCCGGGATCATGGAGATTCCCGACGTGATCGCCGTCAACAAGCTCGACCATCCCGCCGCGAAGACGATGGTCAACGAGGTGCGGCAGGTGCTCTCGCTCGACAAGGAGCGGCAGTGGCGCCCGCCGATCGTCCTCACCGAGGCGGTGCGCGGCGAGGGCGTCCCGGAGCTCTGGGAGCAGATCGAGGCCCATCGCGCCTTCCTCGAGGCCGACGGGGCGCTCGAGGAGCGGCGGCGCCGCAATCTCGCCGGGGAGGTCTTCGCCGTCGCCTCCGCGCGCGCGAAGTCGCACCTCGAGCGGGCCGTGGCGGACGACCCTGAGCTGCGCCGCCTGCTCGACGAGGTGCAGCGGCGCGAGCTCGACCCGCTCTCCGCCGTCCGCGAGATCATGGAGAAGGTGTTCAAGGTCGATGGGTCCGACGCTCGCTGAGATCCAGGAGGCGCGGGCCCGCCTCCACGACGTGGCGCAGGTGACGCCGATCCACTACTCGGAGACGTTCTCGCGCCTCACGGGCCGGACCGTCATGCTGAAGGCGGAGAACCTCCAGCGCACGGGCTCGTTCAAGATCCGCGGCGCCTACAACAAGATCTCGCAGCTCGGGGAGAGCGAGCGGGCCGCCGGCGTCGTGGCCGCGAGCGCGGGCAACCACGGCCAGGCCGTCGCCTGGGCGGCGCGGGAGGTCGGCGTCGAGGCGACGGTCTTCATGCCCCAGGACGCGCCGATGGCGAAGGTGGACGCCACCCGCAACTACGGGGCGCGCGTCGAGCTCGCCGGCGCGATGTTCGACGACTGCCTGGCGGCAGCGCTCGCGCACGTCGAGGCCACGGGAGCCACCTTCGTGCACCCCTTCGAGGACCCGGTCGTGATCGCGGGGCAGGGGACGATCGGGCTCGAGCTCGCCGAGCAGGTCCCCGACGCCCAGACGGTCGTGCTGCCGATCGGCGGCGGCGGGCTCGCGGCCGGGATCTCGCTCGCGCTGCGCGCGCTCCGTCCGGAGGTGCGCCTGGTGGGCGTCCAGGCGGGCAAGTCGGGCTACACGATCGCCGACGGGATCCACGTCAAGCATCCCGGCGAGCTGACGATGGCGATCCTCGAGCAGACGCTCGACGACATCGTCGACGTCGACGACGACGAGATCAGCGAGGCGATCGTCCTCCTCGTCGAGCGCGCCAAGCTCGTCGTCGAGGGCGCGGGCGCCGCCGCGGTGGCCGCCGTGCTCGCGGGGCGCGCGGGCGGCTCGGGCACGGTCGTCCCGCTCCTCTCCGGAGGGAACATCGACCCGACGCTCCTGATCGCCGTGATGCGGCACGGGCTGACGCTCGCCAGCCGCTACCTCGTCCTCCGCACCCGCGTCCCCGACCGGCCCGGGGAGCTGCTCAAGTTGCTCCAGCTCGTCGCCGAGCTGCGCGTGAACGTGCAGTCGGTCGAGCACCACCGCGAGGGGATGGCGATCTCTGTCGCGGAGACCGAGGTCGAGCTCACGCTCGTCACGCGCGACGAGGAGCACTGCCTCCAGCTGGTCGCGGAGCTTGAACGCAGGGGCTATCCCGTGGAACGCTTGCGCTAGTGGCCAGGAAAGAGCGCAAGATCGTCACGGTCCTCTTCGCCGACCTCGTCGGCTTCACTTCGCGCGCCGAGGAGCTCGACCCGGAGGACGTGGAGGCGATCCTGCGCCCGTACCATGAGCGCCTGCGCGCCGAGCTGGAGCGGTTCGGCGGCACCGTGGAGAAGTTCATCGGCGACGCGGTGATGGCCGTCTTCGGCGCCCCGGTCGCGCATGAGGACGATCCGGAGCGGGCGGTGCGCGCGGCGCTCGGCATCCGCGACCAGATCGTCGAGGACGGCACGCTCGCCGTCCGCATCGCCGTCAACACCGGTGAGGCGCTCGTGAGCGTCGACGCCCGGCCGGAGGCCGGCGAGGGGATGGTGGCGGGCGACGTGGTCAACACGGCCGCGCGCCTCCAGTCGGCAGCGCCGACGAACTCCATCCTCGTCGGCGAGACGACGTACCGCGCGACGCAGGACACGATCGAGTACCGCGAGCACCAGGCGGTGGAGGCGAAGGGGAAAGCCGAGCCGATCCCGGTCTGGGAAGCGGTGAATCCCCGCGCGCGCGTCGCCGTCGAGCTCCGCGCCCCGGCCACACCGCTCGTCGGGCGCGGGCGCGAGCGGGAGCTCCTGCTCGGAACGTTCCAGCGCGTGCGGGCCGACCGCTCGACACAGCTGTTCACGATCGTGGGCGTCCCGGGGATCGGCAAGAGCCGCCTGGTCGCGGAGCTGTACGGGGAGCTCGAACGCGATCCGGAGCTGACCCACTGGCGTCAGGGCCGCTCGCTGCCGTACGGTGAGGGCGGGGCGTTCTGGGCCCTCGCCGAGATGGTGAAGGCAGAGGCGGGGATTCTCGACGGCGACGGGAGCGCGGACGCGGAGCGGAAGCTGCACGAGACGCTTGCGGTGCTGGTTCCCCCTGAGGACGCGGACTGGCTGGAGTCCCGCCTGCGCGCCCTCGTCGGTCTCGAAGCGCTCCCCGGTACCCGCGACGAGAGCTTCGCAGCGTGGCGCCGGTTCGCCGAAGCCCTCGCCGAGCGGCGTCCAGCGGTGCTCGTCTTCGAGGATCTGCACTGGGCCGACGACGACCTGCTCGACTTCGTCGACGAGCTCGTCGACTGGGTCGAGGACGTGCCGCTGCTCGTCCTCGGCACCGCCCGCCCCGAGCTGCTCGACCGGCGCCCCAACTGGGGCGGCGGCAAGCGGAACGCGCTGACGCTCTCGCTGCCGCCGCTCGGCGACGACGACACCGCGCGCCTGCTCGGCTCCCTCCTCGATCGCAGCGTCCTCCCGGCGGAGACGCAGCAGGCGCTGCTCGCGCGCGCCGGCGGCAACCCGCTCTACGCGGAGCAGTTTGCCCGCATGTTCGCCGAGCGTGGCGAGGCGGCCGGCGAGCTCCCGGAGACGGTCCAGGGGATCATCGCGGCCCGCCTCGACTCGCTGCCGGCCGAGGAGAAGCGCGTCCTCCTCGACGCGGCCGTCCTCGGGAAGACGTTCTGGGTCGGCGCGCTCGGCACGGAGAACGCCGAGGCGCTGCTGCACGCACTCCAGCGGAAGGAGTTCGTGCGCCGCGAGCGCCGCAGCAGCGTCGTCGGCGAGCAGGAGTTCGCGTTCACGCACCTGCTCGTCCGCGACGTCGCCTACGCCCAGCTGCCGCGCGCCGACCGCGCCGAGCGGCACGTGCGCGCCGCCCGCTGGATCGAGTCGCTCTCGGAGGAGCGTTCCCAGGACCGTGCCGAGCTGCTCGCGCACCACTACCTCGCCGCCCTCGAGCTCACCCGAGCGGCGGGAGGGGACGTGGGCGAGCTCGCCGGGCGGGCGCTAGACGCGCTGCTCGAGGCGGCCGAGCACGCCCAGAAGCTCTCCGCGTTCTCCCGGGCCGAGCGGTACGCGCTCGCGGCGATCGAGCTGACGGGCCCTGAAGACGCTCGCCGGGGTCGCGCCCTGCTCGCGCGCGCGGCTGCGGAGGGCGAGCTCGGCAACCCCGAGTGCATCCCACACACCCTCGAGGCTGCGACGCTGTACGCGGCGCTCGCCGAACCGGAGCTCGCCGCCCGCGCGGAGGCCCAGGCGGCGAACTGGATGTGGAACTACGGCCGGAGAGACGAGGCCCACACGACGGTCGAGCGGGCGCTCGCACGCGTCGCGGACGGGCCGCCGTCGGAAGCGAGGGCGGCCGCGGTCGTCACGCATGCCCGGCTCCTGATGCTTGCCGGGAGGGCAAAGGAGGCGGTCGAGGTCGGCCGGGTCGGCCTGGAGCTCGCCGAGCGCCTCGGCTCGGACGAGCGCCAGGCGGGGGTGCTGATCACGATCGGCACGGCTCGCAACTTCCTGGGCGAGGACGGAACCGAGGAGCTCGAGCAGGGGCTCGAGATCGCGCGGCGGCTGCACGGCGAGCGGGAGTTCACGCGCGGGCACAACAACCTCGCCGAGCACAGGCTGAGCCAGGGCGACCTCCGCGGGGCCGAGCGGCTCTACGAGATCGTGCAGGAGCGCGTCGAGCGCCTCGGGATGATCCAGGGCAACGCGTGGATCACCGGGCAGGCATGCAGCCTCGCGTACATCGCCGGAGACTGGGACCGCGCGGACCGGCTGGCAGCGCGGTTCCACGAGCTGGTCGGACCGTCCGACCACTACCTCACCCCTCAGGTACACGAGACCCAAGCGCTGATGGCGACGGCGCGACGCGAGCCGGCGGAGGAAGAGCTCTGGCGGGTCGCGATCGAGCAAAGCCGGGCGCTGAAGGATCCCCAGGCGCTCGGCCCCACGCTGGCAGCCCGCGCCCGCACGCTGCTCGGGCAAGGCCACCGTGAGGAGGCGGCGGCGCTGGTGGAGGAGGTGCTGGCATTGCGAGACGACGAGGGAAACGCGCTCTACTTCACGTGGCTGATCGACCTGGGGTGGCTGCTGCACGACCTCGGCCGGCCGGCCGAGCTGCCGCCCGACCGCTCCCGCAGCGTCTGGTACGAGGCCGCGCTGCTCGTGGCGTCCGGCGACTTCGCCGGCGCTGCCGACCTGCTCGGGAGCAAGGGCATGCGCACGGAGGAGGCCCACGCGCGGCTCCGCGCGGCGGCGGAGCTCGCCGGAGCCGAACGCGCTGCACAGCTGACCGCGGCGCTTGCGTTCTACCGCTCGGTCGGGGCGACGCGCTACATCCGCGAGGCCGAGGGCCTGATGGCGGCGACGGCATAGATGGCCAGGAAGGAACGCAAGGTCGTGACGGTCCTGTTCGCCGACCTCGTCGGCTTCACGGCGCAGGCGGAGGAGCTCGATCCGGAGGACGTGGAGGCGATCCTCGAGCCCTACCACGCCCGGCTGCGCGCGGAGCTCGAGCGGCACGGCGGCACGGTGGAGAAGTTCATCGGCGACGCCGTGATGGCGCTCTTCGGCGCGCCCGTCGCCCACGAGGACGACCCGGAGCGCGCCGTGCGAGCGGCGCTCGCGATCCGGGAGGCGGCCGTCGAGGACGGTTTTGAGGTGCGGATCGCGGTCAACACCGGCGAGGCGCTCGTCAGCGTGGACGCGCGGCCGGAGGCGGGCGAGAAGATGGCGGCCGGCGACGTGGTCAACACCGCGGCCAGGCTCCAGTCGGCCGCGCCCGTCAACGGGATCCTCGTCGGCGAGGCGACCGAGCGCGCGACCCGCGACGTGATCCTCTACCGCGAGCACGGGCCGGTCGAGGCGAAGGGCAAGGCGGAGCCGGTGCGGGTGTGGGAGGCGGTCGAGGCGCGCTCCCGCTTCGGCGTGGACGTCCGCCAGCACGGCGGCGCGTCGCTCGTCGGCAGGGCCCGGGAGCTCGGCGTGCTCCACGGCGCCCTCGAGCGGGCGCGGAGCGAGCGCGAGCCTCAGCTGGTGACCGTCGTCGGCGTCCCCGGCATCGGCAAGAGCCGGCTCGTCTGGGAGCTCTTCCAGCTTGTCGACATCGACCCGGAGCTGATCACCTGGCGCCAGGGCCGCTGCCTGCCGTACGGCGAAGGCGTCTCGTTCTGGGCGCTCGGCGAGATGGTGAAGGCGCACTGCGGGATCCTCGAGACCGACGCGCCGCAGGACGTCGAGCGCAAGCTCTCAGCAGCGGGCGGAGACGCCCACTTGCGTCCGCTGGTCGGCCTGTCCACCGATGCCGAGCTCGGCGGCGACCGCCGCGTCGAGGCCTTCGCCGCCTGGCGGGGGTTCTTCGAGGCGATCGCGGAAGAGGGCCCGCTCGTGCTCGTCTTCGAGGACCTGCACTGGGCCGACGAGGGGCTGCTGGACTTCGTCGACCACCTCGCCGACTGGGCCCGCGGAGTGCCGCTGCTGATCGTCTGCAGCGCGCGCCCGGAGCTGCTCGACCGGCGGCCGGGCTGGGGCGGCGGAAAGCTGAACGCGCAGACCCTCGCGCTGACGCCGCTTGCCGACGCCGACTCGGCGCGGTTGATCGGCGAACTGCTCGGCCGCATCCTGCTTCCGGCGGAGACCCAGTCAGCGCTGCTCGAGCGCGCGGGAGGCAATCCTCTCTACGCCGAGCAGTACGCGCTGCTCTACCGGGAGCGCGGGTCGGTCGAGGAGCTCACGCTGCCGGAGACCGTGCAGGGGATTGTCGCGGCACGGCTCGACGGGCTCTCTACGGAGGAGAAGCGGCTACTGCAGGACGCAGCCGTGATCGGCAAGGTCTTCTGGACCGGGGCGCTGGCCGGGGACGGGCTCGACGAGCTCCTCCACGGCCTCGAGCGGAAGGAGTTCGTGCGGCGCGAGCGGCGTTCGTCCGTCGAGCGGCAGGAGGAGTTCGCCTTCCGGCACGTCCTCGTCCGAGACGTCGCCTACGGGCAGATCCCGCGGGCCGACCGCGCGGAGCGCCATCGCGCCGTCGCCGGTTGGCTCGAGTCGCTCGGTCGTCCCGAGGACCACGCGGACATGCTCGCCCATCACTATGGCGCCGCCGTCGATCTCCTCAGGGCGGCCGGCCGCGACACCGCTCCGCTCAGCGAACGCGCAGGCGAGGCGTTCCGCGCCGCCGGCGACCGGGCCCTGTCGCTGAACGCGTTCGCATCGGCAATGGCCCATTACGAGCGCGCTCTCGAGCTCACGGAGGGCGATGATCCCTCGTTGCTCTTCCGGTACGGGCTCGCGCGCTTCCACGCGGGGGAGACGGGAGAGGACGAGCTTGCTCGCGCGGTCGAGGGCCTGCTGGCAGCCGATGACGGCGAAACGGCGGCCGAAGCGCAGGTTGTCCTTGTCGAGCTTGCGTGGAAGCGCGGCGACCGGGCCACCGCCGACGAGCGGCTGGAGCGCGCCGAGACGATGGCCGCTGGTCTTCCCGTCTCCCGCGCGAAAGCGCACGTGCTGAGCACGGTCTCCCGCTACCGGATGCTCGGCGGCCGGCCCGAAGACGCGATTCGCGCGGGCGAAGAGGCTCTCGCGATGGCGACAGGGCTCGGCATCGACGAGCTCCGCGTTCATGCGCTCACAAACACGGGTCCTGCACGTGCATGGCTCGGCGACACTGATGAGGGGATCGCGGACCTGGAGCAGGCGCTGGAGATCGGCAGACGGCTCGGCTCGCCCGAGGTGTTGCGGACGTACATCAACCTCGGCGCAGTGGTTGCGCAGCACGGCGACATCCGTCGTTGCGACGAGCTCCACCGCGAGGCCTTGGAGCTCGCGACACGGCTCGGCCACGGGCCTTCGCTGCGCTTTCTCTGGGGCGAGCTCGCCTCGGACGCGTTCTTCCTCGGCGACTGGGACCTGGTCGTCGCGACCGCTGACCGGTACGAGCAGGAGGCGGCGGCGGGCGACCCGCATTATCTCCTGCACAGCCTGCACACGTACCGGTCGCTGATCCGGATCGCCCGCGGCGATCTCGAGGGAGCGCTCGCGGATGCGGCACGGGCCCTCGAGGTCGGGCGCGAGGCGGGTGATCCCCAGGCGCTCCAGCCCGGCTTTGGCTGCTCCGTCTATGCCTACGTCCTCGTCGGACGGCACGAGGAAGCGCGGAAGCTCCTCGACGAGATGCTCGCGGATCCGCGGCTGACGGCGTATGCCTACGAGCCCGAGCTCGCGTGGGCGGCGATCGAGCTCGGCCGGCGCGACGAGCTCCTCCGGGCAATCGAGCGGAACCCCGAGAGTCGCTGGAAGAGAGCCTCGCTGGCGCTATTCTGGGGCGACCTGCTCGAGGCGGCCGAGCACAATGCCGAGGGCGGCTACCTCCCCGGAGAGGCGCTCGTGCGGGGCTGGGCGGCACAGCAGCTGCTCGCCGAGGGCCGCCCCGCGGAGGCGAACGAGCAGCTCGAGCTTGCGCTCGCGTTCTGGCGGTCGGTCGGCGCGACGCGCTACATCGCCGAGGCCGAGGCGTTGCGGGCCCAGGCCGCCTCCGCATGATCTGTCCCAGCTGCGGAACCGAGAACGCCGAGGGCGCCAAGTTCTGCTCCGAATGCGGAGCGGCGCTCACCGCCGCCGCGCCGCAGCGGGAGGAGCGGAAGGTCGTGACCGTCCTCTTCGCCGACCTCGTCGGCTTCACGTCGCAGGCGGAGCGGCTCGACCCCGAGGAGGTGCGCGCCCTCCTCCAGCCCTACCACGCGCGGCTGCGCGAGCTCCTGGAGCGTCACGGCGGCACGGTCGAGAAGTTCATCGGGGACGCGGTGATGGCGGTCTTCGGAGCTCCGGTCGCGCACGAGGACGATCCCGAGCGGGC
>JBBDQR010000161.1:0-2808 GCA_040905885.1 Gaiellaceae bacterium | reverse complement strand
CGCGCCGTGTGATCGCGGGCCAGAAGCCGGAGGACATTTGCTGAAGGGGTACTAGGCCCGGCGCTCTTCCATGCGGTAGACGGTCGCGCCCGGTGTGTTCAGGCCCGCCTCGATGCGGCCGAGCCGCTCGTCGACGCTGCGCCAGCCGGAGGCGAAGAGGTCGACGAGGAGGGCGAGGTCGTCCACGCGCGCGTGGCGGTCGGCGAGCAGGTCGCCCTCGACGCGCTCCAGCCGCCGGATCACCTGGTTCATCAGCCCGCGCACCTCCGCGAGCTGCCTGGCGACGGGGAGCGCCTCCGAGCGGACGCCCTCGCGCACGGCGTTGCCGACCCGCTCGGGGAGCGTCGACTCGAGCTCCGCGGCGGCCTCGGCGAGCGCCTCGATCTGCCCTCGGGCGCGCTCGAGCGCGGCCTCGAGCTCGGCCGGCTCGGCGCGGCCCTCGGCCGCTCGCTGCAGCCGCTCCTTCGCCCGCTCGAGGGCCGTCTCGTCCATCGCGGCAAGGCTACTCTCGCCACCGGACGAATGCGAGTCTCCGCGCTCGACTACGACCTGCCGCCCGAGCTGATCGCACAGCATCCCGCCGCGCGGCGCGACGGGTCGCGACTCCTCGTCTTCGACCGGGCAACCGGCGAGGTGCGGCAGCGCGTCTTCTCCGAGCTGCCGGAGGAGCTGCCGCCGGGCACGCTCACGGTCGTCAACGACACGCGCGTCGTGCCGGCGCGGATCCGGCTCGACCGGCCGAAGGGCGAGGTGCTGCTGCTCGAGCGCGTAGGCGAGGAGACGTGGGAGGCGCTCGCGCGGCCGACGCGCCGGCTGCGCGCGGGGCAGCGCCACGGGCCGGTCGAGCTGCTCGAGCACCTGGGCGAGGGCCGCTGGCTCGTTCGGGTGGCGGGCGAGCCCGCAGGCGACGTGCCGCTGCCGCCGTACATCACGGAGCCGCTCGCCGATCCCGAGCGCTACCAGACCGTCTACGCGCGCGACCCGGGCTCCGCCGCCGCGCCCACGGCCGGTCTGCACTTCACGCCGGAGCTGCTCGGCCGACTGGACGTGGAGCGCGTGACCCTGCACGTCGGACTCGACACGTTCCGCCCGGTTACGGTCGACGACCTCGCCAAGCACGAGCTCCACGGCGAGCGCTACGAGGTCGCGCCTCAGGCCTGGGAGCGGATCGCCGCGGCCGAGCGCGTGCTCGCCGTCGGCACCACGACCGTCCGCGTCCTCGAGACGGTCGCAAGTAACAGAGTGTTACAAGGGAGGACACGGCTGTTCGTGACGCCGGGCTTCGAGTTCCGTCGGGTCGACCACCTCCTGACGAACTTCCACCTGCCGCGCTCGACGCTGCTCGCGCTCGTGATGGCGTTCGCTGGCGTGGAGGAGACGCGTCGGCTGTACCGGCTCGCGATCGCGGAGCGCTACCGCTTCTACTCCTTCGGCGATGCGATGCTCGTCCTCTGAGGACATGTCCTAAGCATGTGATAATGTGCTGCGCATGTCTAAGATGATTCAGATCAGGAACGTGCCCGAAGCTCTCCACCGGAAGCTGAAGGCGCAGGCCGCCGAGCGGGGCTTGACGCTCTCCGACTACCTCCTGCGCATGGCGGAGCGCGAAGCCGGAAAGCCGACGATCGAGGAGCTTGCCGACCGGATCCGGCAGCAGAGCGGCGGGACGCTGCGCATCGACACAGCCTCAATCGTGCGGTCGCTGCGCGACGAAACCGGGTGATCGTCCTCGACACGTCGGCGGCGCTCGAACTCTTGGGGGACTTCGAGCTGGGAACTTGGGTCGAGGATCAGCTCTCAGCGGAGTCGGTCCACGCGCCACATGTGATGGACATCGAGATCGCCGGTGCGCTGCGCCGCCTCGTGAGGGAACAGCGCATTTCTCGGGAGCGAGCCGAGCTCGCCCTCTCCGGGCTTGTCGATCTCGACGTCGCACGGCACGGGCACCTTCCACTGCTTCCGCGCATCTGGGAACTGCGCGAGCACCTCCGCGCGTCCGATGCCGCCTTCGTCGCGCTGGCAGAAGCGCTCGCCGCAACGCTGGTCACGACCGACCGCCGATTGGCCCGCGCCGCCGGGATCCGGGCGAAGGTCGTTGCGCCTTGAGCCATCCGCCGGCATGAGCTCTCGAAGTCCGCGAGAGCGGTGGACGAAAGCTCGTCTCGACCAATGGAGCACGAGGCATCAGCCGAAGAGACCGCGGCTCTCCTGTCGGAGATCCGGACCGGCTGGATCGGCCTCGCAGCCAACCCGGTCGCGGACGCGGAGGTCGCCCGGAAGATCCTCTGCTGGCACGCAACAGTCGTGACGCCGTGAGCCACTTCTCCGTCACGGCCACCGACGGCGAGGCGCGCGCCGGCGTGCTCCGCACGGCCCACGGCGACGTGCCGACGCCGGCCTTCATGCCGGTCGGCACCAAGGCGACGGTGAAGACGCTCGATCCCGACGAGGTGCGCGCGCTCGGCGCGCGGATCCTCCTCGGCAACACGTACCACCTCCACTTTCGCCCCGGCGACGAGCTGATCGCCGAGCTCGGCGGGCTGCACCGGTTCATGGGCTGGGACGGCCCGATCCTCACCGACTCCGGCGGCTTCCAGGTCTTCTCGCTGCGCGACACGATCGTCGGCGTCGACGACGAGGGCGTCACCTTCCGCTCGGTCTACGACGGCGCCTCCGAGCGCTTCACGCCGGAGATCGTCGCGCGCATCCAGGCCAACCTCGCCTCCGACGTCGCGATGTGCCTCGACATCTGCCCGCCGGCCGACTCGGAGCCCGCGGAGCACGAGCAGGCGGTGCGCCTGACGACCC
>JBBDQR010000160.1:0-17311 GCA_040905885.1 Gaiellaceae bacterium | reverse complement strand
CGGTGATGGCGGTCTTCGGAGCTCCGGTCGCGCACGAGGACGATCCCGAGCGGGCGGTGCGCGCGGCGCTCGCGATCCGGGACGGCCTCGTCGAGGAAGGCCGGCTCCAGGTCCGGATCGGGATCACCACCGGCGAGGCGCTCGTGGCGCTCGGCGCGCGCCCGGAAGCGGGGGAGGGGATGGCCGCCGGCGACGTCGTCAACACCGCGGCGCGGCTCCAGTCGGCCGCTCCCGTCGACGGCATCCTCGTCGACGAGACGACCTTCCACGCCACCGAGCGGGCGATCGAGTACCGGGAGCACGAGCCGGTCGCGGCCAAGGGAAAGACCCAGCCGGTGCCGGTCTGGGAGGCGCTGCAGGCGCGCGCCAGATTCGGCACCGACGTCCGCCAGATCGGCGGCGCCGCGCTCGTCGGCCGCGAGACGGAGCTGGAAGCGCTCCTGAACTCGCTCGAGCGCGCCCGCGGCGGCGAGCCGCAGCTGGTGACCCTCGTGGGTGTTCCGGGAATCGGCAAGTCGCGCCTCGTCTGGGAGCTCTTCCAGCGGGTCGACGCCCTGCCCGAGTTCGTCACCTGGCGGCAGGGCCGGTCGCTCCCCTACGGCGACGGGGTCTCGTTCTGGGCGCTGGGCGAGATGGCGAAGGCGCAGGCGGGGATCCTGGAGACGGACTCGCCGGAGGCCGTGGGCGAGAAGCTCGCGGCCATGGTGGCCGCGCTGGTCGCCGACGAGCCGGAGCGGGGCTGGGTCGAGCTGCACCTGCGGCCGCTCGTCGGGCTGGGTGCCGATGCCGAGCTCGGAGGCGACCGGCGCGCCGAGGCCTTCGCCGCCTGGCGCCGCTTCTTCGAGGCGCTGGCCGAGCAGGGGCCGGCCGTGCTCGTCTTCGAGGACCTCCACTGGGCCGACGACGGCCTGCTCGACTTCGTCGACCACCTGGTCGACTGGGCCGCCGGCGTCTCGCTGCTCGTCGTCGGCACGGCCAGGCCCGAGCTGCTGTCGCGCCGCCCGGGCTGGGGCGGCGGCAAGCCGAATGCGCAGACGATCTCGCTCGCGCCGCTCTCGGACGAGGAGACGGCGCGGCTCGTGCACACCCTGCTCGACCGTGCCGTCGTGGCGGCCGAGGTGCAGTCCTCGCTGCTTGAGCACGCCGGTGGCAACCCCCTCTACGCGGAGGAGTTCGTGCGCCTGCTCGACCAGGAGCGTGGCGACGTGGCCCTCCCGGAGTCGGTGCAGGGGATCATCGCCGCGAGGCTCGACGGCCTGCCGGCGGAGGAGAAGGCGCTCCTCCAGCACGCCGCGGTGCACGGCAAGGTCTTCTGGCTCGGAGCGCTCGAGGGCGAGCGGTGGGCGGTCGAGGAACGGCTGCACGCGCTCGAGCGGAAGGAGTTCGTGCGGCGCGAGCGCAGGTCGTCGGTCGCGGGGGAGGTCGAGTGCGCGTTCCGGCACGCGCTCGTGCGCGACGTCGTCTACGAGCAGATCCCGCGCGCGGAGCGGGGCGAGCGCCACCTCGCGGCCGCGACGTGGATCGAGTCGCTCGGTCGGCCCGAGGACCACGCCGAGCTGCTGGCGCACCACTTCATGGCCGCCTCCGAGTACGGGCGGCCGGACGAGCGCGCCGGCCCGGCTCTGCGCGAGGCGGGCGACCGCGCCTTTGGGCTCAATGCTCCCGCTCAGGCAATCCGTTACTACGAACGCGCCTTGGAGCTCGCGCCCGAGCGGGACGGAGAGCTCCTGTTCCGCTACGGGCACGCCCTCCACGCCGCCGGCGACGACCGCACCGACAGCGTGCTCGAGGAGGCTGCACGCCTGAGCGACCCGGAGCGCGCCGCGGAGGCGCACGCACTCCTGGCCGAGTTCTTGTGGCACCGCGGGCTCCGCGACCGGTCGCTCCCGCACGTCGAGCGGGCTGCTGAGCTCGTCCGGGACGCGTCGCCGTCTCCTGCGAAGGCCCGAGTCCTGGCCGAGGTCTCGCGCCAGAGGATCCTGGGTGGGGAAACGGAGGCGGGCCTCCTCATTGCGCGCGAGGCCTATGCGACGGCAGAGCAGCTCGGGCTGACCGAGCTCGCGGCGAGGGCGCTGAACAACATCGGCATCGCCCGGATGGATCTCGGGGACCACGACGGAGCCGTCGCAGACCTCCGGCGGAGCGTGGAGCTCGCCCTCTCGGTCAACTCGCCGGAGGCCGCGAGGGCCTACAACAACCTCGGCGCCGTGACCTGGGCCAGGGAGGGCCCGGTCAAGGCCAAGGAGTTCATCGTCGAAGCCGTGCGAGTCGGCGAGCGGCTCGGCAACACGCTCGTCGCCGGCTTCGCCGCGAGCCTGCTCCCTGGCCTATTCGCCGTGATCGGGGAGTGGGATGAGGCACTGGCCCGGCTCGACGCGTTCATCGCGGAGCTGGAGGGGGGGTCGCCGAATTACCACGAGTCCGGCTGGCACATGGACCGGGCGGCGATCCGCCACGCCCGCGGCGAGCCCGAGGAGCGCGTGCGCGAGGACCTGCGCCTCGGGCGCGAGGCCGCCAGCCGCGTCGGCGACCCGCAGGTGATCATCCCCGCCCACGCTACGACGGCGCGGATCATGGTCGAGCTCGGCCGTCTCGACGAAGCCCGTGCTCACGTCGACGAGCTACGTGGCATCCCGTCCCTCACGACGTGGCTCGGCTACTTCGCCGACTTTGCGCTCGTGGCGTCCGAGCTCGGCGAGGAGGACTTCGTGCGCTCGGTGCTCGCTGCAGCGACCGAAGACACCGCCTGGAAGCGTGCGCTCGAGGCGATGATGGTAGGAGAGCCTGCGCGAGGCGCCGACGTCCTGCACGAGTCCGATCGCCTCTCCAGCGAGGGGTACCTGCGCCTGCGCGCGGCCCGACAGCTCGTCGCGGAGGGCCGGCGCGCCGAGGCCGACGAGCAGCTCGCGAAGGCGCTCGCGTTCTGGCGCTCCGTCGGCGCGACCCGCTACGTCGCCGAGTGCGAGGCGCTGCGGGCCCGGGCGGCGACGGCTTAGGCCCTGAGCGACGTCGACGCGATGTGGTACTCGCGGACGTAGGGCCGCTCGCGGCGCAGCAGACGTGTCAGGAGGCGGCTGGCTCGGCGTCTCATCCTGCCCACTGGACGACCTCGGCCTGGTCGATCTTCCCTTCGAGGACGAGGGTCGGCGCCGCCGGCTCCGGCACGTCGACGCCCCGGCGGCACTCCTCGAGCGCGAGCTCGGACTCCGGCCGCGTCCCGGCGGGCTCGCCGATCGGCGGCCAGGGATCGACGAAGACGAGCCGGTCGGGCTCGGCGCGCCTGGCCGCCATGCGCGCCACGAGCGCCCCCATCCCGCGCCCGACGATGCAGAGCGGACGCGGCATCAGCCCTGCGTCGCAGGTGACGACGGCCTCGTAGTTGAGCATCGAGGCCTCGGGGACGACCAGCCCCGCCTGGAGGTCGAGCGCGACGCCGTCCCAGCCGGCCCAGACGGATGGGTCCTCGCCCGCGCCGTGGACGAGCAGGAAGTTCAGGGCTAGCTACCGCAGCGTCTGAAGTGGACAGTCTCGTGCCCGCTCTCGGCCCACGAGCTCACCCCGCCGTGGAGCACCGGCCGCGCCTCGATCCCCTGGGCGGCCAGGACGCTGGCCGCGATCCCGGCGCGGGCGCCGCTCGAGCAGATCGTCACCACCGGCCGCCCGTCGGCCAGGTCGCCGGCAAGGTCCCGGAGCAGCCGGTAGGGGACGTTCAGGGAGCCGGCGATGTAGCCGTCGTCGCGCTCGTCCTTCTCGCGCACGTCGACGAGCACGACGGCGTCCTCGGAGACGAGCCGCTCGAGCTCGTCGAGCTCGACCGGCTGCGTGCGGGCCGGGGTCTCGGGGTCGTCCAGCCGCCCGGCGAGTTCGAGAAAGCCGACCGCGTGGAGCCGCCCTGCCGCCAGCTCGGCCTGCTCGGGCGACCCAGCGTGGATGACCACGCTGTCCTCGGGGTGGAGGACGAAGCCCGCCTTCGTCCCGAAGGCGGACGACGAGAGCGGGACGCTGATCGCGCCGGGGACGTGGCCGGCCGCGAACGCGTCGGCGTCGCGGACGTCGAGCACGACGGCGCCCTCTGGCTGCTCGATGGCAGCGAGCGCGGGCGGCGCGCCGACGAACGGGCCGCGGTTCAGCTCCACGATCCGCTCCATGTTCGGCGGCCGGGGCGTGGCGGTCGCCGCTGTCGACGCGGCGACGAACTCCCCGACGGTCGCGAGCCCGAGCATCGGGTTGAAGCGCCGCTCGAAGCCCACCGTGGTCGAGCCCTTCGAGCTCATCGCCGTGCCGCACAGCGAGCCGGCGACGTGGCCGGGGTAGACCTCGACGCCGTCGGGGAGCTCGAGCAGGCGCCGCAGGCTCGAGAACAGCCCCTCGGCCCCCTCGCGCGCCTCGACGGCGAGGTCGGGACGGGCCGCGTCGCCGACGAAGAGCGAGTCGCCCGTCAGCACGAGCCAGGGCTCGTCAGAGCGGGCCCGGTCGGAGACCGCGAAGGCGCAGTGCTCGGGCCGGTGGCCGGGCGTGTGGATCACGCCGATCCGGGTCGAGCCGAGGTCGATCGCGCTCCCGTCCTCGAGCGGTTCGAACGGGTACGCGGGTTCCGCGGCGGGGTGGATCCGGACGGGGATCCCGTGCTCGAGCGCCAGCCGCCCGTGCCCGGAGACGTGATCCGCGTGCGTGTGCGTCTCCAGGACGGCAACGATCGCCAGTCCCCGGCGGCTCGCCTCCTCGAGATACGGCTCGATCGCGAAGGACGGGTCGACGAGGACGGCCTCGTGCGTTCCCTCGTCGCCGACGAGGTAGGAGGCGCAGCCGAGATCCTCGTCGACGAGCTGCTTGAAGAACACGGCCGGACGCTACCACCCGCGCCTGCTTTCCTTCAGGAAGCGCCCCACCGTTAGCGAACTGCGAGCGCAGCTTTAAGGCTCGCGGGGAACCTCCGGCCCAAAGACCGGAGAGGCTGACGAAAGCTTGGTCTAGCTACCGGTACGCGCGTCGGTTCCCGCGTTTTGAAACAGCTTTAGCGGACTACGATCCAGCCGCTTCTCCTGACTGTGGACCGAAAGGAAGGGAGCTAATGCGGAAGAGATGGCTCTGGCCGGCCGCTCTGGTCGCGTCCCTCCTCCTGGTCGCCGCGGGCTGCGGCGGCGATGACGAGGAGGCCGGCGATACCGGAGAACCGGCGGCTGCCGAGCAGGTGATCACGGTCAACTGGGGCACCGAGCCCCCGTCGCTCGATCCTGGTCTCGCGAGCGACACGACGTCCGCGAACATCCTGCTCAACATCATGGACCCGCTCGTCAAGCTCGACGACGACCTCAACGCGGTGCCGAGCGCCGCCGAGAGCTGGGACGTCAGCGAGGACGGGACGACGTACACGTTCACCCTGCGGGACGACCTCATGTGGACGAACGGCGACCCGGTGACGGCGGGCGACTTCGAGTACGCGTGGAAGCGCACGGTCTCGCCCGAGCTCGGCGCCGACTACGCGTACCAGTTCTTCGGCATCGAAGGAGCCGCGGACTACAACGGCTGCGAGGAGAACTGCGACGCGGTGGCCGACAACGTCGGCGTCCGCGCGGTCGACGACAGCACGCTCGAGGTCACGCTGACCTCGCCGCAGCCGTGGTTCCTCCAGCAGATGGCCCACCACTCGTTCCTGGCCGTCAACCAGTCGGCCGTCGACCAGTTCGGGGACAATTGGACGGAGGCGCAGAACATCGTCACCAACGGCCCGTTCAAGCTGGCCCGCTGGGAGCACGACTCGCGCATCGACCTCGTCAAGTGGGACGAGTGGCGCGACGCCGACAGCGTCACGCTGACGCGGGTGAACGGCAGGATGATCTCCGACGGCACGACGGCCGTGCAGGCCTTCGAGGCCGGCGAGATCGACGCGCAGATCGGCGGTCTGCCGCCGGCGGAGATGCCGCGGCTGAAGACGCTGCCCGAGTACCAGCAGTATCCGGCGCTCGGCACCTACTACTACGGCATCAACGTCAAGACCGTCACCGATCCGAACCAGCGGCGCGCGATGGCGATGGCGATCGACCGCCGGACGATCATCGACAACGTCGCTCAGGCCGACCAGCTGCCCTCCACCGGCTACACGCCGGAGGGCATGCCGGGCTTCGACACGATCAACCCGGAGTCGGAGTGGCTGCCGGAGAACGGTGACATCGAGCGGGCGAAGGAGCTGATGAGTCAGGTCCAGAACCCGAAGACGGACATCGGCCTCTTCCACAACGACGCGCCCGGCCACAAGGAGATCGCGGTGGCCGTGCAGTCGATGTGGAAGGAGCTCGGCCTGAACGTGACCATCCGCGCTCAGGAGTGGGCCCAGTACCTCGAGTTCATCGGGCCCCCGCCGAGCAACGACGTCGACGTCTTCCGGCTCGGCTGGATCGGCGACTTCGTCGACGCGATCAACTTCCTCGAGATGTGGACGTGCGAGTCGGGGAACAACAGCACCAACTACTGCGATGAGACGTACGACAGCCTCGTCACGGAGGTGCAGACCGGCAACCTCGAGGACGATGCGCGGTACGAGCGCTATGCCGAGCTCGA
Organism: Gaiellaceae bacterium; assembly: GCA_040905885.1. Lineage (GTDB taxonomy): Bacteria > Actinomycetota > Thermoleophilia > Gaiellales > Gaiellaceae > JACVRU01. The sequence continues at coordinate 10,753 of JBBDQR010000160.1, read as the reverse complement.
GCAGATGCTGTTCGGGCCCGAGGGCGCGGTGCCGCTCATCCCGATCTACTGGTACACGTACGTGAACCTCGAGCGGGAGAACATTCAGGAGACCCTCAACCTGAACCTGCTCGACCAGCTCGACCTGACCAAGGTCCAGGTCGAGGGGTAAGGCAGAACTGCCTGACGTGAACGGCATGGAGGCGCCCCGTGGGCGCCTCCATGCCTTCGTTCCGTAAGATCGCGGCTCGGGTGCGGAGCGTCGGATGACCAAGTTCGTCATCAGGAGACTCGTCTGGACGATCCCCGTCGTCCTGCTCGTCATCCTGCTGACCTTCGGGATGATGAAGCAGATCGGCGGCAACCCGTTCCGCCAGACCGAGCGGGCGGTGCCGGAGTCGATCCAGCGCAACCTCGAGCGGAAGTTCCACCTCGACGATCCCTGGTACCTCCAGTACGTCCAGTACGTGAAGAACGTCTTCACGTTCGACCTCGGCCCGTCGATGGTGCTGCGCGGCCGGTCGGTCAACGACATCGTCCTCGAGCAGTTCCCCCGCTCGATCCAGCTCGGAGGCCTGGCGATGCTCTTCGCCCTGGTCATCGGCGTCCCGCTCGGAGCGGTTGCGGCCCTGAAGCAGAACTCGGCGGCCGACTACTCGGCGATGGTCGTCTCGAACGTCGGGTTCGCCGTCCCGAGCTTCCTCGTCGCCACGCTGCTGATCTACTTCGTCTCGCTCAAGTGGGGCCTGCTGCCAACGAGCGGCTGGACGACCTGGAAGCACAAGATCCTGCCGCCGATCGCGCTCGGCCTGGGGCCGATGGCCTACTTCGCCCGCCTGGCCCGCGGCTCGATGCTGGAGACGCTCCAGCAGGACTACGTGCGCACGGCGAAGGCGAAGGGCCTGCGCTGGCGCAGGATCGTCGTCGTCCACGTGCTGCGGAACTCGCTGATCCCGGTCGTCACGGCGGCCGGCCCGTTCCTCGGGTTCCTGATCACCGGCTCCTTCATCGTCGAGACCATCTTCGCCATTCCCGGGATCGGCAAGTACTACATCACCGCGGTGCAGGCTCGCGACTACACCGTCACGATGGGCCTGACGGTGATCCTCGCGCTGATCATCGTCGTCGCGAACCTGATCGTCGACATCCTCTACGGCATCCTCGACCCGCGAACGCGCGAGGCGCGCGCCTAACCCGATGGTCGTCAATCCGAGCGAAGCCGCAGGCGATGCGCCGCTGATCGGCGCCGGCGGGCCGGGCGAGCAGGCGGGCGCGCCCATCCGCCAGTCGAGCCTCTGGCGCGACGCCTGGCGCCGATACATCCGCAACCGAGGCGCCGTGCTCGCCGCGCTGATGTTTGTCCTCGTCGTCCTCTACTGCTACGCCGTACCCGGCTTCGAGCTGCCGTTCACGGACACGCGCGTCCCGGGCGCCTGGACGACTACGCAGGGTGTCGACCCGGACGACGTCAACTTCCCCGAGGCGTACCAGACGCCGAGCCTTGCCCATCCGCTCGGGACCGACCAGTTCGGGCGCGACCTCTTCGCGCGCACGGCGCTGGGCGGGCAGGTGTCCATCACGATCGGCTTCGGCGCCACGCTTGCGATCCTGCTGATCGGCGTCGCCTACGGCGCGATCTCGGGCTTCGTCGGCGGCAGGCTCGACGACGCGCTGATGCGGTTCCTCGACGCGCTCTACGGGCTGCCGTACCTGCCGTTCGCGATCATCACGCTCGCAATCCTGGGCACCGTCAACAAGCTGACGATGGTGATCGCGCTCTCGGTGGCCAGCTGGTTCACGGCTGCCCGCATCGTGCGTGGCCAGATCATCACCCTGAAGGAGAACGACTACGTGCGCGCGGCGCGCGCGGTCGGCGCGCGCTGGCACCGCATCCTCCTGCGGCACCTGCTGCCGAACACGCTCGGCGTCCTGATCATCGCCATCTTCCTGGAGCTGCCGGGCGTGATCCTCGGCGAGGCGTTCCTCTCGTTCATCGGCCTCGGCATCAACCCGCCGAACGCCTCCTGGGGCTCGATGGCCCAGGACGGGTATCAGGCGTACCGCGTCCACCCGCACATCATCGTCATCCCGAGCGTCGCGATCGCCACGCTGATCCTCTGCGCGAACTTCATCGCCGACGGCCTGCGCGACGCGCTCGATCCGCGGACGAGGGAAACGTAGTCGTGGCCCTGCTCGAGGTCAACAACCTACACACGCACTTCTTCACGCGCGAGGGAGTCGTCCGCGCCGTAGACGGCGTCGACTTCGAGGTCGAGCGTGGACGGACGCTCGGCATCGTCGGCGAGTCGGGCTGCGGCAAGTCGGTGACCGCGCTGTCGATCATGGGCCTGATCCCGAAGCCGCCGGCGCGGATCGTCGAGGGCGAGGTGCTCTTCGAGGGGCGCGACCTGACGAAGCTCGACGAGAGAGACCTCGAGGACGTGCGCGGCCGCGAGATCGCGATGATCTTCCAGGACCCGATGACGTCGCTGAACCCGACACTCAAGATCGGGACGCAGCTGACGGAGACGCTGCGCCGTCATCTCGGCATGTCGAAGGACGCCGCCCGCAAGCGCGCGATCGAGCTGCTCGAGGAGGTGCACATCCCGAACGCGGCGGCGCGGCTCGACGACTACCCGCACCGCTACTCGGGCGGGATGCGCCAGCGGGTCATGATCGCCGGCGCGATCGCGTGCAACCCGAAGCTCCTGATCGCGGACGAGCCCACGACCGCCCTCGACGTGACGGTGCAGGCGCGGATCCTCGACCTGCTCGAGGAGCTGCGGCAGCGACACGAGATGGCGATGATCCTGATCACGCACGACATGGGCGTCATCGCCGAGGCGGCGCACGAGGTGGTCGTCATGTACGCCGGCCAGATCGTCGAGCGGGCCGACGTCCTCGACCTCTTCGACCGGCCCGAGCACCCCTACACGGAGGCGCTGCTCGGCGCGCTGCCGCACGTCGACGCGGAGCATGCGCGGGAGTCTCGCCTGACCACGATCCCGGGCCGCCCGCCCGACCTCGTCCACCCGCCCGAGGCCTGCCGCTTCGCGCCCCGCTGTCCGTACGCGAACCGGGACGACTCGTGCTCGCGGGTGCAGCCGGAGCTGCGTGAGATCCGCAAGGGCCACTGGGTGCGGTCGGCGCATCCGGCCAGCGAGCGGGCCGGTGAGCCCGTCGAGGTGTCGGTGTGAGCGCCAACGGCGGCCCGCTGCTCGAGGTGACCGACCTCACCAAGCACTTCCCGATCAAACAGGGGATCCTCATCGACCGCACGGTCGGTCACGTCAAGGCGGTCGACGGCGTCAGCTTCTCGATCGCCGAAGGCGAGACGCTCGGGCTCGTCGGCGAGTCCGGCTCCGGGAAGTCGACGACCGGCTTCTGCATCCTCCAGCTGATGAAGCCCACGAGCGGCTCGGTGCGGTTCATGGGGCGCGAGCTGACCGAGCTGGGGCGGGAGGACCTGCGCCGGATGCGGCGCGAGATGCAGATCGTCTTCCAGGACCCGTACGCGTCGCTCGACCCGCGGATGACGGTCGGGGACATCGTCGCCGAGCCGCTGGTCGTCCACGGCGTGGGCGGCAAGCGGGCGCGGCGCGAGACCGTCCGCGGCCTGCTCGAGGTGGTCGGCTTCAACCCGGAGTTCACGAACCGCTACCCGCACGAGTTCTCCGGCGGCCAGCGGCAGCGGATCGGCATCGCCCGCGCGCTGGCGCTCAACCCGAAGCTGATCATCTGCGACGAGCCCGTCTCGGCGCTCGACGTCTCGATCCAGGCGCAGATCCTCAACCTGCTCAAGGACCTGCAGCGGGACTTCGGGCTCACCTACCTCTTCATCGCGCACGACCTCGCCGTCGTGCGGGCGGTGAGCGACCGGATCGCCGTGATGAACCAGGGCAAGCTGATCGAGATCGGGCCGGCGGCCGAGGTCTACTCGCACCCGCAGGAGGAGTACACGCGGGCGCTTCTCGCCGCGGTGCCGGTGCCCGACCCGCGGCGGATGAAGGAGCGGAAGGAGGAGCGGCGCCGCGTCGCCCACGTCCTCGCCGAGGCGGCCGAGGAGGCCGCGCTGGCCGACGAATGAGGGTCCTCGCGCTGCTGGCCGGGGTCGCGATCCTGGCCGGGTGCGGGGGAGGGGAGGAGGCGTCGTCGGAGGACGGCTGGGAGCTGGCGCGCTCGATGTCCCAGCGCCGGAGCTACATCGCCGCGGCCCAGGTCGGGGAGCTCGTCTACGCGGCCGGCGGGATGGTCGGCGAGTCGGGCCGTCCGCTGGCCACCTTCCAGCGCTTCGACCCGGCGGCGAACAGCTGGACCGGGCTCCAGCGCCTGCCCGAGCCGGTGAGCGCGGCGGCCTCGGCGGCGATCGGCTCGACCGTCTACGTCACGGGCGGGCAGGGGCTGGGGCGCGCGACGGGCCGGCAGGCCTGGGCGTTCGACACCGAGCGACCCGGCTGGCAGACGGTGGCCTCGCTGCCCGAGCCCCGCTTCAACCATTCGGCGGTCGCGCTCGGCGGCCGGCTCTACGTGCTCGGCGGCTTCTCCTTCGGCGTCGAGCACGACGAGGTCTTCGCCTACGACCCCGGTGCCGACCGCTGGAGCCTGGAGACGCGGCTGCCGCAGGCGATGCACGCGTTCGGCGCGCTCGCGTTCCGCGGCGAGATCTGGGTGATCGGCGGGCGACACGAGGAGGAGCTGCTCCGCGACGTCTGGATCTTCGACCCGCGCGCCGGCGAGTGGCGCGAGGGGCCGGCGATGCCGAAGCCGATGGAGCTGCTCGGCACCGCCGTCGCGGGCGACGAGATCCACGCGGTCTGGGAGAGCGTCTACCAGATCTACGACGCGCGCACGGGCCGCTGGCGCGACGGGCCGCGGCCGCTCGTCACCCGGCATGCGCTCGAGACGTTCTACGTCGACGGGGCGCTCTACACGATCGGCGGCTGCACGACCGCTCTCGTCGACAGCCCGATCGTCGAGCGCCGCGCGTTGCCTTGACCGCGGCCGGGGAACGCGGGATCATTGAGTGGCGCAGCGCAGGAGGTGGCGATGTCAGCCCAGGTCGGAACGGTGGTCTCCCTCTTCCGCTACCCGGTCAAGTCGATGATCGGGGAGGAGCTCAATGCCTCCGCGATCGATGAACGAGGGCTTCGCGGAGACCGTGCCTACGCCTTCGTGGACACCGAGACCCGGAAGGTCGTGAGCGCCAAGGAGCCGCGCAAGTGGGCGCGGATGTTCGACTGCCGGGCGGCGTTCGCCGAGCCGGTCGACGGAGGCGCGCTGCCGGCCGTGCAGATCACGCTCCCCGACGGCACGGTCCTGACGAGCGGACGGGACGATCTCGACAGCGCCCTGAGCGAGCTGCTCGCGCGCCCGGTCGTCTTCGCGTCCCAGGCGCCCGAGGAGCCGAGCCTGGAGGAGTACTGGCCCGACATGGAAGGACTGGACCACCGGGACACGATCACCGACGAGCCGATGCCGCCGGGGACGTTCTTCGACGGCGCGTCGGTGCACGTCCTGACGAGCGCCACGCTCGACGCGCTGCGGCTGGCGTACCCCGAGGGGCGCTTCGAGCCTCGACGCTTCCGCCCCAACTTGATCGTCCAGACCGACGGCGAAGGCTTCGTCGAGAACGACTGGGTCGGGCGCGAGCTCACGCTCGGTGACGGCGTGCGGTTGAAGGTCGTCAAGCCCTGCCCGCGCTGCGTCATGACGACACTCCCGCAGGGCGACCTGCCAAAGGACCCCGGCATCCTGCGCGCAGCCGCGCAGAACAACGGCGCAGATGTCGGCGTCTACGCTTCAGTGGTTGCCAGGGGCACGGTCCGCCGCGGCGACCCGGTCGTGCTGGAGTAAGCCCTACAGCCCGAGGTGGCGGGCGATCACCATCCGCTGCACCTCGTTCGTGCCCTCGCCGATCTCGAGGATCTTCTGGTCGCGGTACAGGCGCGAGATCGCGAACTCCTCCATGTAGCCGTAGCCGCCGTGGATCTGGAGCGCCTCGTTGACCACGCGCCGTGACAGCTCGCCGGTGTAGAGCTTCGCCATCGCCGCCTCCTTGGCGAACGGCCTGCCCTGATCCTTGAGCCACGCCGCCTTGTAGGTCAGCGCCCGCCCGGCCTCGATCTCGACGGCCATGTCCGCCAGCTTGAACTGGATCGCCTGGAACCGCGCGATCGGCTCGCCGAACTGCCGCCGCTCCTGCGCGTACGCGTAGGCGAGGTCGTAGGCGCCCTGCGCCAGCCCGACACCCATCGACGCGACCGAGATGCGGCCGCCGTCGAGGATCTCCAGGAACTGCCGGAAGCCCTGGCCGCGCGGCCCGAGTAGGTGATCCTCGGGCACCGCGCAGTCGCGGAACGAGAGCTCCCGCGTGTCGGACGCGTGCCAGCCGAGCTTCTCCATCGGCGGCGAGATCTCGTAGCCGGGCGTCCCGTTCGGCACGACGACGTTCGAGACCTCGTCGTCGCCCGTGCGGGCGGTGATCGTGACGCAGGCGCTGATCTCCGTGCCCGCGTTGGTGATGAAGATCTTCGAGCCGTTGATCACCCACTGACCGTCGCGGAGCTCCGCCGTCGTCCGGCTGGCGCCCGCGTCCGAGCCGGCCTCGGGCTCGGTCAGCCCGAACGCGGCCAGCTTCGTGCCCGCCGCGAGCTCGGGCAGCCAGCGCTGCCGTTGCTCCTCCGTGCCGAAGTAGTAGATCGGCAGAGTCCCCAGCGAGTGGTGCGCGGCAACCGTGATCGCGACGGACGAGTCCACGCGCGTCAGCTCCTCGATCGCGATCGCGTAGGAGAGCGTGTCGGTGCCGCCGCCGCCGTACTCCTCCGGGATCGTCATCCCCATCAGCCCCAGCTCGGCGAGCTCGGCGACGAGCTCGTAGGGGAACCGCTTCTCCCGGTCGAGCTCCTCGGCGACCGGCGCCACGCGGCGCTCGGCGAACTCCCGGACGGTGGCGCGGATCAGCTCGTGCTCGGGCGAGAGATCCAGGTCCACCGCCGCGCGATGCTATCCGAAGGGGTGATCAGACTTGCTGCGTGACGGCCGATGGTCCATGACGTGGAGGACCAGGAGAGCCCTGCGGCGATCCATGCCTGGCTCGGCCGCCTCGTCGCGGAACGGCAGGCGCTGCGCGACGCGGCGGCGGACGCGACGGAGCTCGAGCGCAACCGGCTCCAGATCGCCCGGCTCCAGCAGCGCCTCTCGGAAGCGCTGATCCGCGAGCACGTCGCGGCCTAGCTAACGTCAGATCCCGTGGCGACCGGCCTGAACAGGAAGGCCATGGCGGCCCTCTCCTCGGGCCACCTCGCCACGGACTTCGCCAACGGCGTCCTGCCCGCGCTGCTGCCGTTCCTCGTCCATCGCTTCCACCTCTCGTACACGCTCGCCGCGGTGGTGATGCTGACCTGGGCGATCTCGTCCTCGGTCGTCCAGCCGCTGTTCGGGCTCTGGTCGGACCGCCGCGGCGCCGTCTGGCTGTTGCCGGCGGGGCTCGCGGCCGGGGGCGTGGGGATCGGCCTCGCCGCGGCGGCGCCCGCCTACTGGCTCGTCCTGCTCTTCGTCGCCCTCTCGGGGCTCGGCACCGCCGCGTACCACCCGGAGGGATCGAAGTTCGCCGCCTACGCGAGCGGCGACCGCCGCGCCAGCGGCATGTCGCTGTTCTCGATCGGCGGCAACATGGGCTACGCGCTCGGCCCGATCGCGGCGACGGCGGTGATCGTCAACCTCGGGCTCGAGGGCGGGCTCGTGCTGGCGGTGCCGTGTCTGGCCGTCGCCGGCGTGCTGCTCTGGCTGATCCCCTTCCTGCGGGGCTTCGCGCCCGAGCGGGGCGCGCGGCCGCGCTGGGGCGGGGAGGACCGGCCGCGCGCGCTGGGGCTGCTGCTCGCGGTGATCGCGCTGCGCAACGTCGGCTGGTTCTCGCTCGTCACGTTCGTCCCGCTCTACGAAGTGTCGATCGGCCATTCGGAGTCGCACGGGAACCGGCTGCTCGCGCTGATGCTCCTCAGCGGCGGGATCGGGACGCTCGCCGCCGGGCCGCTCGCCGACCGGATCGGCCGGCGCCCGGTGCTGCTCGGCAGCCTGGCGCTGACCGGGCCGCTCGTCCTCGCCTACCTGCTCGTCGGCGGCATCGGTGGCGCCGTCGCGCTCGCCCTCGTCGGCGTCTGCGTGATCGGCACCTTCGGCGTCACGATGGTGATGGGCCAGGAGTACTTGCCGCGGCGGATCGGCATGGCGTCCGGCCTGACCGTCGGGCTCGCGATCGGGATCGGCGGCGTCGGCGCCGTCGTGGTCGGCGCGCTCGCCGACCGGATCGAGCTCGACTCGGCGCTCTACGTCGCCGCGGCCGTGCCGGTGCTCTCGCTCGCCCTCGCCGCGTTCCTCCCCTCGACGCGGCTCGGCCGGCGCCTCGAGCCGGAGTTGGTGACCCCCTGACCGTGTTGTAGGGTGCGCGCGTGGCGTCGGACAGCGTGAGGGAGTGGTTCGCGGGGCTCGAGAGCCGCGTCGACCCCGGGAAGACCGCCGGAATGACGAACTCGTACGTCTTCGACGTCGAGGGCGCGGGCCAGTGGACGGTTCGGGTCGTGGACGGAGCGGTCTCGGTCGCCGAGGGGGCCGAGGACGCCGACGTCACGATCACGGGCGACGCCGAGACGTTCCAGCGCATCGTGAGCGGCGAGCAGAATGCGACCACCGCCTACATGACCGGCAAGATCAAGATCAAGGGCGACATGGGTGCGGCCATGAAGCTCCAGAAGCTCTTCTAGGTGTAGTTCCTAAGCACGTTGGTTCATCCGGGCCTCCCTGGAGGCTGAGGGCTGCCAAGGCACTCAGTCCGAAGGAGGACCCGGATGAAGCTTCACGGTAACGCGGCGCTCAGTTGGAGTGGCAGGAGGCGGCTGGCCGAGCGGGTGGTGGTCGAGGGCTGGACGCTGACGGCGGCGGCCGCGGACGACACCTGGACGCTCGTCGCGCTCGGAGCTGGGATCGTGGCCGCGTGGCTCGCGCGGTCGCCGCGCTCAGCCGGCCCCGCGTGCCCGAGGCCGAAGCCGCTCGGCCGCCGAGTAGCTACTCCTCGAGCTCGACCAGGATGGCGCCGCTCGCGACGCGGTCGCCCTCCTGGACGTGCACCGCGCGGACGACCGCGTCGTAGGGGGACGGCACCGGCGTCTCCATCTTCATCGCCTCGAGCACGCAGAGGGTCTGCCGGGCCTCCACGCGGTCGCCGGCGGCGACAAGGACTTTGATCACCGTGCCGGGCATCGGCGCCTTCAGCGCGCTCTGGCTCGCGACGGCGCCGTGGTCGCGCGAGGCGGCCTCGAGGTCGGGCGGGGAGGCCGGGGGCGGAGCCGCGAGGTTCAGCCGCCAGGCCCGCCGCCAGGGGAGGGGTGTCAGCCCCGGCGGCGGAGGGGACAGCGGCGGATGCTCGACGAGGAACGCGGTCGTCGTCTCACCGGCCCGGACCGCCGGGTGCGCGACGAGCCAGCGCAGGAAGGGGAGGTTCGTGACGACGCCCTCCACCTCGGTCTCGGCGAGCGCGGCGCGCAGCCGGTCGAGCGCCTCCGCGCGCGTATCCCCGTGGGCGATCAGCTTGGCGATCATCGGGTCGTAGGCGAGCCCGACCTCGTCGCCCTCCTCGACCCCCGCGTCCACGCGAATCCCGGCCGGCAGCCGCAATCGCTCGATCCGCCCCGCCTGCGGCAGGAAGGTCCGCGGATCCTCCGCGTAGAGCCGCACCTCCACGGCATGACCTTGTAACACTCTGTTACTTGCGCCGAGGCGCTCGCCGGCGGCGATCCGCAGCTGCTCGCGGACGAGGTCGACGCCCGTGACGAGCTCGGTGACGGGATGCTCGACCTGGATGCGGCCGTTCAGCTCGAGCAGGAAGAAATCGCGGACGTCGAGCATGAACTCGACCGTCCCAGCGCTGCGATAGCCGATCGCGCCGGCGAACGCGACCGCGGCGTCGCTCATCCGCGCGCGCAGCTCGGGGTCGAGCGCGGGGGAGGGCGCCTCCTCGAGCACCTTCTGGTGGCGCCGCTGGATCGAGCACTCGCGCTCGCCGAGCGAGACGACGCTCCCGTGCGCGTCCGCCAGCACCTGGATCTCGACATGGCGAGGCCGCTCCACGTAGCGCTCGCAGAAGACGCGGTCGTCGCCGAAGGCCGCGGCCGCCTCGCGCCGGGCCGCGTCCAGCGCCTCGTCGAGCTCTCCCGCCGAGCGCACGACGCGCATCCCGCGGCCGCCGCCGCCCGCGGCCGCCTTGACCACGAGCGGGAAGCCGAGCTCGGCCGGCTCGCCCTCCTCGACCACCGGAACACCGGCCTCGCGGGCGATGCTCTTGGCCGCGAGCTTGTCGCCGCCGGCGCGGAGCGCGTCGCCGGGCGGGCCGATCCACGCGAGCCCCGCCGCCTCGACCGCGTCGGCGAGCGCCGGGCTCTCGGCCAGGAACCCGTAGCCGGGATGGATCGCGTCCGCGCCCGCCTGCTTCGCGGCGCGGATGTGCTCCTCCGAGTGGAGGTAGCCCGCGATCTCCGCGACCTCGTCGGCGCTGCGCGCGTGGAGCGCGCCGGCGTCGTCGGGCGCGGTCACGGCGACGGTGCCGATTCCCAGCTCGCGGCAGGTGCGGAAGATCCGCACCGCGATCTCGCCCCGGTTGGCTACGAGGAGCTTGCGGATCTCCACAAGGCCCCCGTGGTCACGACCGCGGGTACGGGTTGTCGTCCTGGCCGGCTGCAAACCGTCGCATCTCGGCGTCCCTCAGCCCTTCCCCACGAAGTGC
>JBBDQR010000159.1:0-2852 GCA_040905885.1 Gaiellaceae bacterium | reverse complement strand
CCGCGCCGCGGGTCCGTCCTCGCGACCCCGGGCGGTCGGGTGCGGACCGCCGCGGTCGTCCTCGCCACGGGGGCGCCGCCGCTGCCTCGCCGCCTGACGCAGTTCAGCTCGTACGTCGTCCTCACCGAGCCCGTCCCGGAGCTGCTGACCGAGCTCGGCTGGACCGAAGGCGAGGCGATCGTCGACGGGCGCATGTTCCTCCACTACTTCCGGACGACGCAGGACGGCCGCGTCCTGATGGGCTCGGGCTCGGGGCCGATCGGCCGCTACCGCCACGACCCCGCCTCGGTCGCGCGCGCCGAGCGCGGCCTCCGCCGCCTGCTGCCGAGCCTCGCCGGCGCCCGGATCACGCACGCCTGGGGCGGCCCGATCGACGTCTCCGCCGATCGCTTCCCCTTCGTCGGCACGCTTCGGGACGGCACCCGCTACGCGGCGGGCTTCTCCGGCAACGGGGTCGGACCGACGTGGCTCGCCGGGCAGGTGCTCGCGTCGCTCGTGTCCGGGCGGGTGGAGGAGTGGACGGCGCGGCCGCTGCTCGACCGCCGCCGCCGCCGGCCGCTGCGGCCCGAGCCGCTCACGCGGCACGGCGGGGCCGCGGTGCGGGCCGCCGTGCTTCGCGTCGAGGAGGCGGAGGAGGACGGCCGCCGGCCGCCGGCGGTCGCCCGAGCGATCGCCGCGGTTCCACGAATACTCCGTATTCAGCTCGGAGTCCGTTGAGGTAGGCTCGCCGCCAGGTCTCGATCACGGAGGGCACGATGAGCGTCACGGCGTCCCAGGGCAAGAACTTCGTCGGCGGCGAGTGGGTGGACGCGGTCGACGGCGGCACGATGGAGGTGCTCAACCCGGCGACCGGCGAGCCGATCGCCGAGGTCCCGGCGTCGACCGAGGCCGACGTCGAGCGGGCCGTCGAGGCCGCCAAGCGGGCGCTGCCCGAGTGGCTCGAGACGACGCCGAAGGAGCGCGGGGAGATCCTGCTGAAGCTCGCGGACGCGATGGAGGAGCACGGCGAGGAGATCGCCGAGCTGGAGTCCCTGAACGTCGGCAAGCCGATCGCCGTCGCCCGCGAGGAGATCCCGGCGATGGTCGACAACCTCCGCTTCTTCGCCGGCGCCGCGCGCACGCTGCGCGACCAGTCCACCGGCGAGTACATGCGGGGGTACACGTCGTGGATCCGCCGCGAGCCGCACGGCATCGTCGCCGGCATCGCCCCGTGGAACTACCCGCTGTTCATGGCGGTCTGGAAGTTCGGGCCCGCGCTCGCCGCCGGCAACGTCGAGATCATGAAGCCGTCCGAGCAGACACCGCTGACGCTGATCCGCTTCATGGAGCTCGTCCAGGAGATCGTCCCGCCCGGGGTGCTCAACATCGTCACCGGCGACGGCGTCCCGGCGGGGGCCGCGCTCGTCGAGCATCCCGACGTGCGCATGGTCTCGCTCACGGGTGACGTCGCGACCGGCAAGGAGGTGGCGCGGCGCGCCGCCGCGACGCTCAAGCGCGTCCACCTCGAGCTCGGCGGCAAGGCGCCGGTGCTCGTCTTCGACGACGCCGACCCCGCCGCCGTGGCCGAGGGGATCAAGATCGGCGGCTACTGGAACTCGGGTCAGGACTGCACCGCCGCCTGCCGTGTCGTCGCAGGGCCCAAGATCTACGACAAGCTGCTCGAGGAGCTCGTCCCCGCCGTCGAGTCGCTGAAGGTGGCCGACCCGGCCGAGGGCGAGGACGTCGAGATGGGGCCCGTGATCTCCGCCGCGCAGCAGGAGCGCGTGCTCGGCTTCCTCGACCGGGCCGCCTCGGCGGGCGCCACCGTCCTCACCGGCGGCGGCTCGAACGGGGGCCGCGGCTTCTTCGTCCAGCCGGCCGTCGTCGTCGATGTCGGCCAGGACTCGGAGATCGTCCAGAAGGAGGTCTTCGGGCCCGTGGTCACGGTCCAGCGGTTCGAGGACGACGACCAGGCGATCGCGTGGGCGAACGACGTCCCCTACGGGCTCGCCGCCTCAGTCTGGACCAGGGACGTGGCCCGCGCGCTGAACGCGTCCCGGAAGCTCCAGTTCGGGACCGTGTGGATCAACGACCACATCCCGATCATGTCGGAGATGCCGCACGGCGGCTACAAGCAGTCCGGCTACGGCAAGGACATGTCGATCTACGCCGTCGAGGAGTACACGCAGCTCAAGCACGTGATGGCGAGCCTGAGTTGACCGCGCTGCGTGCGGAGTCGCCGCCGGCCGCCACGGCTGCCACGGCTCCCGCCGACATCCGGCTGGAGTCGGTGACCAAGCGCTTCGACGACGTCGTCGCCGTCGACGGGATCTCCCTCGAGATCGAGCGCGGCAGCTTCTTCGCCCTGCTCGGCCCGTCCGGTTGCGGCAAGACGACGACGCTACGGATGATCGGCGGCTTCGAGCAGCCCGACGGAGGCAGGATCCTGCTCGGCGACCGGGACGTGACCGCGCTGCCGCCCTACCGCCGCGACGTCAACACCGTCTTCCAGTCCTACGCGCTCTTCCCCCACCTCTCGGTCTTCGACAACGTCGCCTTCGGCCTGCGCCGCCGCCACGTCCGGGGGGACGGCGTCAAGGGTCGGGTGCGGGAGATCCTGCGGATCGTCCGGCTCGAAGGGCTCGAGCGGCGGAAGCCGAGGCAGCTCTCGGGCGGGGAGCAGCAGCGGGTCGCCCTCGCGCGGGCGCTCGTCGTCAGGCCGCAGGTGCTGCTCCTCGACGAGCCGCTCGGCGCCCTCGACCTGAAGCTGCGCAAGCAGATGCAGCTCGAGCTGAAGGCGATCCAGCACGACGTCGGCATCACGTTCGTCCACGTCACGCACGACCAGGAGGAGGCGATGACGATGGCCGACA
>JBBDQR010000158.1:17409-17772 GCA_040905885.1 Gaiellaceae bacterium | reverse complement strand
CCCGGAGCCGGCCGGCTCGACGAGCCGGAGGGCGTCCAGCGCGGCGACGGTCCCGGTTCCGAGCGCGGCCTCGGCCTCGGCAGCATCGTGGTCGAGTCCGAGGACGAGCATCGACACGAGCACGCCGAGCGGCCCGTCCCCGGCGAGCGCGCGCCGCCGGTGGATGGGCAGCCGGCGCCGGGACGCGAGCAGCGTTCCCTCGGTGCCGAGCAGCTTCTGGATGCCGTCGGCCGTGAAGTCGGCCGTGGAGAGCGCGCGCCTCAGCGTCTTCAGCGCGCGGGGCTCGACGGACGGGACGGGAGCGACGACTGCCACGGGGAAGAGGAGGTGGGGGGCGCGCCCGGGCACGCCGCCCCCCGCGCC
>JBBDQR010000158.1:10850-17399 GCA_040905885.1 Gaiellaceae bacterium | reverse complement strand
GGCGACGGCTCTAGCCGCGCTTGACTTCCTTGACGTTGAAGCCCGCGGAGACCGGCTTGTCCGCGCTGCCGTCCTCGCGCTGCGGCGTGTACTCGACGTTGATTGCCTGGAAGTTGAGGCTGAACGAGTCCGTCGGGACGATGTCGCCCGACGAGCCTCCCGTCTGGTACGAGGAGATCAGGATGTCCGTCATCTTGATCACGAGGAACTCGAGCGGCTTCTCGCCCGCCTTCCGGCAGGTGAGCACGGCGTCGCTGATGTGCTTGCCGGTCGCGCACGAGAGCATGAGGATCGGCGAAGCCTTGTCCACCCGCTTGGCGAAGTGGAAGTCCTGCACCGACACCTTTCCCTGCTTGTCGCCTTCCCGGGGCGTGATGCCCCAGCTGAAGGACTCGATCTCGATCGTGTCCTTGTGCTTGGAATCCTGGCTCTCGCCGTCGATGCCGTCGATCTTCAGGAACATGTCGACTGCCATCTACGCCTCCGGAACGGTCAGGGTGAATGAGAACTCGGCCGTGCCGTTGCCTCCGGCCTCGCGCGGGAACTGCCGCGCGACGTAGCTGCCCGAGGCCCCGGCCCAGCGGCCGGTGCCGCCGACGACGGCGTAGACGGCCTCTGCGAGCGGGCCGCCGCCGACGCCGAGCAGGCTGCCGTCCTTCAGCTCGAACGTGTGCAGCTGGAACATCGCCGCCGGGCCGGGCATCGGCGCGGCGCGGAAGCTGCCGGCGGGCTTGCCGCGCCCGTCGACGAGCCTGCCGAGCGGAACCGGCGAGTCGCCCTTGCCCGGCAGCTTCCCCGGAGTGCGGCCGAGTCCGTGCAGCCGCCAGTCGCGGCCCCGGACGACGAGCGAGACCTGCCGCGTCGTCCTCGGCTTGGCGGCGACCGCCGCCTGCCCCGGCTCGCGGCGGGCCCAGGCGCCGCCCGCGGCGTAGCCCATCGCTCCGGCGACGCCGCCGACGACCAGCCCGAGGCGGCCGAGCATGCCGCGCCTCGTCTGCCCCGCCGGTGTGGTGCTCTGGGTGACCTCCATAGGTACTCCCTCTCCCGGTCGAGACCCCACTTGTGCCCTACGCACGTATCTAACACCGGAAAGAGCGGAGATTCAATGGATTTCGAACCACTCGACCGAGTAGCTCCCGCCTTCGCGCGACGACGCCGCCTAGTAGGCCGGGAATGAACCGGGCGCGGCCCGCGTGCGTATCGTAGTGCGATGCATAGCTTCGAACCGGTCATCAGCGGTGGTGTCGCGTCCGCGCGGGCGAGGGCGGTGGACGGGTTCGGCGGACTGACGCTGGCGACCGCTCCCGGCCGCGTCATGACGCCGAGGCCCGCGACCGAGGCGCTCGTCGAGCGCGCGGTCGAGCTTGCCGGCGACGCGCCGCTCCGGGTCGTCGACGTCGGCACCGGCTCGGGCGCGATTGCCGTTGCGCTCGCCGCCCGCGCCGCACGCGCGGAGATCTGGGCGACGGACACCAGCGCGGCCGCAGTCTGGCTGGCCCGGCTGAACGCGGCCCGGCTCAGCGTCGCCGGCCGCGTCCACATCCTCCACGGCGACCTGCTCGAGCCCGTTCCGGGAGAGCTCGACCTCGTGCTGGCGAACCTGCCCTATCTGCCCGAGGCGGAGGCCGGCGACCCGGACCTCGCGCGCGCGCGGCCGGATGCGGTCGTCGCGCCCGGCGACGGGCTCGGCCCGTACCGCCGGCTGCTGACCCAGTGCGACACGCGGCTGGCGCCGGGCGGGATCGTCGTGATCCAGTTCCGGCGGCGCGTGCTCGAGGCCGACCGGAACGGGCTCGGCCTGCTGCGCGATCGTCTCGCTGCGTAACCTCCAGGCATGCGCGTCGCCTGCGTGCAGCTCTCGAGCCGCGCCGACAAGGCCGCGAATCTCGAGCGGGCGGAGACGCTCGTGGGGCGCGCGGCCGCGACCGGCGCCGAAGTCGTCGTCCTCCCGGAGAAGTGGAACGCGATCGGCGACGCCGAGACGCTGCACGCCGCCGCAGAGCCGCTCGAGGGCGGCGAGTCGGTCGAGGCGATGGCCGGCTGGGCGCGCCGGCACGGGATCACGCTCGTCGGCGGCTCGATCACCGAGCGGCGCGAGGGGCGCGAGAAGCTGTCGAATACCTGCGTCGTCTTCGACCCCGAGGGAGAGATCGCGGCCGTCTACCGCAAGATCCACCTCTTCGACGTCGAGGTCGGCGGGCTCGTCTACCGGGAGTCCGAGGCCGAGGAGCCGGGCGAGGAGGCCGTCGTCTGCGCCGGCGAGTGGCCGATCGGGCTCACGGTCTGCTACGACCTCCGCTTCCCGGAGCTCTACCGGATCCTCGCGCTCGAGGGCGCCCTGCTCGTCACCGTCCCGTCCCATTTCACGCTCCACACCGGCAAGGACCACTGGGAGGTGCTGCTGCGGGCGCGGGCGATCGAGAACCAGCTCTTCGTCGCCGCGGCCGCGCAGGTCGGTGAGACGAGGCCGGGCCGCTGGAGCTACGGGCGCTCGCTGATCGTCGATCCCTGGGGCCTGGTGCTCGCGCAGGCGCCCGACGAGGAGACCGTCATCGCCGCCGACCTCGATCGCGCCCGGCTCGAGGACGTGCGCGCGAAGCTTCCCTCGCTGGCGCAGCGGCAGCCGGCTGCGTACGTGTGGCCGAGCCGGGTGTGATCCGGGCAGTCCTCTTCGACGTCGACTTCACGCTGGCCAAGCCCGGTCCCGACCTCGGGCCCGAGGGCTACCGCGTGCTCGGGCGCCGCTTCGGCCTCCAGCTCGACCCGGCCCGCTACGACGAGGCGCGCGCCGCCGCGATCGCCACGCTCGAGCGGCATCCCGAGCTCGAGCACGACGAGGAGGTCTGGATCGCCTTCACGGAGCGGATCATCCGCGGCATGGGCGGCGGCGCGGAGGGGGCGCGCGAGTGCGCGGCGGCGATGACCCGCGCCTGGGAGCACGCGGTGAACTTCGAGCTCTACGACGACGTCCTGCCGACGCTCGCCGAGCTGCGGCGCCTCGGCCTGAAGCTGGCGCTGGTCTCGAACACGGGGCGCGACCTGGACGAGTTCGTGTCGCACCACGGGCTCGACGTCGACGGGGCGATCAGCTCGCGCGCCCACGGGAAGACGAAGCCGCACGAGAGCATCTTCCGGGCCGTCCTCGAGCGGATCGGGGTCGAGCCCGCCGAGGCGGCGATGGTCGGGGACTCGCTCGAGGACGACGTCGAGGGCGCCCGCGCTCTGGGGATGCGCGCGGTGCTCGTCGACCGCGAGGACCGCCACCCGGAGTGGGGGGAGGAGCGGCTGCGCGACCTGCGCGCGCTGCCGGCCGCCCTCGGGCTTGGTGGTCGCCGGCGCTAATCGCGGTGGCGACCACCTAACAGCGCTCCGAGCCCTGGCACGTCCTGAGCACGCGGATCGAGGGGATCCCGCCCCGTCTCGAGATCCGCAGGCGGATGGAGGCCGCGTTGTTGTCGTAGCGGAGCTCGCGAATCCCTTCCGTCGGGTTCGCCCGGTGGACGAGGACGTAGACGCCGGCGGGGACGCGGGTGATGTCGAGGCTCTGGCCGTGGAAGTGGGCCAGGTAGCGGTCGGTGTAGCCGACCGACGTGCCCATCTCGACCGCCAGGCGTCCGCTCTCCCACTGGCCGCAGCTCCCGAAGAAGCGGGCGCCGGTGAAGGCGGTCACCCGGTGCCGCGCCAGGCCGTAGTGGTCGCCGAGGCAGAAGCCGGTCTTCCGGTCGCGCACGAGCAGCGCGTAGTCGGAGGCCCGGCGGAGCTCGAACTGCTGGAACCGCATCAGGTGCCAGTGGTGGTGGGACGCGTCGTTGACGAAGCGGATCCTGCCGACGTCCCGGAAGACGCGCAGGCCGCCCGAGCGCGTGCGCACGAGCTGGTTGGCGCGCATCTCGTACATGCGCGTGCTCGCCCGGGCGCCGCGGACCCACAGCACTCCCCGGCCGACGTTGTCCGTCATCGAGGTGAAGCCGAGCCGGACGCGGCCGCCCCAGGCCGAGACCGTCAGCCCGCTCGGGGCGCGCTGGTCGAGGTCCGGCAGGAGCAGGTTCGCCGGCGGCTTCCGCTTGGCGACACGGCGGCCCCAGCTCGGCGAGCGGTCGCCGGTGCTCGTGCCCGCCACCGCCTGGCCGTCGGCCAGCACGCCCGAGTCGGTGACCACGGTCAGCCGTCCCGCCGGATCCCAGGCCGGGTCGCGGGCGCCGGGCACGGCGAGCGCGCCCTCGACGTGGACCCCGTCCTCCAGCACGTAGGCGAGCCGCCCGTCGGGCGCGAAGGCCGGGCTGCGTCCTCCCGGGACGACCACCTGGCCGCCGACGACGATCCCGGCCTCGGTGACGACGGCCAGGCGCCCGTCGCGGGACCAGGCCGGCTCCGACGCGCCGGGAGCAACCAGCCGGCCCTCGATGCGCACGCCGTCCGGGGCCGCCAGCGTCAGCTGTCCGTCGGGCGCCCAGGCGGGATCGCGGCCCGCGG
This sequence comes from Gaiellaceae bacterium, assembly GCA_040905885.1. Classification (GTDB taxonomy): domain Bacteria; phylum Actinomycetota; class Thermoleophilia; order Gaiellales; family Gaiellaceae; genus JACVRU01. Next base: position 12,926 of record JBBDQR010000158.1, on the reverse strand, counting down.
CCACGCGCCGCGGCCTCCCGCCCGGCAGCTGGGAGACGTAGACGGCGCCGTCGCGGACGAAAGCCAGCCGCCGGCCGTCCGGGGAGATGACCGGCTCGCGGCCGGCGGCGAGGCGGACGCGCTTGCCGTCGGGATGCACCGCGACGACGTTGCCCGCGTTCTCGACCACGACGACGAGCGGCTGCTCGGCCGCTCCGGACAAGGCGATCACAGCCGCCGCGACTAGAGCCCCAGCTGCCGTCTCCACTCCTCCGTGTGTTCCCCGAGGGCGGGCGCTCTCACACGCGCTGCGGGTTCCCCGAACTCCGCCGCGGCCTCCGCGAGCGTGGCCACCGGCCCGACGCAGACGTCCTCCCCGTCGAAGCGGGCGAGCCAGTCCGCGAGCGGGCGCGTGCGGAAGACGGCGGCCAGTGCGGCCTCGATCTCGGTCTGCGCGTCGGGGTCGTACTGGAGCTCGGCGAGGTCGGGCCGCCCGACCAGCTCGCACAGCCGCCCGAAGAACTTCGGCTCCAGCGCGCCGACGGTGAGCCGGCGCCCGTCGGCGGTCGCGTAGATCCGGTAGGAGGCGAGGCCGCCGGTGAGGAAGCGCGGCAGCGGGTCGCCGCCGAGCCGGTGCGCGGCCAGCCGGTGCGAGCCGTGCGTCATCGAGACGACGACGTGGCCGCCGCGGCCGGTTCGCTCCCGCTCGAGCAGCGCGGCGAGGATCTCCGTGACCGCGCCGAGCGCGCCGGCGGCGAGATCCGCGACCTGCACCGGCGGCAGGCTCGGCGCGGTGTCCTCGAGCACGCCGGCCCAGCCGAGATAGTTGAGGTCGTGGCCTGCGCGCTGTGAATGCGGTCCGTCGGCCCCGAAGCCAGTAATCGAGCAGTAGACGATCGTGTCGGGAAGGTCGTCCGGGCCGATTCCGAGGCTGGCCGTTACGCCGGGGCGGAAGCTCTCCAGCACGACGTCGGCGCGGGCGCAGAGGGCCCGCCCGAGCTCGCGCTCGGCCTTCAGGTCGCAGGCGACCGACTCGGAGCCCGCGTTCAGCGCCTCGTACCAGGCCGGCGCGGTGTGCCGCATCGGGTCGCCCTCCGGCGCCTCGAGCCGGACGACGCGCGCGCCGAGCCGGCGGAGCTCCCGGGCCGCGAAGGCTCCGGGCAGGTAGCGGGAGAGGTCGACGACGAGGAATCCGGCCAGTGGCGTCACCGGCACGACGCTATATGCTCGCCCGGATCTGACTGAGCGTTCGAATGCCGAGTCGCGACGCGCGTCGATCCGTGAGGCAGCGGTGCGCGTCTTCGCGCGCAAGGGCTTCCACGCCGCGCGCGTCGGCGACATCGCGGCGGAGGCGGGCGTCGCCCACGGGCTCCTCTACCACTACTTCGACTCGAAGGACGCGCTGCTCGAGGGCGTCTTCCGCGACACGTGGACGGCCATGCTCGCCCGGATGCGCGAGGTCGAGGAGTCGGGCGAACCGGCGCGCGAGCAGCTGCGGAAGGTCGCCGCCGTCGTCCTCCGCACGTGGCGCCGCGACCCCGATCTTGTGCGCGTGCTCGTGCGCGAGGTGACGCGCACGCCGGCGATCCAGCGGCAGGCGGAGGAGGTCGGGCACGCCTTCGAGGCGATCGAGCGCATCATCCGCTCCGGGCAGGAGCGTGGCCAGCTGCGCTCCGATCTCGACGCGCGGCTGGCGGCCTTCGTCTTCTACGGGGCGCTCGAGGAGATCCTCACGGGCTGGGTGCTCGGGCAGCTCCCGGACGCCGATGAGGACATCGCGCGGGCCGAGCACGCCGTCGTCGAGCTGATCAGCGGCGGCTTACTCGCGGCAGGGGCGGGCGCCGGCGCGGGCGAGCCCGAAGCCCCAGAGCTCGTCCCGGAGCACGTAGAAGGCGGTTAGCGTCCGGCCGCGGCGCAGCGTCAGCGCGTCGTAGCCGGCGCAGCGGACGCGCGGGAGCGGCCCGTAGAGCGCCGTCACCCGGGACACGTCGTCGCCGAGGCGAAGGCCCCCCGGCGTCCGCCAGCCGGCCGGCTGCCAGAGCGTGAACAGGGCGGAGACGCGGCCGCGGCGCAGCTCCACGCCCACGCCCTGCGGCT
>JBBDQR010000158.1:0-10840 GCA_040905885.1 Gaiellaceae bacterium | reverse complement strand
AGCTCCGGCAGACGCCGTGGGTCGGGCCCCAGGCGGCGCTCACCCGCGCGGGAGTCGCGCCGAGCCGCAGGCCCCCCAGGCTCTCCCCGGGGACGAGCGTGCCGGCCTCGGGAAGCGCGCCCGCGAGCGTCAGGGCGGCTAGGAGGAGGCTCCGCATGCCCGTAGTCTCTACCCGATGATCCGCCTCGGCCTGCGGGCCAACGCGCGGCAGTTCGCGCTGCTCGTCGGCCTGAACGCGCTGGTGGGAGCGCTCGTCGGGCTCGAGCGCAGCGTCCTGCCGGTGATCGGCGAGCGCGAGTTCGGGCTCGCGACCAAGACCGCCGTCCTCTCGTTCCTGCTCGCCTTCGGCACGGCGAAGGCGGTCGCCAACCTCGTCGGCGGGGAGCTGGCCGGGAGGGGCCGGAAGCCGGTGCTGGTGGCCGGCTGGCTGCTCGCGCTGCCGGTACCGGTGCTCCTGGCCGTGGCGCCGAGCTGGGGGTGGGTCGTCGGGGCGAACGTGCTGCTCGGGGCGAGCCAGGGCTTCGCCTGGTCGATGACCGTGCTGATGAAGATCGACCTCGTCGGGCCGGCCCGGCGCGGGCTCGCGCTCGGCCTGAACGAGTCGTCCGGCTACGTGGGCGTCGCGGTGACGGCCTTCGCTACCGGCGCGCTCGCCGCGACCTACGCGCCGCGGACGGTCGTGTGGGCGGGCGCGGCGGCCCTCGCCGTCGCGGGGACACTCGTCTCCATCCTGCTCGTCCGGGAGACCCGCGGGCACGCCGAGCTGGAGCAGGCGGCGCTCCCGCCCGCGGTGGGAGTGCACGGGATCGCGGTGTGGGCCCAGGCGGGCTTCGTCAACAACCTCAACGACGCCCTCGTATGGGGCCTCGTGCCGCTCTACCTGGCGGCCAAGGGGGCCTCCGTGACGGAGATCGGCGCCGTCGCGGCGCTCTACCCCGCGGTCTGGGGCGTCGGGCAGCTCGGCGCCGGCTGGCTGTCGGACCGGGCCGGCCGCCGGCCGCTGATCGTCGCCGGGATGCTGGTGCAGGCCGCCGCCCTGGCTCTCTTCCTCGGCCCGAGCTCCTATGCGGCCGCCGCGCTCCTCGGAATCGGCACCGCGCTCGTCTATCCGACGCTGATCGCGGCCGTCTCCGACTCGGTGACGCCGCGGGCCCGGGCGCGGGCGGTCGGCGCCTACCGCTTCTGGCGCGACATCGGCCTCGTCGCCGGGGCCGCCGTCGCGGGCACCGTCGCCGATCTCGCGGGGAGCGGGGCCGCGATCGTGCTCGTCGCCGCGCTCACGGCCGCGAGCGGTCTCGTCGTCGTCGCGGCGGCCAGGCCCTTGACAAGCGGCCGGAAGTTTAGTCAAATGTCTTAGGCAAATGGATAACAACCATGGCGAGATCGTCCAGGCTTGCCTCGACTACTTCGAAGGCTGGTACGACGGCGATGCCGCCCGGATGGAGCGGGCGCTGCACCCGGAGCTCGTCAAGCGGTCGCCGCGAGAGGGTGCGCTCGACAACACCTCCGCGCAGTGGATGATCGAGGCGACCGCGCGAGGCGCGGGCAAGCGAGACGACCCCGAAGAGCGTCGGCTCGAGATCACCGTCGAGCACACGTACGGCGACATCGCCAACGTCACCGTCATGAGCGTGCCCTACGCCGAGTACGTCCAGCTCATACGCACGACGGGCGGCTGGAAGATCGTCAACACGCTATGGCTGCCCCGCTAGCGAAGCCCGCCCGAGCGGGGGCCGAGGACGGCCTCCTCGACGCTGCCGAGCGACTGCTCGTCGAGGTCGGCTACGCGGGCGTGACCACCCGGCGTCTCGCAGAGGAGGCCGGGGTCAACCACGGCCTCGTCCACTACTACTTCGGCTCGATCGAGAACGTGCTGGTCCGGACGCTCGAGCGGTTCACGGCGCGCTTGATCGAGCGCCAGCGCGCGATGTACTCGGACCCCGACGTCCCGTTCGTCGAGAAGTGGCGGACGGCGATGCGGTTCCTCGTCAGCGAGGACGTGGCCTACGAGAAGGTCTGGTACGAGCTGCAAGCGCTCGCGTGGAACCGTCCGGAGCTGCGTGAGAGCCTCAACCGGGTCAATTCCGAGTGGCGCGGGGTCCTGACGGAGGCGTTCGCGGAGCCGCGCGAGCGATACGGGATCGACATACCGCTCGATGCGCTCGTCTCCCTCGTGATGATGTTCAACGAGGGGATCATCCTCGAGCGTCTCTGCGGCGTCACGGACGGCCACCGCGAGCTCCTCGACTGGATCGACGGATGGCTGTCGCGCTGACCGACCTCCCCGAGCAGAGTCGCGCCCGGGACCCGGACGAGGAGGGACACGTCGAGCGCGACGGCGTGCGGGTGTTCTACGAGGTCTACGGCTCCGGGGAGCCGACGATCCTGTTCCTGCCGAGCTGGTCGATCGTCCACTCGCGCTGCTGGAAGCTGCAGATCCCCTACTTCGCGCGGCACCACCGCGTCGTCACCTACGACCCGCGCGGCAACGGGCAATCGGACCGGCCCGCGGTGACCGAGGCCTACGCGGAGAGCGAGTTCGCGGGCGACGCGCTCGCCGTCATGGACGCCACGCGCACGGATCGGGCCGTGCTCGTCTCCCTCTCGCTCGGCTCGCAGCGCGCGCTGATCCTCGCCGCTGAGCACCCCGAGCGCGTCCTGGGCTCGGTCTTCATCGCGCCGTCACTGCCGATCGCGCCCGCCCACGCCGAGCGCGCCGTCTTCCCGTTCGACGAGCCGCTCGACACGGACGAGGGCTGGGCGAAGTACAACGCGCACTACTGGCGGCGCGACTACGAGGGCTTCCTCGAGTTCTTCTTCTCGAAGTGCCTCACCGAGCCGCACTCCACCAAGCCGACCGAGGACGCGGTCGGCTGGGGCCTCGAGACCGACGCCGAGACGCTGATCACCCTCTCGTCGGGCCCGCCGGCTGACGAGAGCGCAGTTCGCGACCTCTGCGCACGCGTCCGCTGCCCGGTGCTCGTCATCCACGGGGAGGAGGACGCGATCAGCCCGCACCGGCGGGGCGAGGAGCTGGCCAGGGCGACCGCGGGAGAGCTCGTCAGCCTCGAAGGCGCCGGCCACTTCCCGCACGCCCGCGACCCGGTGCAGGTGAACCTCCTCATCCGCGACTTCGTGGCTCCGCCTCGGCGGCCCGCCCGCTGGGTCCGAGGCAAGTTTCGCCGCAAGCGCGCGCTCTACATTTCGTCGCCGATCGGCCTCGGCCACGCGCAGCGGGATGCCGCGATCGCGGACGAGCTGCGCAAGCTGCATCCGGACCTGGAGATCGACTGGCTCGCCCAGCACCCCGTGACTGCGGTGCTCGAGGCGCGCGGCGAGCGCATCCACCCTGCGAGCGCCCAGCTCGCCAACGAGTCGCGGCACATCGAGTCGGAGTCGGCCGAGCACGACCTGCACTGCTTCCAGGCCATCCGGCGCATGGACGAGATCCTGCTGGCGAACTTCATGGTCTTCCACGACCTCGTCCGTGAGGAGCAGTACGACCTCTGGATCGGCGACGAGGCCTGGGAGGTCGACTACTACCTGCACGAGAACCCGGAGCAGAAGCGGGCCGCATACGTCTGGCTGACCGACTTCGTCGGCTGGCTGCCGATGCCCGACGGCGCCGAGCGGGAGGCGCTCGTGACCGCCGACTACAACGCCGAGATGATCGAGCACATCGCCCGCTTCCCGCGCCTGCGCGACCGGGCGATCTTCGTCGGCGACCCGCAGGACGTCGTCCCGGACGCCTTCGGCCCGGATCTGCCGCTGATCCGGGACTGGACCGAGGAGCACTACGACTTCGCCGGCTACGTCACCGGCTTCGACCCGCGCGACCTCGGCGACCGCGGGGAGCTCGGCTACGGCGACGACGAGCGGGTCTGCATCGTCACGGTCGGCGGCTCCGGTGTGGGCGGCACGCTGCTGCGCCGCGTGATCGAGGCATTCCCGGAGGCGAAGGAGCGCGTCCCCGACCTGCGGATGGTCGTGGTCGCGGGCCCCCGGATCGATCCGGCATCCCTGCCGCGTCACGAGGGGCTCGAGGTGCGGCCGTTCATCCACGAGCTCTACCGGCACCTCGCCGTCTGCGACGTCGCCGTCGTCCAGGGCGGGCTCACGACGGCCATGGAGCTGACGGCGAACCGGCGACCGTTCCTCTACTTCCCGCTCCGCCACCACTTCGAGCAGAGCTTCCACGTCCGCCACCGGCTCGAGCGCTACAGCGCCGGCCGACGCATGGACTTCGACACGGCCTCGCCCGAGACGATCGCGACAGCGATCGCCGAGGAGATCGGGCGCGAGGTGTCGTACCGTCCCGTCGAGACGGACGGCGCCGCGAGGGCCGCGGCGCTGATCGGAGAGCTGCTGTGATCGCCGGGCGATCTAGACCAATGTCCCGCGAAGCCGTATCGTCGTGGGGTCGTCCGGGAAAGGAGAGGGAAATGTCCAGCGCAATGCCCGTGAGCACCAGCGCCGAGGCCGGCGAGTCGCAGGCCCTCCGCGCGGGGTCGGCCCTGATGATCGTGGGGGCGATCATGTTCGTCGCGTACGCGGTCGTGTTCTTCGTCCGCAACTTCACCGGGAGCTTCCTCGAGTTGGGGATCGGCCCCGAGCAGGTGGACAAGAGCAAGGCGCAGATCGAGGCGTTCAGCCCGTCGCTCTACGACTACGTCAGCCATCTCCACATCGCGGTCTCCGGCTTCATCGCCGCGGCCGCGATCGCGGTGCTGTTCCTCGTCTGGTTCGGCGTCCGGCGCCGCATGCTCTGGGCATGGGTCGCCGCGGTGGTCACGCCGGTCGTCGGTCTCGCCGTCGCCCTGCCGGCGCACTGGCCGTACGGGCTCGCGACGTTCGGGCACCTCGGCCTGATCTTCATCGCTACGGCGATCTTCGTCGCGGGGGCGCTGCTCGCCGCGAAGCCGATCCTGGAGGCCCGTTAGGTGGGCGTCGACGTCGGGATCGACGTCGAGCTGCTCAAGTCGGAGATCCGGAAGACCTACGCCTCGGTCTCGCAGGAGCCCGAGAAGGACTTCGTCTTCCCGACCGGTCGCGCCTGGGCCGAGGATCTCGACTACCCCGAGGAGCTCGCGCGGGTGCCGGACTCGGCGGTCGAGTCGTTCGCCGGCGTGGCGAACCCGTTCACGCTCGGCCGGCTCGAGCCCGGCGAGCGCGTGCTCGACCTCGGCTCCGGCGCGGGCACCGACTCGCTCGTCGCCGCGCAGATGGTCGGCCCAGAAGGGCACGTCACGGGGATCGACATGACGCCGGAGATGCTCGCGAAGGCGCGGGCGGCCGCAGAGGAGATGGGGGCGGCGAACGTCGACTTCGTCGAGAGCGAGGCGGAGCAGCTGCCGTTCGCGGACGAGAGCTTCGACGTCGTGATCTCGAACGGCGTGATCGACCTGATCCCCGACAAGGACGCCGTCTTCGGCGAGCTCTTCCGCGTGCTGACGCCGGGCGGGCGCATCCAGCTCGCCGACGTGACGATCCAGCAGCCGGTGAGCGAGGAGGGGAGGCGGAAGATCGACCTCTGGACCGGCTGAATCGCCGGTGCTCTGCTGGAGGCAGAGTACGCCACGCTTCTGGAGCGGCACGGGTTCGAGCGGATCGAGTCCGGCAACCTCGTCGCGACGTACGCGGGCTCCAAGTTCGAGGACACGCGCCGGAAGGCGATCAAGTACGGCGCCCATGGAACGACGGTGAAGGCCTACAGACCGAAGGGGGAGTGAATGGCGCAGAAGGTGGTCATCAACCTGGCGACCGGCCTCGAGGACTCCGAGCGGGTGACGGTTGCCTTCCTGGTCGGCGGCGCGGCGGCCGAGCAGGGCAAGGACGTGGCGATGTTCCTGACGAAGGAAGCCGTGCGGCTGGGCCTCCCAGGGCACGCGCAAGGCGTCGCCTGCGAGGGTTGCCCGCCGCTCGAGCGGCTCTTCCAGCAGTACGCGGACAACGGTGGACAGCTCCTCGTATGCCCGATCTGCTTCAACTCGCGGAAGCTGGAGGAGTCGCAGCTCGTCGAGAACGCGAAGCTCGCCGGCGCGACCCCGCTCTGGGAGTGGGTCGGCGACGAGGGAGCCACCGTCTTCAGCTACTAGCATCCTCCCCGTGGAGGTCTTCAACGTCTTCGGCGAGGGCTGGGAGTACGAGTACGAGCGCCCGGGGCGGAGCTTCAAGGACACGCCGATCGGGCCGCGCCTCGGAGCTGAGCTGCTCGGCGCGAGCCTGTACGAGATCGCGCGGGGCAGGAAGTTCTGGCCGTATCACTTCCACCACGCGAACGAGGAGCTCCTGATCGTGCTCGCCGGGACGCCGACTCTCCGGGAGCCCGAGGGGGAGCGCACGCTCGAGCCCGGCGACTGCGTGCTCTTCCCGCGTGGGCCCGAGGGCGCGCACACGCTGCGCAACGACGCTGCCGAGCCGGCGCGGCTGATGATCTTCTCGACGCTGGTCTCGCCGGAGATCGTCACGTATCCCGACAGCGGCAAGGTCGGCGCCCGCTCCGAGTGGACGCGCGGGAACTTCCTCGAGGAGAGCGCGGTCGACTACTGGGAGGGGGAGGACTGAACCTCCACGACGACCGCGACTGGATCGCCGGGAGCGACCGTCCGGGCTGGCGCTGGCGCCGCAAGCGGATCGGCGGCGACCTGCTGGGCGCGAGCCTCTACGACCTGCCGGCCGGCGAGAAGACGTTCCCCTACCACTACGAGCACGGCCACGAGGAGTGGCTGCTCGTCGTCGCGGGGGAGCCCACGTTGCGCACCCCGGACGGCGAGCAGGCGCTGAAGCCGGGCGACGTCGTCTGCTTCGCGGAGGGCGAGCGCGGCGCGCATCAGCTCACCGGCCCCGGGCGTGTGCTGATGGTCTCGACGCTGCGCGTGCCGCGCACGGCCGTGTATCCGGACAGCGACAAGATCCGCGTCCGCTGGGCGGCGGGGGACGCGGACTTCCTCCACTTCCGCCGCGGCGACGCCGTCGACTACTGGGAAGGCGAGAACGGCTCCTCGTAGCGACCTTCCCTCCGGGACGGTCACGTTTCTGTTCACCGACGTCGAAGGGTCGACTCGGCTGCTCCACGAGCTCGGCGCGGAGGCATACGCGCAGGCTCTGGCCGAGCATCGCCGCGTCGTGCGCGACGCGTTCGCCCGGCACGGCGGCGTCGAGGTCGACACCCAGGGCGACGCGTTCTTCGTCGCGTTCCCGACGGCGCCGGGCGCCTTCGCGGCGGCGGAGGAGATCCTCAAGGGCCTCGGCGGCGGCCCGATCCGGCTCCGGATGGGCCTCCACACGGGCACGCCGCATGTCACGGAGGAGGGCTACGTCGGCGTGGACGTGCACCGCGCGGCCCGGATCGCGGCGAGCGGGCGCGGCGGCCAGGTGCTCGTCTCGGCGGCGACGGCCGCCCTCGTGCCGCCGGAGTCCCTCCGCGATCTCGGCGAGCACCGGCTGAAGGACCTCTCGGCGCCGGAGCGGATCTTCCAGCTCGGCGACGCCGAGTACCCGGAGCTGAAGACGCTCTACCGGACGAACCTGCCCGTGCCGGCGACGCCGTTCCTCGGGCGAGAACAGGAGCTCGGCGAGGTGCTCGAGCTGCTGGGCGCCGCGCGCCTGCTGACGCTGACGGGGCCTGGCGGGACTGGGAAGACGCGGCTCGGGCTGCAGGCCGCCGCCGAGGTGTCGGAGCGCTTCCCCGACGGCGTCTTCTGGGTGCCGCTCGCGCCGCTCAGAGATCCGCAGCTCGTGCTGGAGGCGGCCGGGCAGGCGTTGGGCTCTCAGGACGGCCCGGCAGAGCACATCGCGGACAAGCGACTGCTGCTCATGCTCGACAACTTCGAGCACGTCGTCGAGGCCGCCGGGGACGTCGCCGGCCTGCTCGCCACGTGTCCGAACCTCCAGCTCCTGGTCACCAGCCGCGAGCTCCTGCGGGTCCCCGGCGAGCAGGCCTACCCGGTCCCCCCGCTCGAGCCGGAGGACGGCGAGGAGCTCTTCCTCGCGCGCGCCCGCGCGGCCCGTCCCGACTTCGCGCCGACGCCGTCCGTACGAGAGCTCTGCGCCTGGCTCGACAACCTGCCCCTGGCGCTCGAGCTCGCGGCCGCGCGCGTGCGTGTGCTGTCGCCGGAGCAGCTGCTCGAGCGGCTCTCCCAACGGCTCGACCTCCTGAAGGCCGGACGCGGCGCGGATCCGCGGCAGCAGACGCTGCGGGCGACGATCGAGTGGAGCCACGAGCTCCTGGACGAGTACGAGCAGCGGCTGTTCGCCCGGCTCGCGGTCTTCCGCGGTGGTTGCACGCTCGAGGCCGCCGAGGCGGTCTGCGACGCCGACCTTGACACGCTGGAGTCGCTCGTCGACAAGAGCCTCGTTCGCGTGCGCGACGGCGACCGCTTCTGGATGCTCGAGACGATCCGCGAGTACGCCGAGGAGCGGTTGCAGGCCTCGAGCGAGGCGCAGGAGTTGCAGCGACGGCACGCGCGGTACTTCACCGAGCTCGGCGAGCAGGCCGAGCCAACCCTGCTCGGAGGCGATCCCGTCGCGTGGCTCGACCGGCTCGAGCAGGAACACGACAACCTTCGGGCCGTCCTCGACTGGGCCGAGGGCAGCGGCGAGTTTGAGCTCGGCCAGCGGCTGGGCGGCGCGATCTGGGAGTTCTGGTGTCTCCGCGGTCATGCGCCCGAGGGCTGGCGGCGCCTCGAAGCTCTGCTCCGAGCGGACGAGCGTCCCACCCGGGCGCGCGCGAAAGCTCTCACGGGCAGCGCCCATCTCGCCGAGGAAGCAGGCGCCGACTCCGAGACCCAGATCCGGCGGGCGGAGGAGTCGCTGGAGCTTCATCGCGCGCTCGGCGACGAGTGGGGGGTCGCCTACGGCGAGTTCCAGTATGCGGGTGCGATCGCAGAGAGCGGCGATCTGGCCCGGGCGCAGCCCCTCTTCGCGGAGAGCATCGACAAGCTGCAAGGGCTCGGCGACGGGCACCACGCCCTCCAAGCTAGACGTGCACTCGCCTGGACACACGAGGAGCTCGGCGATCGCGAGCGCTCGAAGGAGCTGCACCGTGAGAATCTCGAGCTTGCGCGCGCAAGTGGCAACCGGTTGATGGAAGCGCGCTCGCTCGGGTCGCTCGGTGCCGTCCTCGGCGACGAGGGCAACCTGGACGAGTCGCTACCTCTGATCCTCGAGGCCTACCGGCTCGACCGGGAGCTCGGCGACCCGGGCGAGATCAGCCTCGATCTCTACCGCCTCGCGAGCGCGCTGGCCGCCGCGGGTCGGCTCGAATGCGCCGCCGAACTCGTCGCCTGCGCGGACGCCTTCGACGAGCAGCTCGGAACCGCGCTGCCGAGCTGGGGGATTGCGATGCGCGAGCGGACCCTCGCCTTCGTAGGCGAAGGGCAGGAGGCGGCAGCCGAGCGCGGGCGCTCGCTCACCCCCGATGAGGCCGTCGAGCTGGCGCTCTCGGAGCTTCAGTGACGGAAGGGCAGCGTCCGGAGCTTCGCGGACTCCACCTCGATCTCGTACAGCACCGTCGCCTCCGGCCGCATCGGGAACGGCTCGCCCGTGTATCTGACGGCCATCGGGTCGATGACGTCGTCCCAGATCGCGGGATCGGTGCGCCGCTCGACGATCCGGCCGCGGATGTGGGCCGCACGGTAGGGATTCGACTCATCCGCCACGGCGAGCGCGACGCGTCCGTCCCGCTCGAGGTTCTTCGCCTTGCTCGACGTCGTCTGCGTGAAGAAGGCGATGCGGTCGCCGACCGTGGTGACCCAGATCGGCACGACGTCGGGCGAGCCGTCCGGGCGCGTCGTCGCCAGGTACGCGAAGCTCCGCCCCTCGACGAGCGCGCGGACCTGGTCCGTCACAAGACCACCTCCGCCGAACCGTAGGTGTGACCGGACGCGCAGGATCGCAGCGCCGCAGGCGCGCATCCTGCGCGGCGCGAGGCGCGGCGACCCCGACCGCGTCGATCGCCCCGGAGCGCCCGCGGCGAAGCCGCGCGCGCGGAGGGATGGAAGGGGTCAAGAGTCGTCCGACGCGCGAGCGTCTCGTGGCCGGAGGACGACCGCGCTCGTCCGCAGGCCGAGGAGTTGCCGGGTCTGTGCGCCAGCAGAAGGAGGGGGCAACCGGGGGAACCATGGGTTCCCCCGGCTATCAACGGAACGCGTCCCGCCCCGTGAGCGCCTCGCCGACCACGAGCGTGTGCACCTCGTGGGTGCCCTCGTAGGTGAGCACCGACTCGAGGTTGTTCATGTGCCGGATCACCGGGTACTCGAGCGTGATCCCGTTCCCGCCGAGGATCGTGCGCGCCGCGCGGCAGACGTCGAGCGCGCCGCGGACGTTGCCCATCTTGCCGAGGCTCACCTGCTCCGGCCGCAGCTTCCCCGCGTCCTTCATCCGCCCGAGGTGGAGGGCGACGAGCGCGCCGCGGTTCACCTCGAGCGCCATCTCCGCCAGCTTCTGCTGCGTCAGCTGGTACGCGGAGATCGGCTTCTCGAAGACGATCCGCTCCTTCGCGTACTCGAGCGCGGCCTCGAAGCAGGCGCGGCCCGCGCCGACGGCGCCCCAGACGATTCCGTAGCGCGCCTCGTTCAGGCAGGAGAGGGGACCGCGCAGCGTCCGCACCTCGGGGAACACGCTCTCGTCCGGCACGCGGACGTCCTGGAGGACCAGCTCCGACGTCACGGATGCGCGCAGCGAGAGCTTCTTGTGGATCTCCGGCGCGCTGAACCCTGGTGTGCCCTGTTCGACCAGGAAGCCGCGGATGTCGCCCTCGTCGGTGCGCGCCCACACGGTCGCCACGTCGGCGATCGTCCCGTTCGTGATCCACATCTTGGCGCCGTTCAGGATCCAGTCG
>JBBDQR010000157.1:0-79881 GCA_040905885.1 Gaiellaceae bacterium | reverse complement strand
GTGGGGCGGGCGGGGCTACCGCGGGGCTAAGCCGGGCTCCGCCCGGCCTGACGCCCGAGTACCTACCTGCAGCTGGAACGGACGCGGTTGACCCTGGCCCGGCCGATCCGGGCCCGGTAGCGGTCCATCTCGTCGCGCGGGAAGTCGGCGTGCGTCTGGCAGCGCCAGGCCGCGTAGCGCTCGCGGCGGTACGGGCTCTCGAGGCTCTCGTTGTGGCCGATCACGTCGCCGAGGGCGATGCCGTAGCGGGCCATGAGCCAGCGCAGGAGCGCGATCGAGGACGCAAGCTGGCGCCGGTTGGCGAGCACCTCGCCGCCGCTGAGGCCGACGTGCTCGACTCCGATCGCCGTCCAGTTGAGGCCGACCGTGTGCCGGCAGCGAACCGCGAGCCGCACGAGCTGGTAGATCGTCCCGTCCCGGTCGATCACGAAGTGGGCGCACGTCCCCGGCAGCTCGTGCAGCTCCGGGTCCGGGCGGTCGGTGGCGAACGTGCTCCACGTCGCCGGGAAGGAGCGGTTCGCGGTCGCGTGCTGGACGATCACCCGCGGCCGGGTGAGCCGCCACGTCCGCTGCCCGTAGTGCCGGGCCGAGTAGGCCGCCGTCTCCGCCAGCCTTGCCTGCGGGAACGGGATCGGCTTCCAGACGATAGCGGGCCGCGGCGCGGCGAGCGCGAGTGCGGCGGCGACCGCTGCGAGGGCGACCATCGCCGCCGGATGCTAGTCGTCCTGCGGCTCGGGCTTCTCGCCGCTCTCGGGCTCCGGCCCGCCGAGCTCGGCCGGCTCGTCCTCGCCGCGACCGCCGATCGTGTCCTCCTCGGGCGTGCGGTACTCGCTCACGCCCGGAGCCTGCCCGCGCTCACTCGACCGTAACCGTCGCCTCGGGCTCGAGCACGGACCAGACGCGCAGGTAGACGGCGAGCTCGTCCTCCGGGATCTCTTGCGCCAGCTCGACCGTTCCGCCGGCCGCACTGGCCGGCACGTGACCCATCTCCTCGAGGAACGCCGCGAGGCGATCGGTGTAGGCGGGATCGGAGAGCCGCAGCTTCACGCTTCGTCCGCCGCAAGTCTCGCGGTCGGGCCCTGCCCTCTGCGTCCCCCGTTGGAGGCATCCGCCGTGGTGGGGGAGGTCTGGTACAACGGCCTGGTGCAGACGCAGCTGGAGGAGCTCGCGGACAACAAGGTCCGCCTGACCGTCGAGGTCCCGAGCCACGACGTCCAGCACGCGGTCGAGCACGCCGCCTCCGACCTGGCCGAGCAGGTCAAGATCCCCGGCTTCCGCCAGGGGAAGGTGCCGATGCCGGTGCTCGTCTCCCGCGTCGGCAAGGAGCGGCTGTTCACCGAGGCGGTCGAGAGCCACATCGGCGGCTGGTTCTGGGCGGCCGCGTCGCGCGAGGGCCTGCGTCCCGTCTCCCAGCCCGACTTCGACTTCGAGCTGCCGACGAGCGAGGAGGAGGGCTGGACCTTCACGGCCACGGTCGACGTCCAGCCGAAGCCCGAGCTGCCGGACTGGACGACGCTCGAGGTGCCCCGCGCCGAGGTTGCCGTCCCCGAGGAGCTGATCCAGGCCGAGCTCGACGCCCTCCGCGCCACGGTCGCGGAGCTCTCGGCGGTGGAGGGCCGCCCCGCGCAGCCCGGCGACGTCGCCGTCGTCGACCTCGTCGACCCCGAAGGAGAGGGCGGCCAGCGCGACTACGTCGTCGAGATCGGGTCGGGCCGGCTGGTCGAGGAGATCGAGCAGTCCCTCGTCGGCATGTCCCCCGGCGAGTCGAGGTCGGTGGAGTTCGAGCTCGCCGACGACTCGCGCCGGGCGGTCGAGGTGTCGCTCGGGGAGCTGCACGAGCGCGTGCTGCCGCCGCTCGACGACGAGCTCGCCCGGGCCGCGAGCGAGTTCGACTCGCTGGACGCGCTCCGCACCGACATCGACTCACGGCTGCGCGACCAGCTCGAGGCCGAGGCGGAGGGCGCGTTCCGCGCCGCCGCCGTCGACCGGCTCGTCGACGCCACCAGGGTGGAGCCGAAGGGCCCGATCGTGGAGGCCCGCACGCGGGAGCTCCTCAACGGGCTCGTCCGCTCGGTCGAGCGGCGCGGCGTCGACTTCGAGAGCTATCTCGCGCTCACGGGCCAGCGGCCCGAGGAGCTCGTCGCCAGGCTCCAGGCCGAGTCGCAGCGCTCGGTCGCGCGGGAGATCGTGCTCGAGGCGATCGCGGAGCGGCTCGGCCTCGACGTCGCCGACGAAGAGATCGTCGAGCTGATCACCGAGGAGGCGGAGGCCGCGGGCGAGGATCCCGGCCCGATCGTGGAGGAGCTGTTCCGCCACGGCGGCGAGCGGCGCCTGCGCCAGGACCTGCGCCTGCGGAAGGCGCTCGACCGGCTCGCCGCCGAGGTCAGGCCGATCTCGCCCGAGCTGGCCGAGGCCCGCGAGGCGATCTGGACGCCCGAGCAGGAAAAGGCGGCGGCGGAGACAAAGTTGTGGACCCCCGGAAGCAAGGAGTAGCGATGAGTCCTCTGATCCCGATGGTCATCGAGCAGACGTCGCGCGGCGAGCGGTCGTTCGACATCTACTCACGTCTGCTCAACGAGCGGATCATCTTCCTGGGCACCCCGATCGACGACCAGATCGCGAACCTGATCGTGGCGCAGCTGCTCCACCTGGAGTCGGAGGACCCCGACAAGGACATCTCGATCTACGTCAACTCGCCGGGCGGCTCGGTCTACTCGGGCCTGGCGATCTACGACACGATGCAGTTCATCCGGCCGGACATCCAGACGATCTGCGTCGGGATCGCGATGTCCATGGGCGCGCTCATCCTCGCCGGCGGGGCGGAAGGGAAGCGGATGGCGCTGCCGAACGCCAAGATCCTGATCCACCAGGTCTCCTCCGGCTTCCAGGGGCAGGCGACCGACATCGAGATCCAGGCGCGCGAGATCATCGGGATCAAGCGCCGCCTGGAGGAGATCATCGCCAAGCACACGGGCCAGGAGCTCGAGAAAGTCAGCAAAGACATGGAGCGCGACTACTTCATGTCGGCCGAGGAGTCGAAGGACTACGGCATCATCGATCAGGTGATCGAGCACCGATGATGCTGGTAATCGGGCGGATTTCGAGGTAAAAGGAGAGACGTGGCGCGTCCGAACGAGGGGAACGAGCAGCTTCTCTGCAGCTTCTGCGGCAAGAGCCAGCGGCAGGTGAAGAAGCTGATCGCCGGGCCGGGCGTCTACATCTGCGACGAGTGCATCGATCTCTGCAACGAGATCATCGACGAGGAGCTCACCGCCCCGGCCCAGCTCGACCTCGACCAACTGCCGCGGCCGCGCGACATCTACGCCGTCCTCAACGACTACGTCGTCTCTCAGGAAGAGGCGAAGCGCACGCTCGCCGTCGCGGTCTACAACCACTACAAGCGCGTCCAGATGGGCCAGGACGACGGGGAGGTCGAGCTCCAGAAGTCGAACATCCTGCTGCTCGGCCCCACCGGCTGCGGCAAGACGCTGCTCGCGCAGACGCTCGCGCGGATCCTGAACGTCCCGTTCGCGATCGCCGACGCGACCGCGCTGACAGAGGCCGGCTACGTCGGCGAGGACGTCGAGAACATCCTCCTCAAGCTGATCCAGGCCGCGGACTTCGACATCAAGAAGGCGGAGACCGGGATCATCTACATCGACGAGGTCGACAAGATCGCGCGCAAGGCGGACAACCCGTCGATCACGCGCGACGTGTCGGGCGAGGGCGTCCAGCAGGCGCTGCTGAAGATCCTCGAGGGGACGGTCGCCTCGGTGCCGCCGCAGGGCGGGCGCAAGCACCCGCACCAGGAGTTCCTCTCGATCGACACCACGAACGTCCTCTTCATCTGCGGCGGCGCGTTCGCGGGCCTCGAGAAGATCATCGCCAAGCGGATCGGCCGCAACTCGATCGGCTTCGGCGCCACGATCCGCTCGAAGAGCTCGGTCGAGTCCTCGGAGCTGCTCGCCGACGTGATGCCGGAGGATCTGCTCGCCTACGGGCTGATCCCGGAGTTCATCGGCCGGCTGCCGGTCATCTCCGCGGTGCACCAGCTGACCCGCGAGGACCTCGTCCGGATCCTCACCGAGCCGAAGAACGCGCTCGTCAAGCAGTACCAGCGCTTCTTCGGCTACGACAACGTGGAGCTCGTCTTCACGGAGGAGGCGCTCTGGGAGATCGCCGACAAGGCGCTCGACCGCGAGACCGGCGCCCGCGGCCTCCGCTCGATCATCGAGTCGGCGCTGCTGGACGTCATGTTCGAGCTCCCGTCGCGGCGCGACGTCTCCAAGTGCGTGATCACGAAGGAGACGATCACGAAGGGCCTGCGGCCCACGCTCGTCACCACCGGCGGGCGCGAGCTGGACGAAGAGCCCGAAGAGCTGGCCGAAGAGTCGGCCTAGGAGTAGGTTTCGGGGCCGTGGTCGCGCCCGCCCGCACGGCAGCGGCGACCGAGACGGGCTGTCTCGTGATCGCCGACATCTCCGGCTACACGGGGTACGTCGTGGGCGGGCCGCTGGAGTTCACCGAGGAGGTCGTGGCGGACGTCATCGACACGATCGCGGGGCGCCTCGGTCAGGTGCTCCGCGTCAACAAGCGCGAGGGAGATGCGGTCTTCGCCTACGCGGCCGAGGGCGAGGCCGACGCGTCGCTGATCCTCGACGCCGTCGAGGAGTGCTACTTCGCCTTCCGCTCGCGCCTCGAGGGGATCTCCCACTCGACGACCTGCAGCTGCACGGCGTGCCGGAAGGCGGCGCAGCTCGACCTGAAGTTCATCCTCCACGCGGGCGAGTGGGTGCGCCGCGGCGAGGAGCTCACCGGCGCCGACGTCATCGTCGCGCACAGGCTCCTGAAGAACGGCGTCGGGCTGAGCGCCTACGCTCTGGTCACGGAAGCGTTCGCGGCCGCCAACGGGCTCGATCCGGAGCTGCTCGGGCTCGAGCCGCACGCCGAGCGATGCGACGACGTCGGAGAAGTGCGCGGGTTCGTCTCCGACCTCGAGGAGCGCTACCGCGCCGAGCGCGACCGGCGGCGCATCGAGGTCGGAGCGGAAGAGGCCGCGTTCGCCGTCGAGCGCGTGCTCCCGCTCCCGGCGGCTGCGGCCTGGGAGCTGTTGACGGCGCCGGGGAAGCGCCTGCTCTGGCAGGTGGACGACGTCGAGGAGGCGCAGGCGGGCGGCCGCCGAGAAACCGGCACCGCCTCGATCTGCGTCGACGGCCGCACCAAGATCTACGAGGAGATCCTCGACTGGCGGCCGTTCGAGTACTTCACCGAGAGCCGCACTCCGGAGGGTCGTGCGCGGTTCCTCCTCACGACGTCGCTGACGCCCACGAGCGGCGGAACGACCGTCGTGGTGAGGGGGCGGCCCGTCGAGGGACGCGCCGGCCGGCGCGAGGCCCGCCGGCTCGCGCGCCGCTTCCGCGCAGACTACGCGCGGCTCGCCGAGCTGGCGGGCAAGGGACGCGAGTGATGCCTGGATCCCTGGTCGCCAACCTGAAGGTCCCCGACCTCGACGAGGCGATTGCCTTCTATCAGGGGAAGCTCGGCTTGACGGTCGCCGACCGGCGCAGCCTGATGCCGGGCCACGAGGACGTCGTCTTCCAGGCCGGCGACGCCACGCTCTGCGTGGAGGTCGGGGAGGGTGGTCGCTCGGACACGCCGATCTCGTTCGAGGTCGACGATGTTGCGGCGACCGTGGCCGAGCTCCGCGCCCGCGGCGCCGTCCCGGAGGAGTACGACCTGCCGAGCCTGAAGACTGTCGACGGAGTGGCCACGCTCGGCGAGCTCCAGGCCGCGTGGATCAAGGACCCGGGCGGGAACCTGGTCGGGATCGTCACGCGCGTGCGCAGTGGCTCGCCGGCCTTGTAGCGGGTCGCGCAAAGTCGTAGGCTCGCAGGCATCCCGAAGCAAGAGAGAGGGGGAGCCGCGATGGCAACGATCGAGCTCGCACAGACTCTCGCGAGCCAGCACCGCGGTCCTGTGATCTCACCGCAGGACCCGGAGTACGAGTCGGCACGCGCACTCTACAACGCGATGATCGACAAGCGGCCGGCGGTGATCGCGCAGTGCGTCGACGCGGCCGACGTGTCGAGCGCCGTCGGCTTCGCCCGCGCGAACGGGCTCGAGATCGCCGTGCGGGGCGGCGCCCACAACGGCGGCGGGCTCGGCAGCGTCGACGACGGGCTCGTCGTCGACCTGTCGCCGATGCGCGGCGTGATCGTCGATCCCGGTCGCCGCACCGCGGTCGCGCTCGGGGGCAGCCTGCTCGGCGACGTCGACCACGCCACGCACCCGCACGGGCTGGCGCTGCCCTTCGGCTTCATCTCGACGACCGGGATCGGCGGGCTCACGCTCGGCGGCGGTGTCGGCAACCTCACGCGCACGATGGGCCTGACGATCGACAGCCTCATGGGCGCGGACGTCGTGCTCGCCGACGGCAGCTTCGTCAGGGCGAGCGAGGAGGAGAACGAGGACCTGTTCTGGGCGCTGCGAGGTGGCGGCGGCAACTTCGGGGTCGTGACCGCGTTCACCTTCCGCCTCCAGCCCGTCGCGGGCATCGTCGCGGGCCCGACGATGTGGTCGCTCGACCGGGCGCCCGAGATCCTGAGCTGGTACCGCGACTTCATCCACACGGCCCCGGAGGAGCTGAACGGCTGGTTCGCGTTCCTCACGGTGCCGCCCGTGCCGATGTTCCCGGAGGAGCTCCACCTGAAGAAGATGGCCGCGGTCCTCTGGACGTACGTCGGCTCGAAGGAGGACGCAGACGAAGCGCTCGCCCCGGCCCGCGCGCTCGGCCCCGACCTCGACGGCGTCGGCGAGGTACCGCTGCCGGTCCTGAACTCGCTCTTCGACGCGCTCTATCCGGCCGGCCACCAGTGGTACTGGCGGGCCGACTACGTCCGGGAGATCCCCGACGAGGCCGTGGAGCGGCACGTCGAGTTCGCGCAGCGGATGCCCACGCCGCAGTCGACGATGCACCTCTATCCGCTCAGCGGGGCGCCGGCGCGGGTGGCCAACGACGCGACCGCGTGGGCCTACCGGGACGCGGGCTGGGTCCAGGTGATGGTCGGCGTCGACCCCGACCCCGCGAAGGCCGCCGAGCTCCGCGAGTTCTCCGTCTCGTACTGGGAGGCGCTCCACCCGTACTCGATGGGCGGCGCCTACGTGAACATGATGATGGCCGACGAGGGCGACGAGCGCGTCCGCGCGACGTACCGCGGCAACTACGAGCGGCTCGCGCGCGTCAAGGCCGAGTACGACCCCGACAACGTCTTCCACGTCAACCAGAACATCCGGCCCACATAGGACCCGGCGATGCCCAGATACGTCGTTGAGCGCACGTACACGGTCGACCTGAACAGCCTTCCTGCCGTCGGTCGCCGGTCCAAGCAGCTCGGGCGCGACAGCTTCCCCGAGATCACGTGGGAGCACAGCCACGTCGTCCTGGCCGAGGACGGCGCCCTCAAGTCCTTCTGTATCTACGAGGCGCCGAGCAAGGAGGTCGTCCGCGAGCACTCACGGCGCCTCGGCGAGCACTTCGTGGAGGAGATCTACGAGATTGCCGGCGACGTCACGCCCGACGACTTCCCGCTCGACGGCGAGTCAGCCTCGACGTAGCCGCTCCGCGTCCGGGATCTGGAAGAGCGCGTGGAGGGCGACGCCGAGTCGCTTCCTGACGGCTTGGCGGCGCTCGTCGTCCTCCTCGGGGATCAGCTCGAGCGCCTCGCGGTAGAGCGCGACCGCGCGCTCCTTGGCCCAGCCACGGCCGGCGTCCTCGGCGGCGGCGAGGAGGTAGCGGACCGCGCGCTGGGCGTCTCCGGCCTCGCGCCAGTGGTGGGCGATCGCCTCGGCCGCCGCGGCGGTCTCGACGGTCGCCTCCTCGAGGAACCGGGCCACGGCCTCGTGGCGCGTGCGGCGCGCCGCACGCGGCAGCAGCCCGTACGCGCAGTCGCGGATCAGGGCGTGCTTGAAGCGGTACTGCTCCTGGCCCTGGATGCGCGAGACGCTCTCCCGGCGGACGAAGTCCCGCCGCTCGAGAAAGCCGAGGAGCGCACGCACGTCTCGCCCGTTCTCCCGGGGAAGCGAGCCGTCCCAGAAAACGCGCCCGACGACCGAGGCGTCGAGCAGGAGCGACCGCTCCGGCGCCGGCAGCCCGTCGAGCCGCGAGGCGATGATCGCCCGGATGCTCGTCGGGAGCTCGTGCTCGTCCGGCTGCTCGGCGAGCGAGGCCGTGAGCTCCTCGATGAAGAGGGGGTTGCCCTCCGAGATCTCGAGCAGCCGGGCGATGCGGTCGGGCTCACGGTGCCCGAGCAGGCGCTCGGCGAGCTCCTGGGCGTGCTCGTTCCGCAGGGGCTCGAGCGGCACCGCCGTGTACGCGGGCAGCCCGCCGCCCCACGTCGGCCGCTCGGTCAGGAGATCCGGGCGCGCGACCCCCAGGAGCAGGACCGGGGAGCCGTGCAGCAGGGCGGCGAGCTCGTCGAGGAGGTCGAGCATGCTCCCGTCCGCCCAGTGGATGTCCTCGAAGACGAGCAGCGTGGGCTGCCGGGCCGCCAGCTCCTCGACCACTCTCCGGGCCGAGCGGAACAGCGTCTGGCGGTCGGGTGCCTCCGCGCCCGTCCTGAGGGAGATCAGGGCCCCGACGTGGGCGGCCACGTGGGCCGACTCCGCCTCGCCGACGAGGTCTGCGACCGCCGCCTGGAGCTTCTCGGCGGCGACGTCGGCGGCGTCGCTGTCGAAGATCCGCGCGACCTGCTTCAGGTGCGCCGAGAACGCGGCGTACGGCGTGCTGGCGCCGTACGGGGTGGAGCGCCCGCGCAGCGTCCTGCCGCCCAGCTTGGCCACGAGCTCGCCGAACTCCCAGGCCAGCCGCGACTTGCCGATCCCGGGCGGGCCGAACATCGTGACGAGGTGGGCCCGCCGTTCGGCGGCGACGCGCTCCCAGATGCCGCGAAGCAGCTCGAGCTCGCGCTCGCGGCCGACCATGGGCGCGGGCGAGAGCGTCCGCTCGCCCTCGCCGGCCAGGGCCTCGACGGCGAGCCACGCCGGGACGGGGAGCGCCTTGCCGGGAGCCGTCACCGGCTCCGCCGCCTCGTACTCGATCGTCGCGCGCGTGCTGCGGTAGGTCTCCTCGCCGACGAGGATGCCGTTCACAGGCGCGCTCGCCTGCAGCCGCGCCGCCGTGTTCACCACGTCGCCGGCCACCATCGCCTCCCCGTGGGCGGGCCGCGAGCCGAGCGCGACGAGCGCCTCCCCCGTGTTGACGGCGATGCGGACGTTGAGGCCGAGCTCGGGGTCCGCCGCGTTCATCGCGGCGATGGCGTCACGCACGGCCAGGGCGGCGCGCACGGCTCGCTCGGGGTCGTCGCCGAAGGCGATCGGCGCGCCGAAGACGGCCATGACGGCGTCGCCGATGAACTTCTCGACGAGGCCTCCGAAGTGCTCGATCTCCTGCCTGACGCGGCGGTAGTAGCGGTCGAGGATCTCGCGCACGTCCTCCGGATCGAGCGTCTCCGCGCGGGACGTCGAGCCGACCATGTCGACGAAGAGCACCGTGACCACGCGGCGCTCTTCCGTCCGCTCCGGGCTCGCGGCGTCGAGCGGGGCGCCGCAGGCGAGGCAGAACCTTGCGCCCTTCGGGTTCTCCTGGCCGCAGTCCGCGCAGATCGGCACTCCCAGAGCCTAGTACGGTCCCGCGGATGTTCACGACACGGCCCGAGCTCCGCGGCACGTTCGGCATGGTCGCCTCGACCCACTGGCTTGCCTCGGCGGCCGGGATGGCCATGCTCGAGCGCGGCGGCAACGCGTTCGACGCCGCCGTCGCCGCGGGGCTCGTCCTCCAGGTCGTCGAGCCGCACCTCAACGGCCCCGGCGGCGAGGTGCCGATGGTGCTCTACAGCGCCGAGCGGGACGACGTGCTCGTCGTCAGCGGCCAGGGCCCGGCGCCGGCGGCTGCGACCATCGACGCCTTCCGGGAGCGCGGGCTCGACCTCGTGCCCGGCACGGGCGTGCTCGCCGCGTGCGTTCCCGGCGCGCTGCCCGCCTGGCTGCTCGTCCTGCGCGAGCTCGGGACGATGCCGCTGGCCGACGTGGCGGCGCCAGCGATCGAGTACGCCGAGCACGGCTACCCCGTCGTGCCCCGGGTCACGCAGACGATCGAGGCGATGGAGCCGGTCTTCCGCGCCGAGTGGCCGGGCTCGGCGGAGCTCTACCTGCCCGCGCCCCGGCCGGGCACGCTCTTCCGCAACCCGCGGCTGGCGGAGACCTACCGGCGGATCGTCGCCGTGGGCGGAGTCGAGTTCCTGACCGAGCCGATCGGCCGCTTCGTCGCCGGTGAAGGCGGGCTGCTCACGGCCGACGACGTCGCAGCGTACGAGCCGTGCTTCGAGCCTCCGGTGTCCCTGGAGTTCCGCGGGCACACAGTCTTCAAGTGCGGCCCCTGGAGCCAGGGGCCGGTCTTCCTGCAGCAGCTCGCGCTCCTCGACGGTTTCCCGCTCGAGGAGCTCTCGCCGGCGGACTACGTCCACACCGCGGTCGAGTGCGCAAAGCTCGCGTTCGCCGACCGCGACGCCTGGTACGGCGACCCGGACTTCGTCGACGTGCCCCTCGACCGGCTCCTCTCGCGCGAGTACGCCGACGAGCGGCGCCGCCTCGTCGGCGCGGAGGCGTCCGCCGAGCTTCGCCCAGGCCTCGAAGGCCGTCTTCCCCGCATCGCCGTCGGGAGCATCGCGCCTGCCCACCTCGGCGGCGGCGAGCCGACCCGCGGCGACACCTGCCACGTGGACGTCGCCGACCGGCACGGGAATCTGATCTCGGCGACGCCGAGCGGCGGCTGGCTCCAGAGCTCGCCGGTGATCCCCGAGCTCGGCTTCCCGCTCGGGACGCGCGCCCAGATGTTCTGGCTGGAGGAGGGGCACCCGAGCTCGCTCGCGCCCGGCAAGCGGCCACGCACGACGCTCTCGCCCTCGCTCGCGTTCCGCGGCGGCGACCCGTATCTGGCCTTCGGCACGCCCGGCGGCGACCAGCAGGACCAGTGGTCGCTGCACGTCTTCCTCTACCACGCCCTGCTGGGGCTCGACCTGCAAGCGGCGATCGACGCGCCCGCCTTCCACACGAACCACCTGATCTCGTCCTTTCATCCGCGGGCCTTCGCGCCCCGCTCGGTCGAGCTCGAATCGCGGTTCGGCGTCGTGGTCTCGGCGGAGCTCGAGGCGCGCGGCCACGACGTGAAGCGGACCGATCCCTGGTCGCTCGGCCGGGTCAGCGCCGTCGCGCGCGAGCCCGACGGGCTGCTCAAGGCGGGCGCGAACCCGCGCGGGATGCAGGGCTACGCCGTCGGGCGCTAGCCGGCGCGCCAGTCGACCGCGGCGATCGGCACCGGCTCGACGAAGCCCTTGAGCTCCGCGGCCCGCGCGTCCGAGAGCGCGTACGGAACGTCGGAGCCTTCGACGGTCTCGGTCGAGACGAGGATCTCACCGGCCCCGGCGAGCGCTCCGATCCGCGCGGCCACGTTCACGCCGCGGCCGGCGTAGTCGCTGCCGCGGTGAAGCGCCTCCCCGCTGTGGATGCCGATGCGGACGGCGAACTCCTCCTCCGCGAGCGCGCGCTGGATCTCGACCGCCGCGCCGACCGCAGCGGCGGCGGTGTCGAACGCAGCGAAGAAGCCGTCGCCGGTGTGCTTGATCACCTCGCCGCCGTGCCGCCGGATCGCGTTCCCGAGCAGCTCGTCGTGCCGGTCGAGGAGCTCCTTGAACCCCTGCTCGCCGCGCTGCTCGAGAAGCGGGGTGGAGTCGACGACGTCGGTGAAGACGAACGTCCGCCGCGTCGCGGCCGCCTCACCGAGCAGCTCCATCGCGCGCTGCGCGTCGAGGACGGCGCCGAGGCGCGCGAACGCGGCCTTCGCGGCCTCGTACTCCAGGCGGGCGCCCTCGCGGTCGCCCTTGTGCTCGTAGGCCATGCCGAGCGCGATCCGCGCGTCCGCGGCTTCGTACGGCGCGCCGACCTTCGTCCAGATGCGGAGCGCGTTTCCGGCGTGGGCCTCCGCCTCGTCCCAGTCCGCGGCGACGAGCGCAATCCGGGCGCGCGCGAGCTGGAGCGACCCGTCGAGGAGCGGCGTGCGCTGGCCGTTGACCCGGAAGCGGTCGGTGATCTCCTCCAGCTCCTCGGCGGCCGCGCGGGCGGTCTCCAGGTCCGCGACCGCGACGGAGACCGCGACCTGGGCGGGCAGCCGCCGGGCGCGCGAGAGCGGATCCTTGCCCTCCCCGCCCAGGGAGCGCCGGAGGGCCGCCACCGCCTCGGTCGTCTGTCCCTGGGCGAGCCGGAGCAGGGCCTGTCCCGGCTGCGGCTCGCGGCCGAGCTCGTGCGCCTTGCGGTACGCCTCCTCGGCGGGGGCGAAGTCGCCGCGCCGCCTGCGGATCTCGCCGATCTGGTAGTAGCCGGCAGCCGTTGTGATCACGTTGTAGGACTCGAGCTCGTTGCAGGCGTTGACCGCCTCCTGCTCGGCCTGCTCCCACTCGCCGCCGAGCCAGAGGATCTCCGACCGGTGCACGCGGCAAGCGCCCGGGAAGCCGTGGGTTCCGTCGATGTCGCACCAGCGGTTCGCCGCGTCCGTCCACTGCTTGGCTCGCTCGAAGTCGCCGATGCCCTGTGAGCTGCTGATCGTCGTGCAGTAGACGACGGTCGACGAGAACGGGTCGAGCTCGCCGGTCAGCGCCGAGGCAGACGCTTCATCGAGCAGCGCGAGCCCGCGGTCGAGCTCGCCGAGGTAGACGAGTGCAGACCCCTGCGTGACGAGCGCGAGCGCCTGGAGATCGGCGTTGCCGAAGCGCTTGCCGAGCTCGTATGCCTTCTCCGCGTGCTCGAGAGCCTCCTTCAGCCGCCCCTCCCAGTTCGCGTAGACCGCGCGCACGAGCGCGGCCTGCCCGTGCTCCAGGGACTCGGGCTGGTCCGCGAGGATCCGCTCGCCCTTTGCGAGCCAGCCGTTGAAGACGGGGATGTTCCACCTGCCCAGGTAGTCGAGCGCCAGCCGCACCGCGATTCCGCCGGCGCGGAGAAGATCGCCCTCGTCGACGTACACCTTGAACGCCCGCTCGCGCAGGACGAGCGACTCATCGAGTCGGACGCTCCAGAAGGCTGCGTCGGCCAGCTGCTCGAGGTCCGATGCACCGAGCTCGTCCTCGACGCTCGACAGCAACTCGTACGCCTCGTTCCAGGCGCGCCTGAGGATCGCCTCGCGACCGGCGGCGATCGGATCCTCAACGACCTGGGCCATGCGGTCAGATTCTCGCACACGGCCCCGAAGTCCCTATACTCGGGCCATCGTCGCTGACTGACCGCATCGGGATGGATCCCCTCTATCGCCCCGAAGGCGTCGAGCAGCGCTGGCAGGAGACCTGGGAGGCCGAAGGCCACTACGCCGCGCACGCCGACGACGACCGGCCGACGTACGTCGACGCGCACCCGCCGCCGAACGTCACCGGCGAACTGCACATGGGCCACGCGATGGGGCTCACGCTCGCCGACGCGCTCGTCCGCTGGAAGCGGATGCAGGGCTTCAACTGCCTCTTCCAGCCCGGCTACGACCACGCCGGGATCGCGACGCAGTACCAGGTCGAGACGGCGCTCGAGGCCGAGGGCCGCTCGCGGCAGGAGGTCGGGCGGGAGGCCTTCGTCGAGCTCGTCTGGGACTGGCTCCGCCGCTACGGGCAGACGATCATGACCCAGTTCCGCCGGCTGGGCGCGTCGATGGACTACAGCCGCGAGCGGATGACGATGGACGAGGGCTACACGCGCGCGGTCATGCGCCACTTCGTCCATCTCTGGGAGCGCGGGTGGCTCTACCGCGACCACCGGATCGCCAACTGGTGTCCCTATCACCGCTCCTCGCTCTCGGACCTCGAGCTCGAGCACGTGGAGGTGGACGACGAGCTCGTCTACGTCCGCTACCCGCTCGCGGACGGCGACGGGCACGTGACGGTCGCGACCGTCCGGCCGGCGACGATCCTCGCCGACGTCGCCGTCGCGGTGCACCCGGAGGACGAGCGCTACCGCGAGCTGGTGGGGCGCGAGGTGCTGGTGCCGGTGGTAGAGCGACGCGTGCCCGTGATCGCGGACGAGCGGGTCGACCCGGAGTTCGGCACCGGAGCCCTCAAGGTGACGCCCGGCCACGACCCGACCGACTTCGAGATCGGCCGCGCCCACGGCCTCCCCGAGCCGATGGTGATCAAGGAGGACGGGCTGATGGACAGCAGCGTCTCCGGGTTCTACGACGGGTACACGCAGGAAGAGGCGGGCGCCGAGGTCCTCAACTGGTGCGAAGTGCGGGGCCTGCTCGAGCGGCGGGAGCCGTACCGGCACACGATCACGCAGTGCGAGCGCTGCCACAGCCGGATCGAGCCGCGGATCTCACTCCAGTGGTGGTGCCGGATGGACGAGTACAAGCAGGCCGCCCTGGCGGCGCTGAAGGAGGGACGCGTCCGCTACCACCCCGAGTCGCAGCACCGGTTCGCGATCGACTCGCTCGAGCACGCGCCCGACTGGAACATCTCGCGCCAGATCTGGTGGGGCCACCAGCTGCCGGTCTGGTACTGCCCGAGCGGCCATGTCACGGTCGCTGTATCAGAGCCGGAGCGCTGCGGTAATTGCGGCACCGAGAGCCTGAGCCGAGATACAGACGTGCTCGACACGTGGTTCTCGTCCGCGCTCTGGCCCTTCGCGACGCTCGGCTGGCCGGACGACACTCCCGACTTGCGCCGCTTCTACCCGGGCAGCTTCAACATCACCGCCCGCGACATCATCCGCCTCTGGGAGAACCGGATGATCTTCGCCGGGCTCGAGCTGACGGGCGAGCCTCCGTTCGGCGACGTGATCATCCACACGACCGTGCTGACGCCGGAGGGCCGCCGCATGTCGAAGTCGCTCGGCACCGGCATCGACCCGCTCGAGCTCATCGTCGAGCACGGCGCCGACGCCACCCGCTACGGCCTGATGAAGATGACCTCGCAGCAAGACGTCCGCTTCTCGGTGGGCGCGATCGAGGAAGGCCGCCGCCTGGCGAACAAGCTCTGGAACGTCTCGCGGCTGATCCTCATGAACACGGAGGGCGTCGAGCCCGCGCTCCGGCCGCGCGACCTCGAGGAGCGCTGGATCGTGGCGCGCCTCGAGGCGGCCCGCGCGGAGGTGGAGGAGAACCTCGCCGCCTTCCAGTTCGCGCGGGTCGCGAACGCCCTCTACCACCTCACCTTCGACGACTTCTGCGACTGGTACGCGGAGGCGATCAAGCCGCGGCTGTACGCGCGCGACGCCGACGCGCAGGCGACGGCGCTCGCGGCGCTCGAGCGGCTGCTGAAGCTGCTCCACCCGGCGCTGCCGCACGTGACCGAGGAGATCTGGTCGAACCTGCCCGGCCGGGAGACCCGGCTGATCGTCGCGCCCTGGCCCGAGCCGATCGAGGAGGACGTGGCCGAGGACGCGCTCCAGCGCGTGCAGGACGCGGCCGTGATCTACCGCCGGAGCGGGGTGCGCGTGCGCCTCGACCCGGAGGAGCAGCGGATCTTCGACGCCGTGGTCCGGGAGCAGCGCGACGCCGCCGACCTGGCGGGCGAGCTCGCCCGGGTCGGGGCGGAGGTGGCCCGCGCCGAGCGGATGCTCGGCGACGAGCGCTTCGTCGGGAACGCGTCCGAGGACGTCGTCGAGGCCGAGCGCGAGAAGCTCGCCCGCTACCGGCGTGAGCTCGGTGCCCTCGAGCGCTGAGGCCTGGCTCGAGTCGCTGTCCCCCTGGCCCGAGGAGTTCGGGCTCGAGCGCATGCGCGCGCTGCTCGCCGAGCTCGGCGACCCGCAGCTCCGCTTCCGCTCGATCCACGTCGTCGGCACGAACGGCAAGACGACGACGACCCTGATGGCCGAGGCGATCCTGCGCGGCGAGGGCGTCCGCGCGGGCGCGACCGTGTCCCCCCACGTCCGCTCCTGGCGGGAGCGGATCACCGTCGGCGACTTCGACCGGGCGGTCGAGCGGGTGCGGCCGGCGGCCGAGCGTCTCGGGGCGACGCAGTTCGAGGCGGTGACCGCGGCGGCGTTCTCCGAGCTCGCAGAGGTTGGCGTCGAGGCGGCGGTGGTCGAGGCGGGGCTCGGCGGGCGGCTCGACGCGACGAACGTCCTCGACGCGCCCGTCGTCGTGCTCACGAACGTGGCGCTCGAGCACACCGACGTGCTCGGCGGGACGCGCGAGGAGATCGCCGCGGAGAAGCTCGCCGTGGTCACCCCGGGCGCGGTCGTCGTCCTCTGCGAGCCCGAGTGGGAGCCGCTGGCCCGCGAGCGCGGCGCCGCCTGGGTCGAGGTCGTCGGCCGCGCCAACGCGGCTCTCGCGCACGCGGCGGCCCAGGCCCTCCTCGGCCGCCCCGCCGACCCCGCGCCGGCGGAGCACGTCCAGCCGCCGGGCAGGCTCGAGCGCCGCGGCGAGAGCCCGCTCGAGATCTGGGACGGAGCCCACAACCTCGCCGGCCTGGGCTGGCTGCTCGCGCGGCTGCCGGCGCGGCGCTACGTCGTCGTCGCCTCCATCCTCCGCGACAAGGACGCCGAGCGGATGCTCGCGGCGCTCGGCGCGATCGCCGACCGGATCGTCGCCACCCGCTCGAGCAACCCCCGCGCGCTGGGCGCGGAGGAGCTCGCTGCCCTCGCGCGCGTTCCCGCCGAGGCCGTCGACGACCCCGCCGAGGCTCTCGCACGCGCAAGGGGGCTTGCCGGTCCCGAGGGAGCCGTTCTGGTCACGGGCTCCCTCTACCTGCTGCAAGATCTGTCCATCCAGGAAGGCACGTACGATTCCGTCGAGACTCGGTGAACAGCTCAGCGTCTTCGCGTTCGCGACCGCCCTGGTGGCGGCGATCGTCGCGCTTGCGTTTGCCGCGGGGTACCTGATCGGCAAGATGCTCCTATGACCTCGGTGCTCGCGACGAACCACGACCTCTTCGGAGGCGTCAGCGACTTCTTCGACTCGACGACGTGGCATCTGATCCGGAACCTGACGATCTTCTTCGTCTTCGTCTTCTGGCTGGCGACCGTCTTCTGGGTCTACAAGGACGCGCGCCGCCGGATCTCCGACCCGTGGCTCGTCGGCGTGGCGACTGTGCTCGGCGCCGTGCCGCCGTTCCTCGGCCCGATCGTCTACCTGTTCTTCCGCCCGCCCGAGTACCTGGAGGACGTGCGCGAGCGCGAGCTCGAGATCAAGGCGATGGAGGAACGGCTCGCGGCGCGCGACCTGCGCTGTCCCGTGTGCCGCGCCGAGGTCGAGGCAACCTTCCTCGTCTGCCCGGTCTGCACGACGAAGCTGAAGCAGTCGTGCGTCAACTGCAAGGCGCCGCTCGAGGCGCTCTGGCAGGTGTGCCCCTACTGCGAGACGCCCGTGGACGCGCCGACCGCGGTGCGCAGCGCCGACTCGTGGGAG
Organism: Gaiellaceae bacterium; assembly: GCA_040905885.1. Lineage (GTDB taxonomy): Bacteria > Actinomycetota > Thermoleophilia > Gaiellales > Gaiellaceae > JACVRU01. The sequence goes on along the minus strand of JBBDQR010000157.1, from coordinate 62,450 downwards.
GAGCGGCCGCGCGCGGCGGGGGCTACGGCAGCTCCGCGGCGAAAACGGCCAAGTCCCTGAGGCTCCAGGCGAGCTGGGCGGCGAAGCCGGCCTCCTCGAGCCAGGCGAGCTGGTCGGCGCCCGTGTCGGGGAGGTCGAAGTCGGGCGACAGCGGCGTCACGGCGTCGGCCGGGTCGGCCGGCACGACGACGTCGCCCAGGACGAAGCGGCCGCCGGGCCTGAGCACACGGGCCACGCGGCGGAAGAGGTCGTGCTTCCCCTCCCTGTCCAGGTGGTGGACCGAGAGCGCCGAGAAGACGAGGTCGTAGGGCCCGGGCGGCAGTGGATCCTCCAGGCGCGCGACGATCAGGGTCGGGCTCTGGCCGAGCTCGGCGCGGGCGGCGGCGAGCATGTACGGGCTGGAGTCGATGCCGGTCAGCCGCGTCCCCGGGTAGAGGCGGAGGATCCGCGCGGCGGTCTCGCCCGTGCCGGTCCCGAGCTCGAGCACGTCCGCCGGCTCGAGCCCCGCCGCCGCGCGGCCGACCTCGTCCTGGAGCTGCTCGTAGCCCGGCAGCTCGGCGTGCATCAGCTCCAGGTACGAGCCGGGATCAAAATGGAACTGCCCCACGGCGCAAGTAAACTCGCGCCTCGCATGGCTGTCGAGCGGACGCTGATCCTGATCAAGCCGGACGCGATGCGCCGCGCGCTCGCGGGCGAGATCCTCCGGCGCTTCGAGGCGCGCGGGCTCGAGCTGCGGGCGGCGAAGCTCGCCACCGTGGGCACCGAACTCGCCGAGCGCCACTACGCCGTCCACCGGGAGAAGCCGTTCTTCCGCGAGCTCGTCGACTTCATCACCTCCGGCCCGACGCTCGCGCTCGTGCTCGAGGGCGAGGGCGCGATCGCGACGTGCCGGACGACGATCGGCGCGACGAACCCGGCCGACGCGGATCCGGGCTCGATCCGCGGCGACCTGGCGCTCTCGATGCCGGACAACCTCGTCCACGGCTCCGACTCCCCGGAGACGGCGGCCGAGGAGATCGAGCTCTGGTTCGGCGATGAGCTCGCCTGAGAACGTCCGGCTCTGGACGAAGTCCAACGCCGAGTACACGGACGCCGCCGCCGAGCGCGCCTGGGCACAGGAGGAATTCACGTGGGGGGTCTGGGAGATCCCCGAGTCCGACCTCGGCGTCCTAGGGGACGTGGGCGGACTGGACGTGGTCGAGCTCGGCTGCGGGACGGCCTTCTCCTGCGCCTGGTTCGCTAGGCGGGGCGCGCGGGTGGTGGGGGTCGACCCCACGCCGGCGCAGCTGGATACGGCCCGCAGGATGCAAAGGGAGACCGGCCTCGAGTTCCCCCTCGTGGAGGCGTTCGGCGAGGACGTGCCGCTGCCGGATGAGGCCTTCGATCTCGCGTACTCGGGGCACGGCGCTTCGAACTGGGCCGATCCGTATCGCTGGATTCCCGAGGCCGCGCGGCTGCTGAGGCCCGGCGGGCGGCTCCTCTTCATCCACGGGACGCCGCTCGCGACGATCTGCTATCCGGACGCCGGCCCGATCACGACCGAGCTCCAGCGGCCGTACTTCGGCATGCACCGCTTCGTCTGGCCCGAGTCGGAGGGTGCCGTCGAGTTCCAGCTCGGCTACGGCGACTGGATCGCGGTCTTGCGCGAGAGCGGCTTCGAGGTCGAGCGGCTGGTCGAGCTTCAGGCTTCTCCCGAATCGAGAACGCACGAGTTCTACTCCGACATGACGGCCGAGTGGGGTCGGCAGTGGCCGTCGGAGCAGATCTGGGTCGCCCGAAAGCGCGGATGAGCTCGCCTGAATACCCCGAGTACGTCGCGCGCAACGTTGCGATCTGGACCGAGAACAACGCGAAGTACACGGACCGCAAGGCCGCCGAGGCTTGGGCGCGCGAGCTGGATTGGGGCGTGTTCGGGATTCCGGAGGCCGAGCTCCGCGCACTCGGCGACGTGACCGGGCTCGACGTCGTCGAGCTCGGCTGTGGGACCGCGTACGTCTCCGCCCAGCTGGCGCGGCTCGGCGCGCGGCCGGTCGGCGTCGACCCGACGCCGGCCCAGCTCGAGACCGCGCGGCGGATGATGGCCGAGACGGGGATCGAGTTCCCGCTCGTCGAGGCCGTCGCCGAGAGCGTCCCGCTGCCGGACGCCTCGTTCGATCTCGCCCTCTCAGAGTACGGCGCCTCGATCTGGGCGGACCCGTACCGCTGGATTCCTGAGGCGGCTCGGCTGCTCCGGCCGGGCGGCCGCCTTGTCTTCCTGCGCAACTCGACGATCGTCATCCTTCACCAGAGCCTCGAAGGCGCGACCGAGCAGCTCCAACGGCCGCAGCGCGGGCTCTGCCGCATCGAGTGGCCCGACACGGGAGAGGTCGAATTCCATCTGCCGGCGGCGGTGCTGATCGACGTCCTTCGGGAGAGCGGCTTCGAGCTCGAGCGCGTCATCGACCTCTATGCGCCCGATGACGCCGACTCGCACGAGTTCTATGACTTCGTGACCGCCGACTGGGCGCGCAAGTGGCCGGCCGAGGAGATCTGGGTCGCGCGCAAGCGGTGAACGGTCGAGGAGCCGCTACGCGACTGTCAGCGTCATCGTCTCGCGTCTGGCGTCGGTCCCGATGGCGGTTGCTCGCTCTTCCGAGGTGAGGGCAGCGAGCCACTCAGCCAGAGCGTCCCGGATCAACTCGCGCGCCTCTTCGAGAGTCGGAGCGCAGGTGATCACGCTCGGCAGCTCTTCGATCGTGGCGCGTACCCAGCCCTGCTCGTCGGGCTCGAAGACGACGTGCAGCTCCACGTGCATAGGGTAGTTGAGAACGCCGTCGATACTTCCGGCGTGACATCGCTCCGCCACCTCGAGCGACACCTCTCCGAGAACGGCTGCGAACGCATTCGCCACGGGCGCCGCCACGATGTCTGGCGAAGCCCGACTGCAGAGCGGCCGGTCACCGTCCCTCGTCATCGCGAGATTCCGTACGGGACGGCCGCCGCGATCTGCCGGCAGCTCGGCATACCGGCACCTCCACGCTGATGAGCGCTCCTCCCGCGCCGCCCATCGTCCTCGCCTCGACCTCACCGCAGCGGCGTGCGATCCTCGCGCAGCTCGGGCTTCCTTTCGAGGCGGTCGTGCCGGGCTACGAGGAGGTGGGCGACGACCCCGTCGAGCACGCAGCGGGGAAGGCGCGGTCGGTCGAGGGCGGCGAGCGGCCGGTGCTCGGCGTCGACACGCTCGTCGTCCTCGACGGCGAGGTGCTCGGCAAGCCGGCGACCGCCGGCGAGGCGGAGGCGATGCTCGAGCGGCTGGGCGGCCGGACGCACGAGGTCGTGTCCGGCCTCTGCCTGCGGACTCAGGCCTGGGAGGAGCTCCACCGCGAGACGACGAGGGTCACCTTCCGCCCGCTGACCGCCCGCGACCTCGCCGCCTATGTGGCCGCGGGGGAGTGGGAGGGCCGCGCGGGCGCCTACGCGATCCAGGGGCTCGGCGCGGCTCTCGTCGAGCGGATCGAGGGCGACTACCTGAACGTGGTCGGGCTGCCCGCCGCGCTGCTCGTGCGCCTGCTCGCGGCCCGATTTCCGGGCGTTTACGGATACGGGTAGCTAGACTCGACTCTCCCCATGGGCCTCTTCGCCAGCCTGACGGGGTTCGGCGGCCGCGACATGGCCGTCGACCTCGGAACCGCCAACACGCTCGTCTACGTCCGCGGGCGCGGCATCGTCCTCTCCGAGCCGTCGGTGGTCGCCATCGACCAGCGCTCCGGCGAGGTGCACGCGGTCGGCGTCGAGGCGAAGCGGATGCTCGGCCGCACGCCGGGCTCGATCCAGGCGATCCGCCCGCTCAAGGACGGCGTCATCGCCGACTTCGACGTCACCGAGCAGATGCTGCGGCACTTCATCCAGAAGGTGCACCAGCACCGGTTCGCGCATCCGCGCGTGGTCGTCTGCGTCCCGTCCGGGGTCACCGGCGTGGAGAAGCGCGCGGTCGAGGAGGCCACGCTCTCCGCCGGCGCGCGCCAGGCCTACCTGATCGAAGAGCCGATGGCCGCCGCGATCGGCGCCGGGCTCCCCGTCGCCGAGCCGACCGGGAACATGATCGTGGACATCGGCGGCGGCACGACCGAGGTCGCCGTCATCTCGCTCGGCGGGATCGTCGTCTCCCAGTCGCTCCGCGTCGGCGGCGACGAGATGGACGAGGCGATCATCAACTACTGCAAGCGCGAGTACAAGCTCCTGATCGGCCAGCAGACGGCGGAGGAGATCAAGCTCGAGATCGGCTCGGCCTACGACCTGCCGGAGGAGGTCCACGCCGAGGTGCGTGGCCGCGACATGCTCACCGGCCTGCCGAAGACGGTGATCCTCAGCTCCGAGGAGGTGCGGCGCGCCCTCGAGGAGCCGGTCTCCCAGATCATCGACGCGATCCGCTCCACGCTCGACAAGACGCCGCCCGAGCTCGCCGCGGACATCATGGACCGCGGGATCGTGCTCGCCGGCGGCGGCGCGCTGCTGACCGCGCTCGACCAGCGCCTCCGCCACGAGACCCAGATGCCGGTCCACCTCGCCGAGTCGCCGCTGACCTGCGTCGCGGTCGGCTCCGGCCGCAGCCTCGAGGAGTTCGAGGCGATCCACCGCTCGGCGAAGGCGCGCCGCCGCAACGGCCGGCGCTAGGCGAACCGGCCGCGTTCTCGCCTAAACTGGGTCGTTCGTGTCACGCAACCGGACCGCACGCGTGGCGGTTCTGGGCTCGTCGGTCCAGCGCTCCGCCGCGCCGAAGCACTCCTCGCGAACGAACCCGGCTCTGAAGCGCCGGGTCGTTCTCGGCGTGCTCGTGCTCGCCTCGCTCGTCCTCGTCACGCTCTACTTCCGCGAGCCCGAGGGTGGCTCGCTGCACGCCGCCCGCAGCGCCGGCTCGGCCGTCCTGAAGCCGTTCCAGGTCGCCGCCGACCGCGTCGTCCAGCCGTTCCGCGACGGCTGGGAGTACGTCACCGGCCTCGTCTCGGCGAAGGACGAGCTCAAGCGCGCGCGGGAGGAGAACCGCGTGCTGCGCCAGGAGGCGACCCAGTTCAAGTTCGCCTTCGAGCAGAGCAGGGAGTTGCAGCGTCTGCTCGACTACGTCAACTCGCCCGCCTTCCCGCAGGACTACGAGTACGTCGCCGCGCCGGTGACCGCGTACCCGCCGAGCCAGTTCGAGCAGCGGCTCGTGATCGGCGCGGGCGAGAACCACGGCATCCGGGAGAACGACCCCGTCGTCAACGAGGAGGGCCTCGTCGGCCGCGTGACCGAGGTCACCGCCGACACGGCGCAGGTGACGCTGCTCACGGACGAGAAGATGGCCGTCGGCGCGCGCGATCTCGACAGCGACGCGGTCGGCATCGTCCGTCACGGCAGCGCCGGCCAGGACGCGCTCGTCCTCGACCTCGTCGAGAAGCGGTACGCCGTCGAGGTCGGCGACCGGATCGTAACCTCGGGCACGCGCAGCGCCTCGCTCGACTCGCCGTTCCCGCGCGGGATCCCGATCGGCACCGTCACGTTCGTCGGCCAGAGCGACACCGACCCGTACAAGCAGATCCAGATCAGCCCCGACGTGGACTTCGGCTCGCTGCACAGCCTGCTCGTCCTGATCCCGAAGGGGGCACCGCGATGATCGCCCCGGAAAATGCTGCGCATTTCCCGGGGGCCACGAAATGACGCGGGCGCTCGACGCGCTGAAGGTCGGCGTGCTCGTCTTCGGGGCTGCCGTCCTGCAGGCGTCGATCGTCGGCGCCTTCGACGTCGGCGGCGGCCGGCCCGATCTCCTGCTCGTCACGGTCGTCGCCGTCGCGCTCATCGGCGGGACGACGACCGGGGCGGCCACCGGCTTCTTCGCCGGCCTCGTCTTCGACGTGGCGACCTTCGAGACCCTCGGCGTGACCTCGCTGCTGCTGACGCTTGCCGGCTACTGGATCGGCCGCTACGGGGAGACGACCGGCCGCGGCCGCACGCACGCGCCGCTCCTCTCCGTCTTCGTGATGACGATCGCGTACGCCGTCGCCGGCTACGTCTTCCACACGATCCTCGGCGACACCGTCTCTGCCGCCGTCGCGCTCGGCACTGCGCTTCCGGCGGCGCTCGTCGGCAACCTGCTCCTGACGCTGCCCGTCTTCGCGCTCGTCCGGCGGCTGCTCGCCGGCCCCGAGCGGGTCGAGGGCCTGCGCGAGGTGAGGCTCCTTGGCTAGCACCCGCTCGCCCTCGCACCGCTTCCTGCCGCCCGACCCGCGCGTCGCCGAGCCGTACCGGCTGACGCCCCAGGTCGCGTTCCGGCTCGCGGTGCTCGGGATGATCCTGCTCGCCGTCTTCGCCGTCCTCTTCCTGCGCCTCTGGGCGCTTCAGATCCTCTCGGGCCCGCAGTACCTCCAGGCCGCTCAGAACAACCAGCTGCGGACGATCCGGCTTCAGGCGCCGCGCGGCCCGATCCTCGACCGCAACGGCAACGTGCTGGTCGGGAACACCGTCGGCCACTCGGTCCAGATCTGGCCGGCCGACCTGCCCGAGAAGGGGCGCTACCAGATGCTCAAGCGCCTCTCGCAGATCCTGAACGTCCCCGTCGGCGAGATGGCGCAGGAGATCGCGAAGCGCAAGGACGACCCGCTCAGCCCGGTGACCGTGAAGCGCGACGTCCGCAAGGACAAGGTGATCTACATCGGCGAGCACGAGGACGAGCTCCCCGGAGTGGCCGTGGTGAAGACCTGGCTGCGGACCTATCCCCACGACACGCTGGCCGCGCAGATCCTCGGCCACGTCGGCGAGGTCACGGAGGACCAGGTCGAGGCGAACCCGACGTTCTGGCCGGGTGACGAGATCGGTCAGGGCGGCGTCGAGTCGTCCTTCGACGGCTACCTGCGCGGATCGCCCGGCATCGCCCGGATGCGCGTTGACTCGCTCGGCCGGCCGCGCTCGAGCATCGTCCCGGCGCAGCTGGCGCAGGCGGGCAATGCGATCCGCCTGACGCTCGACGCGAAGCTCCAGCAGGCGGCCGAGGAGTCCCTGCGGTTCGGGATCGCGCTCGCCCACCAGAACGAGGAGTGGTACGCGGACGGCGGCGCCGTCGTCGCGCTCGACCCGCGCGACGGGCAGATCCTGGCGCTGGCCTCCGACCCGACCTTCCAGCCGAGCCTGTACGTCGGCCACGCGAGCCGGCAGGAGCTCGCGCCGCTGACCGACGACAAGGTCGCCGCCAGCGAGAACTTCCCGGCCCTCAACCGGGCGGTGGCGGGGCTCTATCCGCCGGGCTCGACGTTCAAGCCCGTGACGGCGCTGGCGGCGATCCAGGAGGGGATCGTCTCGCCCTGGCAGACGCTCTCTTGCACGGGCAGCTACCAGAGCCCGCACGACGAGGGCCCGGTCAAGCAGACGTTCAGGAACTGGGACCCGTACGTGAACAAGGGGATGGCCCTCTCGACCGCGCTCTCCGAGTCCTGCGACACCTACTTCTACCAGCTCGGGGACGCGTTCTTCGGGCTGCCCCCGGAGCGCGGCCACCCGCTCCAGGGGTGGGCGAGCCGCTTCGGCTTCGGCCAGCGCACCGGCGTCGACGTCGGCCCTGAGCTGGAGGGCCTGCTGCCGACCCCGGAGTGGCGCGACAAGACCTTCACGCGGAAGACCGACCCCTGCTGCTGGCAGGTCGACCGGCTCTGGAAGCCGGGCGACTCGGTCCAGCTCGCGATCGGCCAGAAGGACCTGCTCGTGACGCCGCTCCAGATGGCGCGCTTCTTCGCGCTCGTCGCCAACGGCGGCCGGCTCGTCACCCCCTATCTCGTCGCCTCTGCGGAGCAGCCCGGCCAGAACGGCGCTCCCTCCCGCACGCTCCAGCGGTTCGCCCCGGTGCCCCCGCAGCAGATCCCGCTCGACGGCCAGGGGCTCGAGGCGGTGCGCGACGGCCTCTACCGGGCGACGCACGATCCCTACGGCACCTCGTCGCGCACCTTCGGCGCGTATCCGATCCCGATCGCCGGCAAGACCGGCACGGCGGAGAAGTACTCCTCCGAGGTCGGCCGGATGCTCGACCAGTCGTGGTGGTGCGGCTACGGGCCGTCCGCCAACCCCGAGCTCGTCGTCTGCGTCGTGATCGAGAACGGCGGCCACGGCAGCTCCGCCGCGGCGCCGGCGGCGCTGAAGGTGTTCGAGCGCTACTTCGGCATCGAGAGCGAGGGTCCGATCCAGTACACGGAGAGCGACTGATGGTCCAGTACGCGGAACCCGTCCGCCGTGCCCGCCGCTCGCGCCGCGCCGAGGAGGCCGCCTCGGTGGCGGTGCGCCTCGACTGGCTACTCGTCGGCGCGACGGCCGGGCTCGTCGCCTTCGGCCTCTGGGCGATCTCGGGGATCACGCGACACGACATCCCGGGCGACCCGGACCACTACGTCGTCCGCCAGGCGGTGTTCGCCGGGATCGGGCTGGTCGCGCTGGTGGCCATGGTCGCCGTCGACCCGAGACGCTTCGCCCACGTCCGCCGGGCGCTCTACGGCGCGCTCCTCGGCCTGCTCGTCCTCGTGCTCGTCGCGGGCGCGGCCGTCCGCGGCTCGCGGCGCTGGATCGACCTCGGCTTCCTCCAGTTCCAGCCGTCCGAGTTCGGCAAGCTCCTGCTGGTCCTCTTCCTCGCCGCCTTCCTGGCCGAGCGCGGCCGGCGAGTCGCCGAGGCCGGGGCGGTCGCGACCGCCGTGGCCCTGACCGCCCTCCCCGCGGTGCTCGTCTTCGTCGAGCCCGACTTCGGCACCGCCCTCGTCTACCTCGCGATCCTCGCCGGGACGCTCTTCGTCGCCGGCACCCGCTGGCTGCATCTCGGCGTGCTCGGCAGCCTCGGGGTGCTCGGCGCCGTCGGGCTGATCTGGCTCCTGCCGGCGGCGGGAGTCACGGTGCTGAAGCCGTACCAGTACGAGCGGATCACCGCCTTCGCGGACCGGGCCGGCGCCTCGCCCGACACGACCTACAACGTCGAGCAGTCGATCACCGCGATCGGAGCCGGCGGCCTCGACGGGCGCGGCGTCGCCGGCGCGACGCAGACGAACCTCGACTACCTGCCCGAGCACGCCACCGACTTCGTCTTCGCCTCGCTCGCCGAGCAGCGCGGGTTCCTCGGCGCCTCGATGCTCCTCCTGCTCTACCTGCTGCTGCTCTGGCGGGGCCTCCGGATCGTCTCGATGGCCGGCGACGCCTTCTCCGCGATCGCCGCCGGCGGGATCCTCGTCGGGCTCCTCTTCTCGATCTTTATCAACGTCGGGATGACGATGGGGATCGCGCCGATCACCGGCATCCCGCTTCCGTTCGTCAGCGTCGGCGGCTCGTCGCTCGTCGCGAACCTCGCCGCCGTCGGCGTGCTGCTCGCGATCCACGCCCGCGCCCCGCGCCGCGGGTTCCGCTGATGGGGCTTCACCCCGGGGCCGTCTGGGGGCTGCTGAAGGAGCTGCGGGTCTCGGCCGGGGAGGAGGGGCCGCTCGTCGTCGCGGGGCCGCCGGCGCTCGCCGACGCGCTGCGCCGGGAGCTCGGGCGGGACGCGCAGCCCGGTGCGGTGCGGGGCGGCTCGCCCGAGGGCGCGCAGGCGTTCGTGCTCGTCGGGGCGGGGGGGCCCCGACGAGGAGGAGCTGCTCAAGCGGGCGCACCGGGACGGAGTCCCGACCGTCGCCGTGCTGGCCGGCCCCGGGCTCGACCCGCGCGCGCCGTACGTCCTGGCGACCGCCGTCGTCGAGGTGCCCGCCGGCGCCGGCTTCCCGGTCGAGCAGATCGCCGCCGCGCTCGCGGCGCGGCTCGCGGAGCGCGGGGCCTCGCTCGCTGCGCGGGTGCCGGCTCTCCGGGACGCCGTCTGCGAGCAGCTGATCGACACGTTCTCGCGCCGGGCCGCGCTGGTGGGAGCTGCGGTCTTCGTCCCTGGGGCCGACTTCCCGGCGATCACGCTCGCCCAGCTGCGGCTGGTGCTGCGGCTGGCGGAGGCGCACGGGATCGAGGTCGGCCGTGAGCGGCTGCCGGAGATCCTCGGCGTGATCGGGAGCGGCTACGCGTTCCGCGGCCTCGCCCGGAATGCGCTCCGCTACGTGCCCGTCGCCGGCTTCGCTGTGCGCGCCGGGGTCGCCTACACGGGGACGCGGGCGCTGGGCGAGGCGGCGGTCCGCTACTTCGCGGCGCAGGCCGCCCGCGCGGCGTAGTCCGTCCGACCGTGGACCTACTCTCCGCCACATCCACCACGCGGAGGTTGCGCGGCATGGCCGAAGAGACGCAGGCGAGGACGGACGAGCGCGAGGCCTGGGAGCTGCTGCTGATCGAGGAGGCGGACGCCTGGTTCGAGTACCTCGAGGCGACGCGGGGTCAGACGGAGACGCGGTACCACGAGGTCGAGCCCTGGGCGTGGAGCCGGCTGATGCAGCGACTGCGCGCGATCCGGGCCCGCCGGGCGCGGCTCCGGCCCGCGGCGGCCTAGCGGGCGCTCCGGCGCTTTCCGCCGGCGCTGATACCCTGGGTCGCGACATGTATTTGACCTGGTTCAACAGCGGCAGCGCGCGGCCGGCGTCCCCCGTCTTCGGGCGGACGGTGCCAGCGCGCGCCCGCCGGAAGGAGATTTGCCTTGCCGTTGTCATGGTTCCGACGCAAGCAGACGAAGGAGCAGGCGCCGCAGGAGGCCGCCGCTCCGACCCCGCCCGCAGCCGCGGTAGCGGCTGAGCCCGCCGCCCGCCCCCCCGACGACGGGGCGGCCGGCGAAAGCACCACAACCACAACTCCCCGCAAGCGCAGCCGCGGCAGCCGCGGCGGCCGAGGACGCAGCCGCCGGCCGGCCGGAGCAGCCGCCACCGCCACCGCCGCGGCCAAAGCGCCCGCGGCGGAGGAGCCGGAGAAGAAGCCGGCCCGGCAGCGGGCCGAGCGGAAGCCCCGCGCGCAGCCCCGTCGCCGCACCCCGCCCCGCCGCGCCCCGCTCCCGCCCGCGAAGCGAGAGCTGCTCGTCTCCGTCGACGTCTCCGAGCAGCGGGTCGCCGTCCTCGAGGACGGCAAGGTCGCCGAGGTCTACCTCGAGCGGCCCGAGCGCCGCTCCATCGCCGGGAACATCTACCTGGGCACGGTCGACAACGTCCTCCCTGGGATGGAGGCCGCCTTCATCGAGATCGGCCTTGAGAAGAACGGCTTCCTCTACGTGGACGAGATCGTCCGCGACGAGCTCGAGGGGACGCGCGAGGGCAAGAAGATCCAGGACCTGCTCTCCCGCGGCGAGTCCGTGCTCGTCCAGGCCGTCAAGGACCCGATGAAGACGAAGGGCGCGCGCCTGACGATGGAGATCTCCCTCCCGGGCCGCTTCGTCGTCTTCGTCCCGCACGGGGACGGCCTCGGCGTCTCGCGCCGCCTCCCCGACGACGAGCGGGCGCGCCTGAAGGAGATCGTCAAGGGCCTCGACGTCAAGCAGGGCGGCGTCATCGTCCGCACGGCCGCAGAGGGCGCCTCGGCCGAGGACGTCGAGCGCGACCTCGTCTTCGTCCAGCGGCTCTGGAAGACGATCGAGGCGCAGGCGAAGAAGGCGAAGGCGCCCGCGCTCGTCTACCAGGAGGCCGAGCTGCCGCTGCGGATCACCCGCGACCTGTTCACCGGGGACTTCGAGCGCGCGTTCGTCGACAACGACCGCGCCTACAGGCGCATCGTCGGCTACCTGAAGAAGACGTCGCCGCACATGGTCGAGCGGGTGGAGCGCTACAAGGAGAAGGCGCCCCTGTTCGACTCGTTCGGGGTCGAGGACGAGATCCGCTCGACCCTGAACCGGCGGGTCGACCTGCCCTCGGGCGGCTACCTCGTCTTCGACTACGCCGAGGCCTTCACGGTCGTCGACGTGAACACCGGCCGCTTCGTCGGCTCTCGCTCGAAGACCTCGCCGGCGCGGCTCGAAGACACGATCACGAAGAACAACCTCGAGGCCGTCAAGGAGGTCGTGCGCCAGCTCAGGCTCCGCGACGTCGGCGGGATCATCGTCATCGACTTCATCGACATGGCGAACCCGAAGAACCGCGAGGCGGTCGAAGAGGCGCTGCGCACCGAGCTCGAGCGCGACCGGACGAAGACCTACGTCGTCGAGATCTCCCCGCTCGGCCTCGTCGAGATGACCCGCCAGAACGTCACCGACGGGCCGCGTGAGATCCTCACGAAGAAGTGCCCGACCTGCGGCGGCGACGGGATCGTCATCTCGGAGGCCACCGCGGCTGTCGACATCGAGCGCCGCCTGCGCGAGCTCGCGCAGACGCCGCGCGTCCAGGCCTTCCGCGTCGAGCTCCACCCGCGGGTGGCCGCGATCCTGATCGGCCCGGGCGGGGCCCGCCTGAGCGAGATCGAGGCGGGCGCCAAGCGGCGGTTCTTCCTCGAGACGACCGACAACGGGCACAGCCTCGACCACTTCGCCGTGCTCGCCCAGGGCCGCCTCGAGGAGCTGAAGCCCGAGGCGCCGGTCGAGGAGGGCCAGGAGCTGGAGCTGAAGCTCGTCGAGGTCGGGCTCCACGACGCGCGCGCGGGCGTCGCCAAGGTCGACGGTTTCGACGTCTGCGTCGCCGACGCGGCCTCGCTCGTGGGCAAGAAGGTGAAGCTTCGCGTCGAGCGCGTCCTCGCGGCCGGCGCCTACGCGGTCCGGCTCGACGCCCGCCCCGAGGAGCAGCCGCTGTCGGCCGAGGCCGCCGCGGAGAAGCCGACCCGCCAGCCGGCGAAGCGCAAGACGGAGGCAAAGGTCGAGGTCGAGGCGGAGGAGGCCGAGGAGGTCGAGGAGGTCGAGCAGGCCGAGGAGGCCGAGGAGATCGAGGCCGTCGCCGAGGAGGAGACGCCGCCGGAGGAGAGGCCCAAGAAGAAGACCCGGCGGGGATCGCGCGGGGGGCGCAGGCGCAAGAAGCCCGCGGCCGCCACCGCCGAGGTCACCGTCGAGGCGCCCTCACCCGACGGCTCCGGCCCCCGGATCCACGTCCCCCCGCCGGAGCTCGGCGAGCCCGAGGAAGAGGTCGCCGCGACGGCGGAGGGAGCTCCGGCAGCCGGGCAGGAGCGGCCGAGGAAGAAGACGCGGCGCGGCTCGCGCGGCGGCCGGCGGCGCAAGAAGAAGCCGGCGACCGTCAGCGAGGAGACCGCTCCCTCCTGAACCAGAGCAGCTCGAAGGCGGCCGCCGCGACGACGATCACGAGCCAGCCCCAGGCGAGCCGCGGCTCGAGCAGGCTCGGGAACGTCCAGTCGACCGTGCCGCGCTTCTGGACCTGCTCGTGCCAGAAGTCCTCGAGCGCCAGCGCCGTACCGTAGGCGAGCATCAGGGCGGCATAGCCCGAGGCCCACGGGGTGCGCGCGATCCGGCTGAGCAGCAGCGCCGACAGGGCGAGGAGCGCCCCGTACGTGCCGTGGTGCCCGCCGAGGTGCACGGCGGAGAGCGTCTCGCCGATCGGGATCTCCTCGGAGAAGATCGGGTCCGGCGCGTAGAAGCCGGCCTCCGCGAACAGCCACGGCACGGAGATCAAGGCGATCGGGATCGCGAGGCCGAGGCGGATCGGGTCGCCCCAGCGCGGGCGGTCGCGGAGCCGGTCGCGCCGGAGCACGGTCAGCGCCACGGCGATCGCCACGCCGAGCGCGGGGAGCGCGTTGACCGGCCGCGCGTCCAGGTCGTCCAGGTCGAGCACGCCCGGCACGGCGGCGACGGCGCAGAGGGCGATCCCCGCCAGCGCCAGCCGGCCGCCGACGAGCGCCAGGATCGCGATCGCCGTGAAGGCGACGGGAAAGTTGACGAAGACGAGCGTCCGGCTCGCGCCGCCGGCGACTCCCTCCCGGCTGACGTTGTAGAGCTGCTCGGCCGGCAACCGCGTGTACGTGACGAACGTGAGCACCGCGAAGATGCCGTGCAACGCCCAGGTTGTCGCTACACTGATCACGCTCTCCGCGGGCCGCCTGCCCGCATCTTTTCACGCTATGGCCTACGCGATCATCTCACTGGGTGGCAAGCAGTACCGCGTCCAAGAGGGCGAGCGGCTGCTCGTGGACCGGCTCAAGCAGGACGAGGGGAAGACCGTCACCCCGGTCGTGCTGATGGCCGGCGGGGACGGCCCCGTCAAGCTCGCGCCGAAGGACGTCACCGTCACGGCGCGGGTCGTCCGCCACCTGAAGGGCGACAAGATCGTGATCGGCAAGTACAAGCAGCGCACGGGTTACCGGCGCCACACGGGCTTCCGGCCGTCGCTGACGCAGATCGAGATCGAGGCGATCGGCGCCAAGAAGCCGGCCGCCGCGACCCCGAAGCCGAAGGCGGAGGAGAAGGCAGAGGCCGCGCCGAAGGGCCTGCCCAATGGCTACGCGGAGATGACCGTCGCCGGCGTGAGCGAGGGCTCGAAGAGCTGGAGTCGGCCGCAGCTCGACGCGGCGCTCGAGTACGAGCAGGCTCACGCCAAGCGCAAGGGTGCGCTGGCCGCGCTCGAGTCGGCGATCGCGAAGAAGGAAGAGGACTAGCGAATGGCACACAAGAAGGGACTCGGCTCCTCCCGGAACGGGCGCGACTCGAACCCGAAGATGCTGGGCATGAAGATCGCCGACGGCCAGGTCGTGGCCGCGGGGATGATCATCGTCCGGCAACGCGGGACCCGGTTCCGCCCCGGCCCGGGCGCGGGCATCGGGCGCGACGACACGATCTTCGCCATGAAGGACGGGGTCGTCGAGATCCGGCGCAGCGGTGACCGCCGCTTCGTCCACGTCAACGGCGAGTAAGTCCGGTGGTCTCCGTCGTGGGTGCGCTCGAGGCCGCCCGCGCGAAAAGCAAGCGAGGCAAGGACGCAGGGAGCGCCCGTACCCTCTGCGGTACGGGCGCGACTGAGGACGCCGCATCGCGCCGCTTTGCAGCCGGGCGGGCCGGGTGCACTCGCGGCGGCGACCACTAAATGTTCCACGACCGGGCCCGCATCCACGTGCAGGCGGGTCGCGGCGGCGACGGCGCGCTCTCGTTCCGGCGCGAGAAGTACGTGCCGAAGGGGGGCCCGGACGGCGGTGACGGCGGGGACGGCGGCGACGTCGTCCTGGTCGCGGATCCCGACCTGCGGGATCTCTCCGCCCTGGCGACGCGGCGCCGGCTGAAGGCCGGGCGCGGGGGGAACGGCGGCGGCAGCCGGCGCCACGGCGCCCGTGGCGACGAGGTCGAGGTGCGCGTGCCTGTCGGGACGCAGGTCTACGACGAGGACGAGCAGCTGATCGCCGACCTCGCGACGCCGACCGCTCGGGCCGTCGTTGCGCGCGGCGGCGCGGGCGGGCGGGGGAATGCACGGTTCGCGTCCGCGGTGCGCCAGGTGCCGAGGTTCGCCGAGACGGGGCGACTCGGGGAGGAGGCGGACTTCGAGCTGCGGCTGAAGCTGCTCGCGGACGCGGCGATGGTGGGATTGCCGAACGCGGGCAAGTCCTCGCTGCTGCGCCGGATCTCGAACGCGAAGCCGAAGGTCGCCGAGTACCCGTTCACGACGCTCGCGCCCGTCCTCGGCACCGTCGACGCGCCCGACCGATCGCGCCAGCTGACGGTCGCCGACGTGCCGGGGCTGATCGAGGGCGCGAGCCGCGGCGTCGGGCTGGGACACGAGTTCCTCGCGCACCTCGAGCGCGCGCGGACGCTGATCCACGTGATCGACGCCGCCGCGGCCGATCCCGCGCAGGCTTTCCGGGCGATCGACGGCGAGCTCGGCGCCTACGGCGCGGGGCTCGACGAGCTGCCGCAGATCGTCGTGCTGAACAAGATCGACCTCCTGCCTGAGCCGCCCGAGCTCGGGCTCGACGACCCGCGCATCCTCGCGACGTTCCGGCTGTCCTGCGCAACGGGCGAAGGGGTCGAGGCGTTCAGGCGGGCGCTGTTCGAGCTCGCCGAGCCAGCTCCGCTGCCGACGACCGCCGACGAGGAGGGGCTGGTCGAGTTCCTCGTCTACCGGCCCCGGCCGGGCCGGCCCGCCTACCGCATCCTCCGCACCGACCGTGGCTTCCGCGTCACCGGGAAGACGCCCGAGGGGGAGGAGCTCGAGGCCGCGCTGAAGTCGGCCGGGGTGCGCGACGGAGACGAGGTCGAGTTCGAGTGATCGGGCTCTTCGGCGGCGCGTTCGATCCGCCCCACAACGGCCATGCCGCGCTCGTGGCGGGCGCGATCGCCCACTTGGGGCTCTCGCGCGTCGTCGTGCTCGTCTCGGAGCGTCCCGGGCACCGCTCGGTCTTCGCCCCCGCCGAGGCCCGGCTGCGGCTCGCCGAAGCCGCGTTTCCGGCCTGCGACGTCGAGCTCGATCCCCACCCACGGACGATCGACCTGCTGCGCGCCCGCGACTTCGGCGACGCGATCCTGCTGATCGGAGCCGACCAGTTCCGGGACTTCCCCGCCTGGAAGGAGCCGGAGGCCGTGCTCGAGCGCGTCAGGCTCGGCGTGGCAACGAGGCCGGGGTTTCCCGTGCCGGAGGTGCCGGTCGATCCGGCACGCGTCTCGTTCTTCGAGATCGAGCCCGTGCCTGTCTCGGGGACGATGATCCGTGCCCGCTGCGCGCGCGGCGAGCCCCTCGGCGGGCTCGTCCCGCCCGCGGTCGAGCGCCTGATCGGCGAGCTCGGCCTGTATCGGGGCGAGTGAAGGCCGGCGGAGCGGGGTACACTCGTCGCGTTCCCACCAAGAAGGATGCTGATCAGCCCCTGAACTCCCTCGAACAAGCACGCCTCGTTGCCGAGCTCGCTCAGGAGAAGCTCGCGCGGGACGTCGTGATCCTCGACATGCGGCCGGTGTGCTCGTACACCGACTACTTCGTGATCGCCACGGGCCAGAACCCGCGGCAGACGAAGGCCATCTACGATGAGGTGCGCGAGCGGCTGAAGCAGGAGCACCGCGCGATCCCGCACGCCGTGGAGGGCGAGCGGGAGGCGAGCTGGATCATCGCCGACTACATCGACGTCGTCCTGCACGTGTTCACGCCCGAGGCGCGCGCGTACTACGACCTCGAGGACCTCTGGGGCGACGTGCCGGCGATCGAGGTCGAAGCGGCCGCATCGTAGTGTTGTCCATTTAGGACACGGCCCCGCCGATGGGCTCGCTACCGTCGGTGGCGCGATGTTCACCACTGACCAAAAGGGGACGATCGCCGAAACGGCGGTCGTGCATGCGGCGGCAAAGCTTGACGTGCCGGTCTTGAAGCCCGTGAACGACGGTATGCGCTACGACCTCTTGTTCGATCTCGCGGGTCGGTTCTTTCGGATCCAGTGCAAGTGGGCCCCGTTGATCGGCGACGTCGTCATCGTCCGGTGCTACTCGTGCCGCCGTGGCCCGGACGGCTTGTTGCGTCGCGCCTACACCAGCGATGAGGTTGATGCGCTAGCCGCCTATTGCCCGGAAATCAACCGCTGCTTCCTGCTCCCGCTCGACGAGTTCCCGGCCAGGAAGCAGATCCAGCTTCGCGTGCGTCCGACCCGAAACAACCAGGCAGCGGGAATCAACTGGGCTGATCACTTCGACTTCGCGGCTACACTGACCCGGCTCGTGGGGCCGTAGCTCAGTTGGGAGAGCGAGCGGCTGGCAGCCGCTAGGTCAGGGGTTCGAATCCCCTCGGCTCCACCTCCTTCTGTAGCGTCGATCGCTGTGGACGTGCAGGAGCTTGCGCCCGGCCTCTGGCGCTGGACGGCCTTCCATCCGGAGTGGAAGGAGGAGGTCGGCAGCGTCTACTACGAGGCGCCCGACGCCGTCGTGCTCGTCGACCCGCTCGTCCCCACCGACGAGGCGGAGCGCTTCTGGGCCGCCCTCGACCGCGACGTCGAGCGCGCGGCCGCACCGCTGCACGTCCTGATCACCGTCTTCTGGCACGTGCGGAGCACGCGGGAGATCGCCCAGCGCTACGGCGCGCGCGTCTGGGCGCCGACGCGCGGCCGCGGGGCGATCGAGCGCCGGGCAGGCGAGGTCACCGACGTCTTCCGACCCGGCGACGAGCTGCCCGGCGGGATCGTCCCCTTCAAGACGGCGCGGGCCGCCGAGGTCGTCTTCTGGATCCCCTCGCATCGGGCGCTCGTGCCGGGCGACGTCATCCTCGGCGCCGAGGGCGGCGGCCTCACGCTCTGCCCCGCCTCCTGGCTTCCCGAGAGGACGAGCCTGGACCAGCTCGCCGAGAGCCTGCGGCCGCTGCTCGAGCTCCCGGTCGAGCGCGTGCTCGTCTCGCACGGGGAGCCCGTGCTCGCCGGCGGCCGCGACGCGCTCGCCGCCGCGCTCGACTGACGGTTTCGCGGCGCGAAACCGCTGTGGTAGGTTCGCTCAGGTGCGCAAGCTGCTGCTCCTCGTGCTCGTCGCCGCGCTCGCGGCCTTCGCCGCCGGCTGCGGGTCGGACGACGAGGAGGCCACGCCGCCGGCCGGCGACACCGCGACGGAGGCCGCCGACCCCTGCGCGAAGGAGAGCCTCGAGACGAGGACGGCCGGGCGGCTCACGATCGGCACCGACAACCCGGCCTACCCGCCCTGGTTCGAGATCGGCGAGCCCGCGACCGAGCCGTGGGAGCTCGGCGACCCCACGAACGGCGAGGGCTTCGAGAGCGCGGTCGCTTACGCCGTGGCCGGGGAGCTCGGCTTCTCGGAGGACGAGGTGGACTGGACGGTCGTCCCGTTTGACCAGTCGTTCCGTCCGGGGCCGAAGGACTTCGACTTCGACATCAACCAGATCTCCTACTCCGACGAGCGCGCGCAGGCGGTCAACTTCAGCGACTCGTACTACGACGTCAACCAGGCTCTCGTCGCGCTGCAGGCGAACAAGATCGCGGACGCACAGAGCATCGCCGAGCTGAAGGACGCCAAGCTCGGCGCGCCCGTCGGGACGACGAGCTACCAGTACATCGTCGACAACATCGAGCCGAGCAGCCAGCCGTCGGTCTACAACACGCTCAACGACGCGATCTCGGCCGTGAAGGCCAAGCAGATCGACGGCGTCGTCGTCGACCTGCCGACCGCGTTCTTCATCACGGCCGCCCAGCTCGAGAACAGCACCATCGTCGGCCAGTTCCCGGCCGTCGGCGAGCAGGAGTACTTCGCGATGGCGCTCGAGCAGGACAGCCCGCTCGTCGACTGCGTCGACGCCGCACTCGCCCGGCTGAAGGACGGCGGCCGGCTCGCGGAGATCCAGCAGGAGTGGCTCTCCGATAAGGCCGACGCCCCCGTCCTCGAGTAGCGCGCCCTCGAGGGGGGCCGCGAGCCGCCGCTCGCGGATCCTCGGCGACGGCGGCGGGCGCAGCCTGGCGATCGCGGCCGCCAGCACGGCCGTCTTCGTCACGGTGATCGCCGTCGTCGTCGTAAGCTCGCCGGGCTGGCCCGAGGTCAAACGGGCGTTCTTCGACCCCGACCGCTTCACGGGATCCTTTCCCGACCTCGCTCGCGCCTTCCTGCTGAACGTGCGGATCTTCCTGATCGCCGAGGCCATCATCCTCGTCACGGCGCTCGTGGTCGCCGTCATGCGCAGCCTGCCCGGGCCGGTCTTCTTCCCGCTGCGCGCGCTCGGCGTGGTCTACGCCGACTTCTTCCGGGGCGTGCCGACGATCCTCGTGATCTACCTGTTCGGCTTCGGCGTCCCGGCGCTGGGGATCGCCGGCATCCCGCGCTCGCCGCTCGTCTGGGCCGTGGTCGCGCTCGTCCTCGTCTACACGGCCTACGTGTCCGAGGTCTACCGGGCCGGGATCGAGTCCGTCCACCCGAGCCAGGAGGCGGCCGCCCGCTCGCTCGGGCTGACCCGGTTCCAGGCCCTCCGCCACGTCGTCCTGCCGCAGGCGGTCCGGCGCGTCGTCCCGCCGCTGCTCAACGACTTCATCGGCCTCCAGAAGGACACGGCGCTCGTGGCCCTGATCGGGCCGGTGGAGGCGTTCCGCCAGTCCCAGATCAAGGTCGCCGCGACCTTCAACTTCACGCCCTACCTGGCGACGGCGCTCCTCTTCATCCTGCTGACGATCCCGTTGGCGCGGCTCACGGACTGGCTGGTGGCGCGTGACCGTAGGCGCCAACTGGCCGGACGGTCGCCGTGAGCGAGCTGCTGCGAATCGAAGGCCTGCGGAAGTCCTTCGGGCGCGAGGAAGTGCTGCGCGGGATCGACCTCGCTCTCGCCGAGCATGAGGTCGTCTGCCTGATCGGCGCCTCCGGCTCGGGCAAGTCCACGCTCCTGCGCTGCGTCAACCTGCTCGAGCCGATCGACGAGGGCCGCATCTTCCTGAAGGGCGAGGAGCTGACCGCGCGCGGCGTCGACGTCAACCGCCTCCGCCGCCGCGTCGGGATCGTCTTCCAGGCCTTCAACCTCTTCCCCCACATGAGCGTGCTGCGGAACGTGACGCTCGGGCCCACCCAGGCGCTCGGACTGCCGCGCAAGGCGGCGGAGGAGCGCGCCGACGAGCTGCTCGCACGCTTCGGGCTCGCCGACAAGCGCGACGAGTACCCGGACCGGCTCTCCGGCGGCCAGCAGCAGCGCGTGGCGATCGTGCGGGCGCTGGCGATGCGGCCCGAGCTGCTCCTCCTCGACGAGGTCACGAGCGCGCTCGACCCGGAGCTCGTCGGCGAGGTGCTGGCGCTGATCCGCGAGCTCGCGCAGGGCGGGATGACGATGCTGATCGCGACCCACGAGATGAGCTTCGCGCGCGAGACGGCCGACCGCGTCTGCTTCCTCGACGGCGGAGCGATCCTCGAGGAGGGCCCGCCCGACCGGATCTTCAGCGCGCCTGCCGAGCCGCGGACGCAGCAGTTCCTGCAGCGGATCGTGGCGGCTGGACGGCTGTAGTCTATATATGTAGACTTCTCCTCGTGCGGCGTAGCTCTCCTCAGACCCGCCGGCTCCTGGACGCTTTGCTCGGCGAGCCCACGCGTTGGCGCCATGGCTACGACCTCTCGCGGGAGACGGGACTCGCGTCCGGGACGCTGTACCCGATCCTCACAAGGCTCGAAGCGCGCGGGCTGCTGGACGCACGCTGGCGGGAGCGGCGCCACGTCTACCGCTTGACCGGCGAGGGGATTCGCTTCGCCCGGGCGGAGCTCGCGCAGGGCGGTCGCCTGAGGGAGGCGTGGTGACCGGCTTCCGCGAGTGGGCCCGCGCGATGCGGGCTGAGCTCGCTGCGATCCCCACACGCCGGGAGCGCGCGGCGTGGGCGAGCGGGGCCGCCGTCGCGCTCGTGCGGCTTGCGCTGCCCGAGCTGGGAGCGGCCTGCCTGGTCGTCTGCCTGCTCGCGGCGGGCTGGACGGGGAGCGAGCTCGTCCGGCCGGTCGCGCGAGCGGGCGATCTCGTCTGGGTGCCCTTCGCCGCCGTCAACGTCGCGGTCGGCGCCGTCGGGCTCTGGGCCGCGCTGTCGCGCCGTCCGTTCCCGGCGCTCCTCTTTCTGACCGCTGTCGTCGCGATCTTCGCGCTGGCGGTCACCGAGGCCCCGCCCGTCGGCCCGTTCTTCGAGGCGCACGGCGCGGCGATGCCGGCCGGGGACTGGGCCGACCGCTCGTGGGAGCTGCGTGTGCGAACGGGAGCGTTCGCCGTGCTGGCGGCGGCGGCCTACGCCTGGGTCGTCACGCGACCAGCTCGCCGAGCGCCTCGCTGACGAGCCTGCCGTCCTGGTAGACGGCGGCGATCCGGCCCTTGAGCGTCGCGAACTCGTAGGGGTCGCCGTCGACAACGACCAGGTCGGCGCGCTTGCCGGGCTCGATCGTCCCGAGCTCGTCGCCGAGCCCCATCAGCTCGGCCGCGGACGACGTCGTCGCCACGAGCACCTGCTCCGGCGTCATGCCGTTGTCCGCCATCAGCTGGAGCTCCTCGAGGTTGTCCCCGTGGGGCGTGACCCCGCTGTCCGTGCCCATCGCGACCTTCACGCCGGCGTGCACGGCGCGCCGGAAGGAGTCGCGGTGCGCCTCGATCACCTCGAGGGCCTTCCGCAGCGACGCATCCGGAATCGCCACGCCGGCCTCCGCCGCCTTGACCACGCCGACCGCGGCCATCAGCGTCGGCACGAGCCAGGCGCCGCGCTCGAGCATCAGGTCGATCGCCTCGTCGTCCAGGTAGATCCCGTGCTCGATCGAGCGGATGCCCGCTCGCAGCGCGTTCTTGATCCCGGGCGTGCCCTGCGCGTGGGCCATCACCTCGAGGCCGTGGGCGCGCGCCTCTCCGACGAGCGCGTCGAGCTCCTCCGGGGAGAAGCCGGAGTGCTCGGGCTTGTCCCGCGGGGACATGACGCCGCCGGTCGTGGCGCACTTGATGACCTCGGCGCCCGCCTGCACCATCTCGCGCACCGCCCGGCGCACCTCGTCGACTCCGTCGCAGATCGCGCGCGGCAGGCCCGGGTGGCTCGGGAAGAGCTGGACGCGGTTCCCGGAGGGCATCCAGCCGTCGCCGTGCCCGCCCGTCTGGCTGAGCATGGAGATCGAGAGCTGCACGCGCGGCCCGGCGATCAGCCCGTCCTCGAGCGCCTGCTTCACGCCCAGGTCGGCGCCGCCCGCGTCGCGGACGGTCGTGATCCCGATCCGGAGCGTCGCCTCGAGGTTGTGGATCGCCTGGTAGAAGCGGTAGGAGAAGGGTGTCTGCACCAGCCGCCAGAGGTCGATGTGGGCGATCATCACGTGCACGTGCGCGTCGATCAGCCCGGGCAGGAGCGTCCGCCCGGAGACGTCGACGTGCTCGTCCCCGTCGAGCCCCGTCCCGACCTCGACGATCCTCCCGTCCTCCACGGCCACGTCGGCCGCCGCGGGCGCCGCGCCGGTGCCGTCGAAGACCTGCCCTCCCGAAAAGAGCGTCCTCACGGGCAGACCCTAACGCCTAGCGCGGGCGGGAGCCGTGTTAGAAGACTTGGCATGACCGTCACCGTCCTCGTCGACGCCGAGAACGTCCGGCGCTCCCTCTGGCCGAACATCGACCGCGAGGAGCTCGTCGAGCTCGTCGAGCGCTGGGCCCGGCAGGAGGGCCACCGGGCCCTCGTCGTCTTCGAGGACGCGGAGAGCGCGGACGACCGGATCGCCCGCTGGGCGGCCGCCCCCGAGGGCCCCTACTGGCTCGTCACCTCCGACCGGGAGCTGCGCGAGCGGGCTGGGAACGGGGCGGAGCGCGTCCTCGGCGGAGGCACGTTCGCCCGGATGCTGCGCAAGCTCGAGCGCTGAGCTCGCCGGCCACTACACTAGGCCCCTTCCGTGGACAGCCACATGCTCGTCGAGGTCGTCTTCATGCTCGTGATCCTCAAGATCCCGGTCGTGTATCTCTGCGCCGTCGTGTGGTGGGCCGTGCGGGCGGAGCCCCGGCCTCCCGAAGCCGCCCTCAACCCGGCGCGGCTCCCCGATCCGGAGCCGTGCCCCTGGTGTGGCCGCCTGCGCGGGCCACGCCGCCCGAGCCCCTGCGGCGGGCGACGGCGAGCCGCTCCTGTGACGTTGCGACGGGCTGGAGTCGCCGTCCGATGAGCGTCTCCGAGCGCCGAGAGCGTCCCGCCGAGGCCGTCGCGGGCTTCCTCGCGGCGGCGTCGGTGGCGGTGAGCCTGATCGGGCTCGCCTACAAGCCGGTGCGGACGGTCCCGATCGCGCTCGTCGTCGCGCTCATTGCCGTGACGATCGGCGGCCGGCACCAGCGCCTCGCCTCGTTCGCGGTGTTCGTCGGCGCGATCGCGTTCGCCGTGGGGATGACCATCGCCGTGGCCACGCAGTCCGCTCTCTGGTAGCCGGGCTGGTACAACAGGAGGGCGATGGCCGAGCGACGTGACGTCGACGGGCTGAACGCGGGCTACGCGCAACTGCTCCTCGACGAGTACCTGGAGAATCCCGCCTCGGTCCCGCCCGAGTGGCGGGAGCTGTTCGAGCGCGGGGATTCGCCGCTCTTCGCCGACCATCCGGGGCTCGCGCGCCTGCTCGAGGCGGCGCGGGCGGGGAACGGGCAGGCCGCCGTCGCCGAGCCGGCGCCGCCGGTCGCGCCCACGCCGGTCGCCCCTGAAGCCGCCCTCGATGGGGAGCTCGTCGGCGGCGTCGCCGCCGCGATGGCGCTCGTCAAGGCCTACCGGACGCACGGCCACCTCGCCGCGAGGCACGACCCGCTCGGCTCCGAGCCGCCCGGTGACCCGGCGCTCGACCCGATGCGGTACATCCCGAAGCTCACGCCGGAGCTGCAGCAGAGGATTCCCGCGGCCATCCTCAGGCTCAACGTCGAGGCCGAGACGCTCGCCGACGCGATCCCGCGGCTCGAGGAGACGTACTGCGGAACGATCGCCTACGAGATCGAGCACATCGCCGACCACGAGCAGCGCGTCTGGCTGCGCCAGGCGATCGAGTCGGCCGCCTACCGGCAGCCGCTGCCGCCGGACGAGCGGCGCACGCTGCTCGCGCGGCTCTCCGAGGTCGAGGGGCTGGAGACGTTCCTGCGCAAGACCTTCCTCGGGCAGAAGCAGTTCTCGATCGAGGGGCTCGACGTGCTGGTGCCGATGCTCGACGAGGCGATCGAGCTGGCGGCGGAGGCCGGCGCCCACGAGACCGTGCTCGGGGTGGCCCACCGCGGCCGCCTGAACGTCCTCGCCCACACGGTCGGCCGGCCGTACGAGTCGATCCTGCGCGAGTTCGAGGGTGAGCGGACGATCGAGGCGGTCTCCGCCGACCCGGAGGGCGGCACGGGCGACGTCAAGTACCACCTCGGCGCCCGCGGCTCCCGGAAGACCCGGGCCGGCGAGATCACGGTCACGCTCTCCTCGAACCCCAGCCACCTGGAGGCCGTCGACCCGGTCGTCGAGGGCTTCACGCGCGCGAAGCAGACCGACCGGAGCCCCTCGGAGGCGCTGCACGAGCCCGCGGTCGCGCTGCCGGTGCTGATCCACGGCGACGCGTCCTTCGCCGCGCAGGGGGTCGTCGCCGAGACGTTCAACCTCAGCGCCCTCGCCGGCTACACGACCGGGGGCACGCTGCACGTGATCGCCAACAACCAGGTCGGCTTCACGACCGACCCCGCCGAGGGGCGCTCGACCCGCTACGCGAGCGACCTCGCCAAGGGCTTCGACGTGCCGATCGTGCACGTCAACGCCGACGATCCCGAGGCCGCGATCGCCGCCGTCCGCCTGGCGATGGCCTACCGGCGCCGCTTCGGCCGCGATGTCGTCATCGACCTCGTCGGCTACCGGCGGCACGGCCACAACGAGCAGGACGAGCCCGCCTACACGCAGCCGCTGATGGCCGCGCGAATCGCCGCGCAGCCGACCGTCCGGGAGCAGTTCGCTCGCCTGCTCGCAGAGGCCGGGGAGGTGACGCCCGAGGACGCGGAGGGCCTGGTGGACGAGGTCCAGCAGCGGCTGCGCGCCGCACACGAGAGCCTCCGGTCGACCTTCGGCGAGGACATGCCGGCCAAGTCGCGCAGCGAGCGCACGCCCTCCGGGGCGGACTCGGGCGTCGACACGCGCCTCGCCGAGGAGAAGCTGCGCAGCCTCAACGAGCAGCTGCTGGCGGTGCCCGAAGGCTTCACCGTGCACCCCAAGCTCGCCAAGCAGCTCGAGCGGCGGCGCACGGCGCTCGACGAGGGCGGCATCGACTGGGGCCAGGCGGAGGCGCTCGCGCTGGCGAGCCTGGTCACCGAGGGCATCCCCGTCCGACTGACCGGCCAGGACACCGAGCGGGGGACGTTCTCGCACCGCCACCTCGTCCTCCACGACGCCGAGAGCGGCGAGCGCCACGCGCCGATCCAGTGGCTCGACGGCGCGTCGGCCGCCTTCGAGGTGCACAACTCGCCGCTCTCCGAGCTCGCCGCGCTCGGGTTCGAGTACGGCTACTCGGTCGCCGCGGGCGAGGCGCTCGTCCTCTGGGAGGCGCAGTTCGGCGACTTCGTCAACGGCGCCCAGGTGATCGTCGACCAGTTCATGGTCTCCGGCCTCTCGAAGTGGAAGCAGACGTCCCGGCTGACGCTGCTCCTCCCGCACGGCTACGAGGGCAACGGCCCCGAGCATTCCTCCGCGCGGCTCGAGCGCTTCCTCTCGCTCGCCGCCCAGGAGAACATCCGCGTCGCCAACTGCACCACCTCGGCGCAGTACTTCCACCTGCTGCGGCGGCAGGCGCTCGACCCGAAGGGCAGGCCGCTGATCGTGATGACGCCGAAGGGGCTGCTCAGGCTGAAGGAGGCGTCCACCACCCTCGCCGAGCTCGCCGGCGGCGGCTTCCGGCCGGTGCTGGACGACGAGGAGCGGACCGACAAGGCGGCCGTCCGCCGCCTCGTACTCTGCTCCGGCAAGCTCGCCTACGACCTGCTCGGCCACGAGCTGCAGGCGGAGGCGCCTGCGGTGGGGGTGGCACGGATCGAGCAGCTCTACCCGTTCCCCGTCGAGGCCGGGCGCGCTCTGGTCGGAGGCTATCCGGGCCTCGAGGAGATCGTCTGGGCCCAGGAGGAGCCGCAGAACATGGGCGCCTGGCGGACGATCCGCCACCGGCTCGAGGAGATCGCCGGCGAGGTCCCCGTCCGCTACGTGGGTCGCCCCTGGCGCGCGAGCCCGAGCGAGGGCTATCCCACCGCGCATCTCGTCGAGCAGGGCCGGATCCTGCGGGAAGCGCTGGCCCTCAACTCCTAGGGCCGATTTGCCGATGAAAAGCGAAACCCTCGAACGAGGGATGCACACGCCTACCGAGACGAGGTTGCGGCACTGAGTTTCAAGGTCAAGCTCGCCACGTACTTCCTCCTGCTGACGCTGCTGCCGCTGGCGGCAGTCTTCGCGGGCTTCGGCGCGGTGCTCGCGCGGAGCGAGGCGCGGACCGTGGACGCCCAGCTCCAGGCGGCGCTGCGTGCCGGCTCGGCCGCGTACGCGGAGGAGATCGCCTACACGCGGGAGCTCGCGGCCGGCTTCGCCGCCGACCTGCGCGTCCGCGACGCGCTCGCGCGGGGCGAGCTGCCGGAGCTCGCGGCGCTCGTCCAGTCCTCGTCGCGCGTACGCGTCGACGCCAACGGCAAGTTCACGGTCGGCGACAAGTACCCCGCCGCGGTGGAGCGGAGCGCGTCGATCATCACCACCGACGGGCGGCTGCTCGGCCGGGTGATCGCGTCGCTGCCCCTCGACCAGACGCTCGCCGACCGTCTGCGCGCCAGCGCCGGCCTGCGCCCCGGCCAGCGGCTCGCGCTCGTCGAAGACGGCAGGATCGTCGCCGCCTCGCCCGGCCTCGGCGGCCGCCTCGACCTGCCGCTCGACCACCCGCGGGTCGTCGGCATCGGCGGCAGCCGCTTCCGGGCGCTCGCCACCAAGACGAGCACGTCCGACACCGGCCTCCGCCTCGCCGTGCTCTCCCCGCAGGAGTGGATCGAGTCGGCCAACCGCACCAGCTGGCTGCGCCTGCTCGCCGCGCTCGCGGCCTCGCTCGCCCTCATCGCCGGCGTCGCCTACGTGCTCGGCCAGTCGATCGTGGCCACGCTCCGGCGGCTCGTCGCCGCGGCCCGCGGGCTCGCCGAGGGCCGTCTCTCAGAGCGGGTCACCGTGCGCGGCAGCGACGAGTTCGCCCGCCTCGGCTCGGCCTTCAACGAGATGGCCGAGCAGCTGGAGGAGCGGCTCGAGGACCTCGAAGCCGAGCGCCGCCGGCTCCGCGACGTGACCATCCGGTTCGGGGAGGCGCTCGCGTCCACCCACGACGTCGACCAGCTCCTGCGTGCGATCGCCGAGACGGCCGTCGAGTCCACGCGCGCGAGCGGCGGCCACGTGACCGGGCCCGACGGCCGAGTCGTCCAGGTGGGCGATCCGGATGCCGGCCCCAAGCGCGTCGAGCTGCCGCTGCAGGCGGGCGGGACGAGCTTCGGCTCGCTCGTGCTCTACGGCTCCGAGTTCTCCGTGCTCGACATCGAGACGGCGTCCCTGCTCGTCGGCCACGCCGTGATCGCGCTCGAGAACGCGCGGCTGCACCGCATCCTCGAGCAGCAGGCGCTCGTCGACGCGCTCACCGGCCTCGCCAACCGGCGCGCCGCCGAGCAGGCGCTGACGGTCGAGCTCGCCCGCGCGGTGCGCTTCGGCTCCCCGCTCTCGCTCGTCTTCGCCGACCTCGACCACTTCAAGCAGGTGAACGACCGCTTCGGCCACCCGAGCGGCGACCTCGTGCTGCGCGAGCTCGCCACCGTGCTCGCCGGGACAGTCCGCGAGATCGACCTGGCGGCCCGCTGGGGCGGCGAGGAGTTCTGCCTGATCCTGCCCGGGACCGACCTGGCCGGCGCGGCGCGTCTCGCCGAGCGCGTGCGGACGGCGCTGGCCGAGCGGACGATCCTGACCGCGGAGGGCCTGCCGCTGCACGTGACGGCGAGCTTCGGCGTGGCGGGCCAGCCGCCGCTCGCGAGTGCCGAGGAGCTGATCGCGTCCGCGGACGGGGCGCTCTACGATGCGAAGCGGCGCGGCCGGAACTGCGTGTCGATCGGCACGAGCCCGGTCTCGGCCGCGTAAGGAAGTCGGTCAAACGTCCCGAAAACGGACTACACTTCGGGCTCTCGGCCCCGAATTGCGGAGGACTTCATGCAGGTTGAGACCACGTCGCTGTTTTCAGAGGTGATCCAGGACCATCTCGCGCTCAAGGAGCGCAACAAGCCGCTCGAGCCGCAGATGCCGCTCGACGCGTACATGATCCGGGATCCCTTCGAGAACCATCCTCTCTTCAAGACCGAGGAGCAGGCCAGGATCGAGGAGACGATGGACGGGGCAATCAACGCCGAAGTCGAGGCCCACGTGCCGCCGGCGGAGCCCGCCGAGCAGGAGGACGTCGAAGACAGCCTCTGGGGCCGCTCGCGCGACTTCGACTGGGGGGACTAGAACCCGCAGGTCTGGGTAGCCCTCCCGCGTAAGCGAACGCAGGGGGGTCAGATGAAACGGATTGCGCCGCTCGCGGCCCTCGGCGGAGCGCTGGCGGGCTTCTTCTTCGACCCGGTCAGCGGACGCCGTCGGCGGGCCCAGCTCGCCCAGCGCGTGCCCGCCTTCTTCCGGCGCCGCGGCCGCGAGCTCGGCCGCCTCGGCCGGCGGGTCGGCTCCGACGTCTACGGCCTGAAGCAGAAGGCGACCCACCTCCGGCACGAGCCGAAGGCCGGCCTGCTGAACGACCCGGCGCTCGCGCGCAAGGTCGAGACGGAGATCTTCCGCGGCCCCGACGTGCCCAAGGGCCAGATCAACGTCCAGGCGCGTGACGGCGTCGTCGAGCTGCGCGGCGAGGTGCCGCGGCC
This sequence comes from Gaiellaceae bacterium, assembly GCA_040905885.1. GTDB lineage: Bacteria > Actinomycetota > Thermoleophilia > Gaiellales > Gaiellaceae > JACVRU01. The sequence goes on along the minus strand of JBBDQR010000157.1, from coordinate 33,345 downwards.
GGAGCTGATCGAGGAGCTCGTCGAGCGCGCCCGGAGCGTCCCCGAGGTGCGCGAGGTCGAGAACCTCCTCCACCTGCCCGGCACCCCGGCGCCGCACTAGCGCGCCATCCAGCAATACTCGTTCTCGCTGCTGGCGATCGTCCCCCTGGCGGCGTTCCGGGAGTTCGCCTTCGTGATGGCGGTCGGGATCCTGATCGACACGTTCCTCGTCCGCACGTTCCTCGTGCCGGGGCTGATCTCGCTCGTCGGCCGCGCCAGGTGGTGGCCCGGCGTCCCGCGCGGGGCGCCCTCCAAGGCGGAATACTGAGCCCATGCGCGACGGGATCAAGCAGGCGCGCGCGGCGCTGCGCCGCGGCGACGCGGACGGCGCCCTGGTGATCCTCTGGAACGAGCTCGAGCCCGCGCGGCTCAAGGGCGACCGCAAGTCGCTGCGGGCGATCGGCGTGCTGGCGACGGCGATCGCGCAGGGCGGGGAGGGAGGGCAGCAGGCCGAGGCGCAGCGGCTGCTGGAGGTGTTGCAGCGGGCGGCGGAAGAGGGTGACGCGACGAAGGTGCTGGAGGGCGAGGTGCAGGCGGCCGGTTACGACCCGGGCGAGGAGCAGGAGGTCGACGTCGAGGCGGCCGAGACCCCGGGCTTCCGGCTGGGCGGGCTCGTCTGGCTCCTGATCCTGATCGCGATCGTGATCATCAACGTCCTCAGCGGGACGCGGGACTAGCGAGCTCGCGCGGGTTGGGGAGTGGCGTGAGCCGCTGCTCCACCTCGTCGCGCAGGTGCTCGAAGGCGGGCGGCAGGACGAGCCGCTCGCCGAGAGTCTCGACCGGCTCGTCGGCGGCGAAGCCGGGCCCGACCGTGGCGATCTCGAAGAGGACGCCGCTCGGCTCGCGGAAGTAGATCGAGCGGAACCAGAATCGGTCGATGATCGGCGTCGGCCGGGCGCCCGACTCGGCGACCCGCCGCTGCCACGCCTCGTGGTCCTCCATCGTCGACGACCAGGCGACGTGGTGGACGGTGCCGGCGCCGCCGAGCCCCCGCTGCTCGCTGCGGTCGTAGGCGTAGCCGGAGCCGCGCGTCTCCCCGCGCACGTTGTAGGCGTCCTCTCCTTCCGGCCAGAAGCCGAGCGTCTCCACGAGGAAGGCGCGGCTCTGGTCGGGGTCGTCGCTGAAGGCGCGGACGCCGTCGAAGCCCTGGAGCGCGTGCTCCTCGGGGATCTCCGCGTGGTGGGCGAGGAGCGGCTCGTCCTCGGTCTCGACGATCCGGAGCTCGAGGCCGAGGCCCTCGGGATCGGCGAACGAGAGCCGGTCGCTGTCGCGCTCGGTCTCGATCCGCTCGCCCGCGAGCCGGTCGGCCCAGAAGTCGAGCGCCGCCGGCGAGGCGACCCGCCACGTGATCGTGTGGATCATCCCCGCGCCGGCGTGGCCGCGGCGCGCGCCCGGGTACTCGAAGAAGGTGATGTCGGCCCCGGGGCTGCCCTCCTCGTCGGCGTAGAAGAGGTGGTAGACGGTCGGGTCGTCCTGGTTGACCGTCTTCTTGACCATCCGCAACCCGAGCACGCGCGCGTAGAAGTCGACGTTGCGCGGCGCGTCCCCGGTGATGCAGGTGACGTGGTGGATGCCGTCGAGCCTCACGGCTCGAAGGCTAGCGGCCCGCTGCCGTGCCGGCGGGGGGCTGCTCGCCCGCCGCCCCGAATCGCTCCTCTACGCCCTTGACGAGCACCTTGGTGAAGCGCTCGCTGAAGCCGGCGACGAACGCGACGGCACCGTAGAAGAAGAGTGCCCGCTCGCCCGCGGGGTCCTCGGTCTGCAGCAGGTGGCTCGCCAGCAGGAAGTACGTGAACACGCCGAAGACGGCTCCGAGCACCGGCCGGTAGCTCCCGAGGGTGTACAGGCTGCGCTTGCCCAGGTCGTAGTGGATCGTGAACTTCTCCGTCGCCATCCGCTGGAGGACGCTGATGAAGGCCCCGATCGCGCCGGCTCCGTACGAGACGAGGAAGATCTGGAGGCCGCGGTCGGCCCAGTCGAGCGGGCCCCAGAGCCAGAGGGGGACGACGAAGGCCGAGAGCAGCGCCGCCAGGACGGCCAGGCCGATCACCATGCCCCAGGTGTAGAGGATCCGGCCGATGCGGGAGCCTGCCCGCCGGTAGTAGACGTCGATCGCATCGAGCTCGCGGCTCTGCTCTCGAACGACGGGCAGGGGGTCGGCCTTCACGTCCGCGTCGTCTGCACGGTCGAGGAACCCGAGCAGGCCGCTGGCGACGGCGAGCACTCGGCGGATCGCGATCGTCTTGCTCGCGTACCTCAGCACCTCCGTGATCCTGATCGCGACGGTCTCGCAGCGGAAGAGCAGGTCCGCGACAACGGGCGCGTCGCGGGTGACCCAGTCAGTGGCGCTGTGGAATCGGAGCCTGTCGTCGATCACCAGCCGGAGCAGAAGGGGAGCCGGCTTGCGTGTGACCGCGACGCCCGAGGGCTCCTTGATCGACCAGTACTCCCCGAGGAGCTCGCCGTAGCGAGCCTCGAACGCAGCGCGCGTCTCGCGGTAGCGGGCGGCGGCTTCCGGGTGCTCCGAGCTCCCCAGCCGTCTCTCTCGCTCCCAGTAGAAGTGGTCCCAGGCGAGATCAGGGAAGGTGACCTGCTGCGCCTCCCGGCGGCGGGCCCGCTCGGCCACGCCGAACCGCTCCCCGCGCCGGCCTCCGAGGACTCGTGCGATGTCGGCCGTGACTCCCCCTTCGTTCCGGCCGCAGAACGATTCGACTCGGGCAGAGCGTAGGCCGCATTCCGCCTCGCCGCAAGCCCCGGCTACTCGATCCGAATCGGCTCCGTCTCGATCAGCTGGGCCTCGAGGCCCTCGGGGGCGAGGAAGAACGGGTCTCCGGGCCCGCCGGTCGTGTTCAGGCTGAGCTCTCGCCGGCGCGCGACGCGCTCGATCCCCACCGGGAAGATCGTGAGTGCCCCGTCGGCGCCGATGTGGAGCCGGAGGAAGTTCTTCCAGTCCGCGATTCCCTGGCAGGCGAAGACCTCGTTCGCGTGTCGGTCGAGCGCGTCGCCGAACAGCGGCCGGTGGGTGCCGAAGAGCCAGTCGCACACTGCCAGGTAGAGACCGAGCAGCGCCGCGCCCGGAAAGCTGGCGGCGAACGCCGCGAGGGCCGCGAGCAGCAGCGGGAAGCGCATGCTCCAGTCGCCCGGGAGAGCAAGCAGCCAGGCCGAGAGGACGACGGCCCAGGAGAGCATGAACAGCTGCGGCACGGCGTGGCCGACGCCGAGCGGGACCTTCTGGAGCAGGCTCCGGCCGGCCGCGAAGAGCACCAGCGCGCCGAGCAGGATCAAGGCGGCGAAGACGAACCACCTGCTTGTGACGAGGTCCAGCCACAGGCCAGGCAGGGCGTCGAGTGCGACCTCTCCCGACGGTCGGATCGCCCTCCGCACCGGCACCTGCATCATCAGCGCGAGCGCGAAGAAGAGCGCCGCGAAGACACGGAGCAAGCGCCAGTTCCTGGTCGGAAGGCGCAAGGGAGCCCACCAGCGCAGCCGCCGCGACCTCTCCTTCGGCGGAAATGCCGCCTTCAGGTCGTACTCGACCGTCTTCCCCTCCTCCTCGAGCCTCAGCTCCTCGGCCATGTGGTGGGTCGGGTAGAGGTAGGCGCCCCCGCCGCCTGCGGTGATCCGCTGCCGTCCGCCCGAGCGATCCTCGTAGCGGACGTAGTGATGCAGGTCGCCGCTGACGACGACCGCCAGCCTCGCGCCGGTGTCGGCGAGCATCTCCCGCTCGAAGAAGGCGAGGTTCCGATACGAGGGATCGTCCTCCAGCGCCTTCGTCCAGCTCGGCTTGCCGGTCAGGAGGATCAGGCGGTCCCCCTCGCGCAGCAGCTTCTTGGCGGCGCGGAAGTAGTCCAGCTGGGGATCGTCGATGTAGGCGTCGAACTGGATGTCGATCCCCCACAGCCACCAGTGATGCGGCAGCTCGAGCGCGAAGTAGCTTCGCTCCTGCCGCGTCTTCCAGCCTCCGATCCAGTGGCGCTGGCAGAAGATGCGAATGAAGTTCGTCAGGCCGTCGTACCAGTCGTGGTTGCCGGGGATCGCGTAGAGGTGGGGCGCGGCGGACTCCGGCTCCACGCATGGCAGCGCGGCACGGTAGGGGCCGATCAGGCGGTCCTCGTAGTCCGTTCGCGTCGCCGTGGGGTAGACCTGGTCTCCGCCCAGGACGAGGATCCGCCCGCGCTCGGTCTCCCACGACCGTCCGTCGGGGCCCGCCAGGAGGAGCTGGGGGCGGGAGTGGAGGTACGCGACCGTGTACGTCGGCTCGAACCCGTCGCCGAGGTCGGCGACATAGTCAATCCACAGCTCCTCGGCGTCGGCGTGCTCCCGGTTCGCCTGCGCCCCCGGTGAGAGCGCCGCCTGGATCTCCCGCTTGTCGGAGTAAGCGCCGAAGAGCGACGAGACGGCCACCTGGAGCGCCGTCCCGGCGAGCTGCACCGGGTCGAACCAGCGCACCATCGGGCGCCGGACGAAGCCGATCTGCTCGCGTGACTCGTCCTGGGGCGGGTTCGGGCAGCTCGTCACGATCTCCCGAAACTAGGGGTACGGCCCAGCCCCGTCAAGCTTGCCGCCGCGGCGTGGGCGACGTATAACCAGGCCAGGCAAAGGGGGAGAGCTGACCGGCACTGGAGTGAAGACCGAGGAGACGGAGGAGCGGATCGTCCCCTTCACGGCGGGCGACGGGCTCGAGCTGAACCTCGTCAACGTCCGCGGCGAGCGCGAGCCGGCGAAGGGGCCGGTGCTGCTGGTGCACGGCGCCGGCGTCCGCGCGAACATCTTCAGGGCGCCCGTGGAGCGGACGCTCGTGGACGAGCTCGTCGACGCCGGCTACGACGTCTGGCTCGAGAACTGGCGGGCGAGCATCGACGTCCCGCCGAACGAGTGGACGCTCGACCAGGCGGCCGTCCACGACCATCCGGCGGCGGTCCGGAAGGTCGTGGAGGAGACCGGCGCCGACGAGGTGAAGGCGGTCATCCACTGCCAGGGCTCGACGAGCTTCATGATGTCCGCGGTCGCAGGTCTCGTGCCCGAGGTGAAGACGGTGGTCGCCAACGCGGTGACGCTCCATCCGGTGATCCCGCGGATCTCGCGGTTCAAGCTCAAGAATCTCGTCCCGCTGGTGGGGAAGCTGACGCCGTTCATGAATCCCCGTTGGGGCCTGGAAGCTCCCACCAAGACGGCGAAGGCTCTCGCCCTCATGGTGCGGATCACGCACCACGAGTGCGACAACCCGGTCTGCAAGATGGTCAGCTTCACGTACGGCACAGGCTTCCCGGCGCTGTGGCGGCACGAGAATCTCAATCCGCAGACCCACGAGTGGCTGAAGCAGGAGTTCGCGCACGTACCGATCTCGTTCTTCCGGCAGATGGGGAAGTGCGTGGAGGCCGGCCATCTCGTCTCCGTGGAGAGCCGGCCCGAGCTGCCCCGGAGCTTCGTCGCCGACGATCCGCAGACGGACGCGCGCTTCGCGTTCTTCGCCGGCCAGGAGAACATCTGCTTCCTCCCGGCGAGCCAGGAGCGGACGTTCCGCTTCTTCGACGAGCGCCGCCCCGGCTACCACTCCCTGGTCGAGGTGCCGGGCTACGGGCACCTCGACATGTTCATGGGCGCGCGGGCGGCGCGGGACGTCTTCCCGCTGATGCTCGCCGAGCTCGAGCGGTGAAGGCGATCGGGATCATTCCCGGGCGGGTCAGGCGCGAGCAGGGGCGCCACGCGCTTGTCGACGGGATCCCGTTCGCGCTGCCGGTGCGGTCGTTCCGGATGCAGGCGTTCATGGCCGCGTTCCCGGTCGATCTCGACCGGGCGCGGGAGCTGCTGCCGCCGTTGCTGGCGCCGGTGCGGCTCTGGCGGAAGGGCCTGCTGGTCTTCACGGTCGTCAACTACCAGGAGACCTCGATCGGGCAGTACATCGAGTTCAGCGTCGCGCTGGCGTGCGCCCGGCGGGACACCGACCCGCCGCCGCTGCTGCCGCTGCTGCTCCCTGGCCCCTTCCGCTTCGGCCAGTACGTGCTCGACCTGCCGGTCAGCACCGAGATCTCGGTCAAGGGCGGCAAGGGCATCTGGGGGATGCCGAAGCACCAGGCGAACCTCGACTTCGCCGTCACGGACACGACCGTCTCGAGCCAGTACGACAAGGACGGGCAGCGCGCGGTCTACGTCGAGATCGAGCGTCCGGGCGGGCCGAAGCTGCCGGCGAGCATGGGCGCCTCGAACTACTGCGTGTTCCGCGGCATGCTGATGAAGTCGGACGTGTACTTCCGCGGCCGGGTCGAGGTCGGCTTCGGCCGCCGCGCACGGGCGAGGCTCGAGCTCGGGGACCATCCCCGGCTCGCGGCGGTGAAGCGGCTCGGCGTCGCCGAGCGCCCCGTGTTCACGGTCTTCTTCCCCGAGGCGCACGGCGTGCTGGACGACTACATCGAGAGCTGGTTCGTCCCCTATCGGGAGCCGCCCGAGGACCGGCCTGAGGGGCTGGAGAGCGTGATCGACCTCGGCCTCGGCGAGGACTGGCTCGCGCCCCCGGAGCGGCGCATGAGCCGTAGGCTCGACGGAGGCTCACAAAGAGCGGAGGTGCCGGCTTCGCCGGCGCCGGAACCGTGAGGGTCTGGGAGCTCGTCGTCGCGGGCGTGCTGCTCCTGTGCGCCTCGATGTACCTGGGCACGGGCTGGTCGCTGTCGCTCTTCACGCTCCCGAACCGCGCCACGATGACGGCCGCCAACTACTACGACCAGATCGTCGCCCCGATCAAGCGGGCGACGCGCTTCTTCACCGTGATGACCGTCGTGATCATCGGGGCCGCGATCGCGCTGATCGTCGCCGAGTGGGGCTCGACCTACGTCGCCGCCCCCGCCGTCGTGCTGGCGGGCGTGGTCGCTGCCACCGGGCTGACGACGCTGCTCATCTTCCCGCACAACCGGAGGCTGGCCGCTCACATCACCGACGACGCCGAGCTCCAGCAGGTGCTCGGCAAGTGGATCTCCCTCAACTGGATCCGGATCTGGTTCTGGACGGCGCAGTGGCTGGCGATGGCCACCTACTTCGCCTTCAAGGCCCGATGAGAGACCCGCTGCGCCTGGCGCTGCTCGCGATCGCCGCCGGCACCTTCCTGTCCGGAATCGTCCTGATCGCCGCCCAGGGCTTCGTCCTCGACCTGCTCTCCGCGCCCACGACCACCAGCGACCGCCTCTTCTTCGGGATCATCGGCATGTTCATGGCCGTGGTCGGCGGCGCGCTGACCCAGACGCTGCTCCGGCCGCCGCCGAGCAGCCTCGTCGTCGGCTGGTCGGCGCTCCAGAAGCTCGGCGCGGCCGCGGCGATGTCGCTCGCCGTCGTGCTGGACGTCTTCTCCTACTACGGCCTCGCCCTCGCCGTCTTCGACTTCTCGTCCGCGCTCCTCGCGATCGGCTACTGGTGGCGCATCCGTTCCTGAGGTGGGCCGCGCTGGTCCTCTTCTTCGGGTACGCGGCGACGCTCGTCCTCGCCGGGGCCGTGGGAGCGGTCGCCGCTCCCTTCGACCTGTCGCTGACCGCCGGGCTCGACGACCCCGAGGCGAGCCTGCTGGCGCAGCACCGGTTCCTCCGCGCCGTCGAGCTCGGCTTCGGCGCGTTCGCGCTCCTCTACTGGCGTCAGATCTTCCGGCGCCGCGCCTTCAACCGGGGCTTCCTCGCGGTCATGACGGCCGGCGTAGTCGCCAGGCTGCTGAGCCTCGCGGTGGACGGCGTTCCCTCGGCTGCGATGGTGTCGTTCCTGGCCTGGGAGCTCGTCGGCGTCGCAGCGATCTTCGCCTACACGTACGGAACGCTCGAGGACTAGTGCCCCATCCAGCAATACATGCCGGCATCTCTTCCCCACGAAGTGCTTCGCACTTCGTGGGGGCCCCTTTATGGCCCGCGATCACACGGCGCCAGTTTACACCCAACCCCATGCCAAGGTGTCCGACCTTGACGGCGGGCGAGTGCGGCCTCTGGCTTGGTGCTCGCGACCCAGAAGCTCGGCGGCATTACCGGACGGGGCACTAGGTGGAGCACGTCCCCGCTCTCGCTGCAGGCGACGCTCCGGGTCCGCGGCGGTCGCTGATCCTCGCCGGCGGCGGGATGCGCGTGGCCTACCAGGCCGGTGTCCTCCTCGCCCTCGAGGAGGAGGGCTTGCGCTTCGTCCACGGGGACGGCACCTCGGGCGGGACGATCAACCTGGCGATGCTGCTGTCGGGCATCGAGCCGGCCGAGATGTGCGAGCGCTGGCGGACGCTGCGCGTGCGCGACTTCGTCTCGCTCCTGCCGCTGCGCCGCTACCTCCGCGGTCCGAAGCTGATGGCCTTCGGCGACGCCGACGGGATCGTGGAGCGCGTCTTCCCGCACCTCGGCGTGGACGTCGACCGGATCCGCGCCGCCCGCGGCATCGAGGGCACGTTCAACGTCTGCGACTTCGCGGCGAAGACGAACGTCGCCGTCCCGCACACCGAGATCGACCTCGACCTGCTCGTCGCGGGGATCACGTTGCCGATCTTCATGCCTCCCGTGCAGCGCGACGGACGGCTCTTCGTCGACTCGGTGTGGATCAAGGACGCGAACCCGAGTGAGGCCGTGCGGCGCGGCTGCGAGGAGCTCTGGCTCGTCTGGTGCATCGGCAACTCGAGCACGTACCGGCCCGGCGCATTCGACCAGTACGTGCACATGATCGAGCTGAGCGCGAACGGCGGCCTCTTCGAGGAGCTCGCGCACCTGCGCGCGCGCACCGACCCCCTGCCGCGGCTGCACGTGATCAAGCCGGAGTTCCCCCTCCCGCTCGACCCGGACTTCTACCTCGGCCGCGTCGACGCGGACGCGCTGGTGGCGATGGGCTACCGCGACGCGAAGGCGTACCTCGCCCGCCGGCCGGAGGGGGGCGTGCCGTGGGACGAGTCGGCGACGCGGATGCGCGACCCGGCGCTCGGCGTCGCCTTCGCGCGCCGGCTGCGCGGCGGGAGCGTCCGCGTGGACGTGCGGGATCTCGCGCGGTTCCGCGACGAGCGGACGGCGGAGGCGGTCGGCGTCCTCGACGACGGGCGGATCGCACGGGGCGGGCAGTTCCGCCTGGAGGGGAGGCGCCGGGTCTACGAGCTCGACGTGGACGGCGATCGCGTGATCCTCGAGGGCGGCCTCCGCGACGCGGTCCGCTTCCTGTGGACCTTGCAGGCGACGGGCCCGTACCCGCTACGCCGGCGACTCGCAGCCGTGCTCCGTTTCGGGTGGCTACTGGCTAGCCCAGGCCGTAGACGTCGTGCAGCGAGCCGGTGAAGAGGGCGCTGAACCGTCCCGAGAGCGCGAGCTGCTGCCGCGCCGAGAGCGCGTTCCTGACCCGCATCGTCGTCATCTGGCGCATGAAGTCCCGCGGGTGGATGTGGAGGACGCCCTTGCCGGCCACGGGCCCGGTGTCGTCCCCGCCCTCGTGGACGGTGATGTAGAGCGTCGTCGTGTCCGCCCACATGTCGAGGCCGGGGTCGTCCTCGATCCGCTTGAAGCCGTCGAAGAAGTAGCGCTTCCCGTCCTCCGCCGCGAGCCCCATCCGGTAGCGCATCAGCCTCCGGTCGGGCTCCGCGGGGTCGGTCACGAACAGGTTGAAGACGCCGTCGGTCACCGTCAGCGGGCTCGGTGAGAGCGCCGGAGCCTTCACGGTGCCGAAGATGCGGGCCGCATGCTCCTGCTCCTCGAGCATCCGCTCGAGGTCGTCGGAGACGATCGTGAGCGTGAACTCGAACGGCGAATCCTCTTCGCGGCCCCGGCGCTCGGCATCCTCGTAGGCGCCCGTCGCGCCCGCGGCGAAGAACCCGCGCATCGTCTCGGTGAACTGGATCCCGGGCTTCACGGGCTCCTGCGCCTGCCGCGGCGGCGCGTACGCGAGGCCGTAGTCGATCGTCCAGCCGTGCCGCGCCGCCATGCGGTCGCAGATCCGCTCGGCCAGCGCGGAGATCGTCAGGAGCGGGTTGACCCCGAGCGGCCGGGGCACGATCGCGCCGTCGCAGACGTAGAGCCCCTCGTGCACGGCCGAGCCGTCGCCGCCCGCGAACACCCGCCCGTCGGCGTCCACCACGCCGCCGGCGGCGTCCTCGCCCATCGGGCAGCCCCCGAGCGGGTGCACGGTGACGAGGTCGTGGTGGAGGAGCTTGCTCCAGATCGGGTTCTTGACGAACTCGCCGCCGAGCGCGGCCGTCGCCTCGGTCAGGCGCTCGGCCACCCGCTGGAAGATCGGCTGCGATCCGACCCCGGGCCACTCGACCCGTACCCGCCCGTCGTCGAGCACGAGGCGACCCTCGCCGTCGTCGTGACCCATCACCAGGAACGTGATCGTGTTCTGGAGCGCGCCGCGGTACGGGCCCTGGACCATCATCTGGATCTCCCGCGCGCGCTCCCGGAAGAAGTCCGCCACGCCGTCGTCCGTGTCCTTGCCGACGAGCGCCGCCGCGATCTCGAAGACGCGCGCGAGCACGGGCGAGAGGCCGCCCGGGACGACTCCCTCCTCGATCACCATCCCCTCCTCGAGCACGGGCTGCTCGCGCAGGTCGATGATCCCGGTGATGCAGGGGCCGACGGGCGGCAGCTCGCCGACGGCGTGGTCGCCGAAGCCGATGCCGTTGATCGGCCGGTCGCAGTTGTAGCCGAAGCCGAGCACGTCGCCGTTTCCTGTGAAGCGGTGGCCGAGAACGTCCGAGAGCGGGAGGCCGGCTGCGCGCGAGCGGAGCAGGATCTCGGTCGATCCGAGCGCGCCGGCGCCGAGCATGACGATGTCCGCCGTGACGAACATCGGCGGCGCGTCGAAGGCCTCGCGCCCGGAGCCGACCGGGCGGAAGTAGACGACCCAGCGCCCGTCGCGGCGGTCGACGCGATCGACCCTGACCTGCGTGAACAGCTCGGCCCCGTGGTTGCGGGCGTCGGGGAGGTAGTTCATCAGGGTCGTGTTCTTGGCTCCGTAGTTGCAGCCCGAGACGCAGTCGCCGCACAGGTGGCACGCCTGCTGGTAGACGCCCACGTGGTTCGTCCCGTCCTTGTAGGTGACGTTGATCGGCGGCCGGTAGAAGCGCGCATCCATGGCGGCGGCGGCCGCCTCGAGCGCTGCGAGCTTCGGCAGCGGGGCGAGCTCCTGCGGGAACGGCGCCGGCTTCAGCATCTCGGTCGCGCGCCGGTAGCCCTCGTCCAGTCCGGCGCGGTCGTCGCGGAGCGCCTGCGGCCAGCGCTCGTCCTCCCAGACCCTCGCCTCAGCGGGGAGGGCCACGTTCGCGTTCACGAGCGACGTGCCCCCGAGACCGCAGCCGACGAGGACGTTCATGTCGTCGTTGACCCGCATGTCGAAGAGGCCGTCGGCACGGCCGAAGTGCCGCTCCTTGGTGTCGATCTGGAACTCGTGGAACGACTCGGCCGCCGAGTCGGGATACTCGCCGGGTTGGAGCTCTCGGCCGCGCTCGAGCAGGCAGACCGTGCGGCCGGCCCGCGCCATCCGGGAGGCGGCGATCGAGCCCCCGTACCCCGAGCCGACGACGACGACGTCGTAGTGCGGCTTCAGCGCGTCCAGCGGCGACGAGAGACGGACGCGCGGCTGGATCGGGCGCTCGGCCGAGCGAGTTTCGGCGGCTCCCCCCACGTCTCTCAATCTACGGCGATCCGCGGCGACGGTCAACCGAGGGCGCCGGGCCCGGCGGATTGACTTGGCCGCGCGGGCGTGCAACTGTGAGGCGCGGAAGGACCAAATCGAGGAGCGTGGAGTGACGAACGGCGAGCTCACTCCTGCGGCGCGGGCGCGGTCATGACCCTGAGGGACCGGATCAAGGCCCTGCTCGAGCCGATCCCGCTCGTCGGCGACGAGGACGAGTTCGACCCGTTCGCCCCGGCCCGGGAGGACCCGCCTCCCGAGGGGGAGGGCGACGACAGCGTGCATGCCGAGACCCATGCCCCGGCCGTCCCCGGTGACCAGGATGGCTGAGCCGCGGCTGCTGAAGATCGGCTCCAAGGGCCGCGACGTCCGCGCGGTTCAGCGGGCGCTGCGCAAGGCCGGGTTCAGGCCCAAGGCGGACAAGATCACGAACGTCTTCGACGCCGGGCTGGAGGCCCAGGTCAAGGAGTTCCAGCGGGCGCGCGGGCTCCCGGACATCGACGGCGAGGTCGGGAAGGACACCTATGCCGCGCTCGCGCCCCACTTCGACGCGTTCAGCCGCTTGCTGCTCGAGCGGGCTGCAAAGGCGGGCGAGGAGGCCACCACGACCCGGCAGAAGATCGTGGCGGCTGCGCACTGCGGCTACGCGAACCGCGAGCGGATCCGCTACACGCAGAGCTCGCAGCGCATGGAGGGCGTCCGCCGGCGTCTCCTGCCGCCGTCCTTTCCGGAGTTCGAGGACTGCTCGTCCTTTGTGACGTGGTGCTACTTCGCCGCCGGGGCGCCCGACCCGAACGGGCTCGGGTACAACGGCTTCGGCTACACGGGGACACAGATCGGCCAGGGACGCGAGACGACCCGGGCGAAGCCGGGAGACCTCGTCTTCTACGGGCACAGCCACGGCGACATCAACCACGTGACGCTCTACGTGGGCAACGGCAAGGTGATCAGCCACGGTCAGGAGAGCGGCCCGCAGCTCTTCCCGATCGACTACAGCCGCGGCTCGCTCGGTGGGCGCCGGCAGATCAGGACCTATCTGCCATAGGGCCGCGCGACGGGAGCCGTTTACGTTGAGACAGAGCCACGCCTGCGTCGCGGCCCTGGTCCTGCCGCTCGTCCTCGCGGGCGGCGCAGAGGCCGCAGTTCCGGCGCGCCCTCGCGCGGTGGACGCAGCCGATCTGGTCGCCGCGCTCGCCGCCGGGCGCCCCGTCGTGCTCACCGGGGTCGAGGTCAGGGGCGCTCTGCGGCTGCCGCCGGCCCTGGACGTGCCGCTCGTGCTGCGCCGGTCGCGCCTGCTCGGCGGCATTCAGGGCGCACACCGCTCCTTCTCCCACGTGGTCGACCTCTCGGAGAGCGAGATCCGAGGGCGGCTCGACCTGGCCGGCGCCCGCTTCGGCGCCCCCGTCACCTTCGCGCGCGCCCAGCTCGGCGCCGCCGACCTCGCGCTGGCGGTCTTCGACGAGGCCGCCCGCTTCGACGGGGCCCGCTTCGAGGGGGCGGCCGACTTCTCCGGGGCCGAGTTCCACGGCAGCGGCTCGTTCGCCGGCGCGATCTTCGGCGACGGCGTCAGCTTCGCGAGCGCCGAGTTCGGATCGTTCGCGGACTTCTCGACCGTCGAGGTGGCCGGCGCGGGGCGCTTCGCCGGCGCTCGCTTCGTCGAGCGGGTCGACTTCGCGGCGGCGAGCTTCGACGGCTCCGGCGCCGACCCGTCGCTGGACTTCCACCGTGCCTCCTTCGAGGACGGGGCGACCTTCTTCCTCGCCGACGTGGCCGGGCCGGCCCGGTTCTCGCGGGCCACGTCGTCAGGCGACCTGAGCTTCCAGGACGTGCGGCTCCGCGGGGACGTCGACTTCTCGACCGTCCGCTTCCTCGGGCCCGTCTCCTTCTCCGACGCGCTCGTCGAAGGGTCCGTGAGCTTCGACCAGGCGGACGTGGCCGAGCTCGATCTCCAGGGCGCCCGGTTCGAGCGGCTGCGCCTGCCGTTCGGCCGGGAGAGCGGCGGCCGGATTCGGTCGCTCCGGCTCGATCTCGACGACGCGGCGCTCGTCGACGGCCCGGGAGACGACGACCGGCCCGCGCAGGAGGCCGCGCTCGCCCTCCTCGAGCGGGGCGCGCGCGCCGCGGACGACCTCGAGACCGCCAACGACGCGCGCGTGCGGCGGCTGACGATCGCCCGCGAGCGCAAGGGGCCGCTGGGGCGGAGCCTCGACCTCTCGTTCAACTACGGCGTCTGGGGCTACGGCGTGCGCCCCTACCACCAGCTGATCGCGATCGCCGGCCTCCTCGCCCTCGGTGCCGGCGTGCGCTGGGCGAGGCGCCGACCGACGCGGCCAAGTGAGGCCGCGCGTTTACGCGGCGCCGCCCAGGATCTCGGCGAGACCGCCGGGGCGCTCCTCCGGCTGCGCCCTCCCGACGGCGCCTGGAGCGTGGCCGAGTACCTCGTCTTCAAGCTCCTGATCGTCACCTTCGTTCTCAACGCGGGCAACGTCTGGCCCGTCTCGCGCGAGCTGATCGAGGGGATCTTCTGATGCCCTCGGGGGCCGTGCTCCTGTTCGCCGCCATCCTTCTGGCGAGCTCCGGCTGCGGCGGGGGCGGCCCCGAGGCCGGCACGCAGACCGGCGGGGACACCGGGACGACGACGGGAACGAGCACGGCGACCACCGAGACCGGCACGACCAGCACCGAGGTCGAGCGCTGCGTCGAGGAGGAGGGGGTGATCACCGGCTACCTGGAGGTGGTGCAGCGGGACTGCGGGCCGGTCCTGCGCCAGGAGACCATCTTCCGCGCCGACCGCCTGTCGACCGGGCCGGGAGGCACGCTCGAGTTCGACACGCGCGAGATCGCGGGCTGCAAGTTGCGACCCGAAGCCGCCGTGCTGATCCGGCCGGATGCCGCCACCGCGCTCCGGCTGCTCGCCGGGGCGATCGCCTGCGACGCCGAGACCGGCGGCGAGACGATCCGCCTCGAGGCGCCGGGAGCCGAGATCGAGGTCACCGGCACCCTCTTCACCCTGATCGCCGGCGGCGACAACACCACGGTCAGGGTCCACGAAGGGACTGTCCGGGTGCTCTCGACGGCCGATCCGGATATCGGCTGGCGCGAGCTCTCCGCGAACGGTCCAGAAGCCGCCGGAGTCGTCTCGGTCGCCCAGCCGCTGGAGGTCGTCGAGTACCAGCTGGAGGAGTGGGAGCCGGAGCTGCTGCAGACGCTGAAGCTCGGCATCGTCACGCTTCCCCCCGGGGAGCTCCCCGCACTCACGAGGCGAGCCGCCAGGAGCGGAAGCGTCGTCACCGAGACGGAGGCCCAGGCTGGCGTCCTCAAGGAGCGGAACCTCGTCCAGCACATCCGACTGGTCACGACGGCGGAGCTCGGCGGCGAGCGTCGGCGCCAGTTCGTCCAGGCGGGCGACACGGTCGTCGGCGTCGGGTCGTTCTCGGATCTCCTGGCGACGTTCGCGGGGCTGCGCGAGGCGTTCGGGCCGGAGGTGACGCTCGTCTACACGCCGTTCGCGTTCCCCGAGGAGGAGGAGACGACGTCGACGGAGACGTCGACCGATTCGACCGAAACCACTTCGCCCTAGGGACAAAGAGGAGGTACGAGATGGCACGCGCACGACGGACGACCAAACGGCAACCGAAGCGTCGGCCCCCGCAGCCGAAGCGGATCCTCAACTGCAGGCCATCGCCGAAGCCCGAGCAGGACTGGACCTACGAGACCGCGGAGGAGGCGGACCTCGTCGCCGCCGCGCCTCCGATCCCGGCCTCGAAGGACCTGCGGGCCTCGTGGTGGAGGATCGGCGACCAGGGGACGACCGGCTCCTGCGTCGGCTGGGCGACCGCCGACTCGGTGCTGCGCTGGCACTTCGTCAAGGCGAAGCGCCTGCCCGAGAGCGCTTTGCTCTCGCCGCGCTTCATCTGGATGGCCGCAAAGGAGACCGATCCGTTCATCACGCGTCCGACGACGTTCATCGAGACGGAGGGAACGAGCCTGAAGACGGCGCTCGACATCGCGCGCAAGTTCGGCGTCGTCCGCGACAGCACCCTTCCCTTCGCCTCGGGCAAGCTCTATCCCAAGGAGGCGAAGACGTTCTACGCGATCGCCGCCCTGCGCAAGGTCCTCGCCTACTTCAACCTCGATACGAACCTCTCGGACTGGCGCTCGTGGCTCGCGACCAAGGGGCCGATCCTGACGCGCCTCGACGTCGACCGGACCTGGGACGAGGCCACCTTCAACGGCGGCAACCTCGACCAGTACCAGCCCAAGACGAAGCGCGGCGGGCACGCGGTCGCGATCGTCGGTTACACGCCGGACCGGTTCATCGTCCGGAACAGCTGGGGCACACGCTGGGGCGACAAGGGCTTCGCCTACGCCTCGCTCGCCTACGCCCAGGAGGCGTTCACGGAGGCCTACGGCGTGGAGATCTGAGATCGAGCCGACCCCGGGCGAGGCTCGGCGCATCGCCGCGATCGCCGACCCGGTCGTCCGCAACCTCGAGATCACGCACTGCTACTGGCGCCTTGCCGCCGCATATGCGGCGCGAACCGGGGGAGGCGCGAACTGGTGCACGTACGCGACCTGGGCCTCTCGACAGGCCGGGCGGACGATCCGGGGGGAGGACCTGCTCGCGCAGCTCGGCAGGCGGCTCGGAGCGCGCCGCTGGCTGCTCCATCCGCTCGCGACGCTGTGGCGCCGGCTGCTGCGCCGCGGCCTCTTTCGGCGCGACACGCGGCTCGGGCGGCTGACGGCCGAGCTGCACACTCCCTTCGCCGCCTTCGAGCGAGCGAGCGACGCCGTGGTGCGGGGGAACCTCAGGGTCTTCGAGGAGATCGGGCTCGAGTTCGCGCGCTACCTCCACGAGTGCGCCGCCGACGCGGAGCCCGGTGGGCCCGCGTTCCGGCGCTTCCTCGACGGGCTGCGGCCGGGCGAGCCGCCCGACGGTCAGGAGTATCTCCGCCGGGCGTTCGCGCGGTACGAGCGCGCGCGGGTCGAGCGCGATCCGAACCGGCGCGTCGAGCTCGCCGTCCTCGCGAACCTCGAGATCGGCCTCCACGAGCAGGCGCGCCTGCAGCCGGAGATCCGTGAGGCGCTCGACGCGCCGTACGCGACGCATGAGGATCTGGGACGTCGCGCGCTCGAGGCGCTCTTCCCTTCGGCGGCGTGCTGGGGGCCGGCTCGCCGCCGGACCGGCGCCGCGGCCGCCTGGCTCGTCGCCGCGGGAACGCAGCGTGCCGCGAGCGGGGTCGCGCGCGAGGCGATCAGCGACTGCCTCATGGTCCTGTCCCTGCCGGACCGCGTGCTGGCGCTCGGGACGCATCTGGCCGACCCGTACCCGGAGGTGCTGCTCGAGCCAGGGCTGGCGGAGCTGACCGAGCTGCTCGCGCGGTTCGAGCCGGTGCCGCCGGCCCGAGACGACTGCGGCGCGCGCGACTGGTCGGACTTCGACCAGCGGATGCACTACATCGCCCACCTGTTCCGCGCGTTCCACCTCCGCGAGGAGCTCTCCCGCCCGCCGTTCACGGCCGAGCAGGTCGCGAGCATCAACCGCGGCGTCGTGCCCGACGGGGAGCTGTGAGGCCGGGCCGATGGAGCGTGCCGGGATCGAACCGGCGACCTCCGGCTTGCAAAGCCGGCGCTCTCCCAGCTGAGCTAACGCCCCGCAGGCTCCAGTGTAGACGCGGTGTCCGTCAAATAGACTCTCGCGCATGGACGAGAACCGGATCGAGCTGCTCAAGAGGGTGCCCCTCTTCGCGGGTCTGGACGCCCGCGACCTGCGCGACATCGCGAACACGATGAAGGAACGGCGCTTCTCCTCCGGCGACGTGATCGCCGAGGAGGGCCAGACCGGCGTCGGCTTCTTCGTGATCGAGCAGGGCGAGGCGCGCGTCGAGGTCGACGGCGAGGAGGTCCGCCGCCTCGGAGCAGGCGACTATCTCGGCGAGATCGCGCTGATCGCCGAGGCTCCGCGCACGGCGACCGTGACGGCCGAGACGGACATCCTGGCGCTCGGGCTGACCTCGTGGGAGTTCCGGCCGATCGTCGAGACGAACGCCAGCATCGCCTGGAAGCTGCTCGAGACGCTCGCCAGGCGCACCGCCGAGCAGCATTAGCGGTCGCTAGTCGGTCTACTTGAACTTGAACAGCGCTATGTGGTCGGTGCCGTCGTTGAGGCGGAGGATCAGCTTCCGGCAGAGCCCGGCCCAGGCCTTCTCCGTCTTCCAGACGTAGGTGTAGCGATCGGTCGCCGGGTCGTACTGCAACGAGCTCGAGCCTGCGGTCAGCGTGTCGGTGACGGAGTTGAGATCCGAGCCGTCACATCCCATGACCTGCGACTTCGGATATCCGGGCGCGAAGATCGCGAGGCCCTGGTCGCCTCCGAGGCTGAACTTCACCGGCACCGCGGATCCGCCCTTGACGGTGTTGAGCACCGGCGGGTTGGCGATGGGCGAGAAGAAGCCGCTGAACGAGTAATGGACGAAGTAGATGTTCGTGTCGGAGTCCTCGGCGCCGCTCACGTTCCGGGCCTGCACGGTGAATGCGCGCTCGCCGACCGTGTTCGTGTCGACCGCGCCGCCGTGGCCCACCGGGCCCTGGCAGAGGGTGACGAACGCGCCGATGCAGCCGTAGAGGGCCTGGACGCCCTGGCCCTTCGTGTAGACCGCGCCCTCCGGCGGGCTCTCGATGATGACCTCGAGCTCGTCGTTCGCCTCCGGTGCCGGCACGGACCGGTGCAGCGCGCCCTTGGCGGTCGTGTACGCGACGCGGCCGAACCCGTTGACCGCGTCGAAGAGCATGTCGGCGTCGGCGTCGGTCGCCAGCGTGTGCGTCGCCGTCCAGACGTCGGTCCCGGGCGTGTTGGTCAGGGAGACGAGCTGCCAGGAGACGCCGTCCTGCGTCACGAGCGCCTCGACGACGAGCGGGTTGCCGCGCAGCCGCGCGAAGAGCGTCAGCTCGGTGCCCACGCGCGTGGCGCCAGACTCGACGAAGACCGGCGGCGGGCCGTCCGCGGCGCCGTCAGGCGCGTAGAAGAGCTTCAGGCCGATGCCGGTGATCAGCCGCGTCGCGACGTTCTCCGAGAGCGGGACCGTCGGCCGCTGCTGGCTGTCCACGACCGTCACGATCGACCGCCCGGCCGTCTCGGTGACGCTGACGTGGTTCGCCGGGAAGAAGGTGTTCGTGAAGCCGACCGGCTCGGGCTCGTGTGCCTGGTTGTCGACCGTCGGGATGTGCAGGTGCGGATCGACCTCGAAGTTCGTCGAGGCCAGGCTCTTGATCATCGCTCCGCGGAGCTCGTGCCCGGCCACGGTCTGGTCGAAGAAGTGCACGGACTGCGGCTGCCGGTACGGCTGTGAGTGCGTGCTTCCGTCGGCCGCCTGCCAGAACGTCCCGCGTCCACCCGGCGGCCCGTCCACGCGCGTCTTCGCCAGCTGGGCCGAGGTGAGCGTCAGCGCCGCGGACTCGAGCCCGGTGTCCGGATCGGGCGAGGTCGCGGGGGCCGCGGGGAAGGTCGGGGTCGTGCCGGAGCTCGGGCGGTAGTGCGGCAGCCCGAAGAGCGTCCACTCGACGAGCGCCTTCTCGTCGAACACGCCGTAGGTGCCCATCTGGTTGAAGTACTCGTGCTTCACCGCCACGAGCTTCTGGCCCATGCTCGTGTCCTGGGGGAGGCGCTCGGCGAAGAAGTCGCCCAGCTTCTCGGACAGCGCGACGAAGTCGGTGTCGCCGTAGCCGAAGCTCGTGTTGCCGATGTAGACGGCAGTGCCCTGATGCGCCCAGCTCTGCGCCCAGTCGCGCAGCCGGCGCGCCTGGTCCTCCGCCACGAGCGGGCTCGAGGAGAAGTTGCGGATCAAGGTGTCGGCAACGTTCTGGCCGGCGTTGCAGCCCACGGTGAAGGCGATGCGCCCGGGGAAGCGCTCCCCGACGAGCGGGTCGAGCGCGATCGACTCCGTCGAGACGAGTTCCGTCCCGGCCGCCGGCTGCATCCGGAAGTGGTCGTAGTGACCCCAGACGGCGCCGAGTTCGGCCGGGTCGGCGGCCGAGAAGTAGTCGGTGATGACCTGCGTGGCGTCCCAAGTGTCGGTCAGCCTGGCCAGCGTGTTGAGGAGCCCGAACTGGGTCTCGAAGCGGTTGTTGACGCTCGTGCCTCCGTCGAGCAGGAAGTCGTACGCGGCCGTGTAGCTGCGGGCCGTCGTCGGGTCGTAGACGCCGCCCGACGCGACGAACTGCGTCATCTGCGCGACCATGTCCTGCGGTGTCTCGAGCAGGCGGCCGCTGGCCAGGTCGGGGAGCGGGAACGACTCGCCCAGGAAGGGCCGCTCCGTGAGCGAGGTGTACACGTCGTCCGTCATGACGTAGCCCTTGAAGGCGGCGGCGTAGGACGCATTCGCCTTCGTCCCGTTCTCCGTCGTGAAGAGCAGGCTCGCGGCGTAGTCGGTCGCGTTCGAGAGCGTGACCCGGTCGCGCTTCCAGCCCATCGGGAAGGCCTCGTTCGTGCCGAGGAAGACGACGTACTCGAGGTCGTCGAGCGCCCCCCGGTAGGGGACGAGCGCGTCGTTGACCGCCCGCACGAAGTCGTTCGGGCTCGCGCACGGGTCGTCGTTCAGCGCCCGGATCGCCTGCGCGACCGCGGGGTTCCCGTCGAGCCGAAGCGGTACGCCCTGCACGAGCGGGTGCGCGGTCACGTTCGTGGGCGTCATCGGATCGAGCGCCGCGAGCAGCGCGTCGACCTCGGCGCGGCCGTACAGGTCGCGCAGCTGGTTGTCGAGGAGCAGGAACAGCGTCTTCGTGCCGGCCGGCAGCGACGCCGGATCGGGCAGCGTCACCGGCACCTCGGCCTGGTCGCCGGAGCCGTACGGGTCTGTGTCGAACTCGAACGAGCGCGGGGGGCAGGGGGGTAGCTCGGGAGGAGCCGTCTGCTGCACGCGGAGCGTGTAGCCGTCGGCGGCCGACGCACCGTTGTAGCCGACGACCCGGATCGTGTAGAAACCCGTCTCGCCGTTCGAGACCACCTCGACGACCTCGTCAGTCGTGCCCCGGTTGATCGAAGTGCTCCCGACGGGCGTCGACCCGACGGGAGTCGAGCCCACCGGGATGTCCTGGAGGCCCTCGGGCGGGAGACCGGGGTTGTCGCCGGTGATCGAGATGCCCCGGTCCTCGATCGGCGTCGAGCCGACCGGCGTCGAGCCGACCGGAGCGGACTGCAGCGTCTGCTGCGGGATCTGCATCGCGAGGTCGAGGTCGGTCGCCAGATGGCCGAGGAAGACCCGCACGACCGTCCCCTCGGCGGGGATCGGCAGCCGGTACGTGTCGACGTCGCCGGTCGTCGGCGTGTGGCGGAGGTAGATGCGGTCGGGCTCGATCGTGGTGGGGGTGACGTCGTCGAACTCGCCGCGCTGCTGCACGACGAGGGGCGCCTGGCCGTTCGCCGCGAAGGTCTCGCTGCCGGCGCTCACCTCGGCGGAGGAGGTCTGCCTGCCGACCCGCGAGCCGGTCGTGGCCTCGAAGCGGATCGCCACGGGCTGCTGGGCGCCCTGGCCCTCCACGCAGGTGTCGTCGAGCGTCCAGGTCGCGCCGGTGACGGCGTCGGTCTCCGGATCGTCGATGTCGGTGAACGGCCCGCCGGCGACGCTGAGCTCCGACGACCCCGGAGTGAGGATGAAGTGGAAGGGGAGGAGGACGCTCGCCTCGAGCGTCGGCGCCGGGCACGCCGCCTTGAAGGAGAGCGTGTAGTGCGCCGTCGTCCGCGGGTCGGCGTAGGCGGAGAACTCGCCGATGGGCAGCGCCTCCCACGGGAGCCCGGCGCGTCCCACGACCGCGATCACGAGCTCGTTGATCGTCAGGTGGTTGATCGCCGGGGCGAGGTCGGCGAGCGTCGCCGTCAGGAGGATCGCTCCGGCCGCGCGCGCGTCGCCGAGCGTCTTCCCGGAGCAGCCGCCGAGCACGCCGCAGTCGACGACCGCCGCGATGTTGGCGATCTCGTCGAGGGGGACCTCGCCGAGCCGGGTGTCGGCGAAGTGCGTGCTCCCGACGGGGGTCGAGCCGACCGGGGTGTTCGCGATCCCGCCGGCGATGTCCCCGACGAGCGTGGAGCCGACCGGGGTCGAGCCGACGGGCGTCGAGCCGACGGGGGTGGAGCCGACGGGCGAGGAGCGCAGCCGGCCCGCGATGTCGAGCCCGAGGATCGTCGTCGCGTCGGTGACGCCGTCGTCGATCTCGAGGAAGTCCGCCCAGGTTCCACCGCCGGGCGCCGGTACCTCGGCGATCGTCTTGCTCCCGATCAGCACGGAGGACCAGCTCACGCCGCGCAGCACCGTCCGCTCGAGCTGCGCCTCGCCCAGGGTCACCTGGTCGTAGAAGTTCGTCCGCGCGGCGGCGTCGTCGAGGACGTCCTGGAGCGTGAACGTCTGCGGCGAGCGGCCCGCGAGACCCGAGCCGGCGGTCACCGGATCCCAGTCGATCGGGATCGACGACGCGAGCACGAAGTTCAGCGCCGTCGAGCCGACGGGGATGCCGGCGAGCCCCGTCGATCCCACGGGCGTCGATCCGACGGGGGTCGAGCCGACCGGCGTGGAGCCGACGGGCGTGGAGCCAACGGGGGTCGAGCCGACCGGGGTCGAACCAACCGGCGTCGAGCCGACGGGGGTCGAGCCGACCGGCGTCGAGCCGACGGGCGAGGTCAGCGGGCCGGCGAAGAAGGGCAGCGCGCTGGCCGGGAACGCGGAGAGCGCGATGCTGTCCCAGCCGGACGGCAGGGTCGACTCCTGCACCGTGACCCTCAAGTCCTCGACCGCTGCGATCACGGCCGCGCATGCCGAGAACTCGGAGGTGCTCCCCTCGGAGCGGGTGGCGGTGGCCGTCACGACCCTCTCGCCCGGGATCGCCGTCTCGGGGGCGAACTGGAAGGAGTCCGTGCCGAACTCGACGTCCGTCTCCACGGAGATCGAGCCGAGGAAGGTCTGGCCCTCGCCGTTGCCGGAGGGATCGCAGCTGTCGCTCGAGAAGAACTCGATCGTGAAGCCGGCTCCGGGGGTGCTGTCGAGCGTGCCCGTGATCGTCTGCGGGCCCTCGTCGGGGATCTGGACGGTGTTCAGCACGGGGAAGTTCTGGAAGCCGTCGGTCTCGCTCGTGTCGTTCGGGGTCACGCCGGACGAGCCGAGGTCTATGCCGAGCCCGCCGTTGTCGTGGATCGAGTTCGCGAGGATCGCGTGCCCGGGGCCGTCGGGGCGGACGCCGATTCCGCCGTTGTAGGCGATCTCGTTGTCGGCGATCAGCGTGTCGGCCGGCCCCGTGAAGCTGAAGGCCATCTGAACACCGCTCCCACCGTTCCCCAGCGCGAACCCGCCGGCCGAGACGCCGATCCTGTTGGAGAGGATCATGTTGTTGGCCGTCCCGTCCTGCTGGAGGTGGATGCCCTCCTGGAGGTTGCCGGCGATGACGTTGCCTGCCGCGGCCGATTCCCCGCCGACGGTGTTGCCGAAGGCGCCGCTGATGATGTTCAGCCCGCCGTCGTTCGGGAGCGCGGCCGTCCCGGCTGCATTCGTGCCGATGTAGTTGCCGACGACGGAGTTGCCGAAGGCGCCGAGGCTGATCGAGACGCCGCTGCCGCCGAGCGACGAGTTGTGGGCGCCCGAGATGACGTTGCGGTTCGCGGGCGCGGAGCCGCCAACGCTGTTGCCGGCGGCGCCTGAACCGGAGACGGCGACGCCATACTGGGTCACTCCGGCGGCCGCCGTCCCGGCCGCGTTGGTACCGATGAAGTTCCCCCGAACCGCGTTGCCGCTTCCCTCGACCCGGATGCCGTAGGTGAACGGGCCGTTGATGACCAGTCCGCGGACGAGGCTGTCCGTGCCGGTGAGGCTGATGCCCGCGTGCGATGGGGGCGAGGCCGGCATGTTGGCTCCGGAGATGACGATCTTCAGGACGGCGTCGCTGCCCATCGCGAGCGTGTTCGGGCTCGCGCCCGCCTGCGTGTAGCCGTCGATCGTCGTCGGGCCGGTGACGTCGGGCAGCGGTGTGCTCGGCGTGATCACGTGCGGCCCCGCGCCGGTAATCGCGAACCGGATCGTGTCCGGCCCCTCGTTCGCGTTCGCGTCGAGGATCGCCTGCCGCAGCGAGCCGGCGCCGCTGTCGTTCGTGTTGGTGACAACGAAGCCGGGGGCCGCGACCGTGAAGCAGGCCGAGAACTCTGACGTGTTCAGCGGGTGCGTCCCCTCCTCGTCGTCGGCCACGGGGCTGCTGACGGTGGCGGTGATCACGTCTCCCACCGCCACGGGACCGAAGTTCGTCGAGTCGATGCTCGACGAGCCGGTTTCCGCGGTCGTCAGATCGTGGCCGAGGTGCCGCTTGCCCTCGCCGCCGTCGGGGCCGTCGCACTCGTCGTTCGCGTAGTAGTCGACCCGATACGTTCCGGGACGGGGCGCGACGAAGTTGGTGAGGATGTCCACCTCGTCGGTCGACTCCGCGGAGAACTCGATGCTCTGGATCTCCGGCGCGCCCTGGTCGCCGTTCGCGCCCTCGAAGAGGTTGATCCCGAGCTCGGTGTTGTCGTGGATCGAGTTCGCAACGATGCGGTTGCCGCCGCCGCTCTCGACGCGGACGCCGTCGCCGCCGTTGTAGGCGATCGTGTTCGGCCCGCCGGCCGGCACGCCCTCCGGCACGGTCCCGTTGTCGCCGACGATCGTGAAGTCCGAGCTGGTCACGGAGATGCCGTGGAGCCCGTTGCCGAGCGGGGAGACGCCGTCGGCCGCGACGCCGATCTTGTTGTCGTAGATGAAGTTCCCGTCCCCGCTGGTCGCGACCGCGATGCCCCAGTACGTGTTCCCCGAGATGACGTTGTCGCGGATCTCGTTCTGGGCCGAGCTCTCGATCGAGATGCCGGCCTCCCCGTTCGGGATCGCGGCGTCGCCCGCCGCGTTCGTCCCGATGTGGTTGCGCTCGACGACGTTCTCGTCCTCGAGCAGGAGCCGGACGCCCGAGTTGCCGTTGCCGGAGATGACGTTGTCCTCGACGTGGTTCTCGAAGCCGTCGACATGGACGCCCCAGAGGCCGTTGCCGAGGTCCTCGGTGCCATCGGTGCCGACGTAGTTCCCGTCGACGAGGTTGCCGTCGGACGAGGCGACGATACCGCTGCCGTCGAAGTTGGTGACGATCAGGCCCGCGACCGTGGAGCCGCCCGAGCCGGGGCCGAGCAGGATCCCGTTGGCGCTCTCGGTGTCGGCGCCGTCGATCCGGACGACCGGCGCGCCGTCCCACTCGGGCTGCGTCGTCGCGTCGATCGAGACGGGATCCGTGACGGTCGGCAGCGCAGAGGCGAGGTCGATCACGAACGGCGGGTCCTCGACGATGGCGAACTCGATCCTGTCCGCGCCTGGGTTCGCGTTCGCGTCCAGGATCGCCTGTCGCAGCGAACCGTCCCCGGCATCGCCCGTGTTCGTTACGACGAAGGTCTCCGTCGAGGGGGGCGGTGCCGCCGGCTCGCCGCCCCAGTCCGGGGCGGCGTCGTTGCCGGCCGCGTTCGTCAGATTCCCTTCGCCGGTGCCGTCGGCGTTCATGGCGTAGATCTCTTCGTTGCCGTCTCGCCGCGACGTGAAGGCGATGCGGTCGCCGGTCGACGACCAGTCCGGGTTGAAGTCGTCCGCCGCGTCGTCGGTGAGACGCGTCACGCCCGCTCCGTCGGCGGCGTTCATGACGTAGATATCGAAGCTGCCCTCGCGGTCGCTCTGGAACGCGATCTTCGTCCCGTCCGGCGACCAGCTCGGCGCGGAGTCGTTTGCCGGGTCGTTCGTCAGGCGCGTCTGCCCTGTGCCGTCCGCGTTCATGACGTAGATCTCGTTGTTGCCGTCGCGGACGCTGTAGAAGGCGATCTTCGTCCCGTCGGGCGACCACACGGGATGGTTGTCGTTCGTGGTGTTCGTCGTCAGGCGCGTCACGTCGCCGCCCGAGGAGGTCATGACGTAGATCTCCTCGTTGCCGTCGCGATCGGTCTGGAAGACGATCTGGGATCCATCGGGCGACCAGTCGGGGACCTGGTCGGCCGCAGAGTTCTCCGTCAGCCGCGTCACCGACGATCCGTCGGCGTTCATCCGGTAGATCTCCCAGTTGCCGTGTCGGTCGCTCTGGAAGGCGATCTCCGCCAGGTCCGGCGACAGGTCGGCGTACAGGTCGCCGGCGGGATCGTTGGTCACGTTCGTCTGACCGCTGCCGTCGGCGTTCATGAGGTAGACCTCGTAGTTGCCGTCGCGCGTGCTGTAGAAGGCGATCTCCTTGGGCGGCTCCACCACGAAGGTTGCGAAGCCGACGTCCTCCTCGGCCGCGTTCACCGTCCAGCCCGAGCTCGTGTTCCCCGAGTCGTCGTCCCAGTAGACGAGGCCCGGGTACGTGTCTTCGGCCATGAACGCGTAGCAGCCGGACCCGGCCGAGTACGTCAGCACGAGGGCGTACGCGGTACCAGCCGCCAGGACCGGGGCGGGGGAGAACTGGAAGCGCGTGAAGGCGTTGCCGGTACCGACGGCCGCGGTGTCGGTCGCGAGGATCTGAGCGTCGTCCGGGATACCACCGTTGGTCGCCCGGATCGACGCCTCGATCGTCCCGGGGGTGGTCGCGCAGCGGAGGCCGACGCTCGCCTCGGGCAGCTCCCCTGTGACAGAGGGAGTGAAGATCTGGGCCAGGCGCGGATTGTCGGGGCCGCCGATCGAGCGACCCTGGTTAGTCGACAGGACGCGCCCGTTGTGCTGGTCGAGCGTGCCCGCGCTCGCGACGGTGTCGACGGTCCAGCGGTAGACGGCCGGGCTCGGATCGACCTCGTCCCCGCCGCCCAACACTGCCCGTACCTCGAAGCGGTGCGGCCCCTCTGCGAGCGGGCCTGAGACCGTGTGCGGCGAACTGCAAGACGTGAAGCCCGCACCGTCGAGCGAGCACTGGAAGGTTGCCCCGTCGGCCTGCGACGTGAAGGAGAAGGTCGCGGCGTCGGTCTGCGAGTAGTCGGACGGGCCGGCGGTGATCTGCGTGTCGAGGACGTCGGCCGTGACGCAGTTCGAGAACTCGGACGAGTTCCCGTTCGCGTCCGTCGCCGTGGCGGTGACCACCTGCCCGTTGGCGGGATCGGCGAAGAAGTTCATCGTGAAGTCCAGGAGCCCCGACCCGCCGGTCGTGTTCCCCGGGCTCGTATGGGCGAGGTGCCGGCCCTCGCCGTGCGTCCCGTCGCAGGCGGGGTTCTGGAAGATCTCGATCGTGAACGTGGCTTCGGCGGCGCTGTCGAGCATCCCGTGGACCTGGAGGACGTCGCCGATGAAGGTCGCGTTGTCGAGGTCAGGGAAGTTCTGGAGGGTATTCGCGCCGGAGTCCCCGTCGAAGGTGCCGAGATCGTTCGTCGTCACGCCGCCGGGCTGAAGGTCGATCCCGAGGAGCCCGTTGCCGAAGAAGCGGTTGCCGAGGATCGAGTTCTGGCTCGCCGGGCTGAAGATGAAGAGGCCGCTGCCCGCACTGTGGGCGATGACGTTGCCGCTGATCGTGTTGGCCGAGGCGGTGTTCGCGAACAGGAGCCCGTCGCCGCCGTTCCCGAGCGGCGAGGTGCCGTCCGCCGTCGTGCCGATGCGGTTGCCCTGGACGAGGTTGCCGGTTCCGCTCAGCGTGATCCCCGTGAACGTATTGCCGGAGATGAGGTTGACCTCTGAGGACGCGTCCCCGCCGACCGTGTTCGAGTCCCCGAAGATCCACATGCCGCGCGTGTTCGGGACGGCAACCGTCCCGCTCGGGTCGGTCCCGATGTAGTTGTCCTCGACGGCGGAGCCGTTGCTGTCGATCCAGATCCCGGCGTGGTCGTTCGAGTCGGTGCCGTTGCCGGCGATGACGTTGCGGTCGCCGGGCACCGCACCACTGCCGATCGTCGCGGAACCGCCGCTGACAACGATCCCGGATCCGCCGTTTCCTACGTCGGCGCCGGCCGTATTCGTGCCGATGTAATTGGCCCTCACCGCGCCACCGCCGCTGAGGATGATCCCGGCCTGAGGGAAGCGGACGATCTGAAAGCCCTTGATCGTCACGGTCTTGTTGGCCCACAGCCCTGCAGCGAGAGAGGCGGCGGCGCCGACGCCGTCGAGCGTAATGAGAGGTGTGCCGGCATAGGTGGGCTGGGTCGTCGCATCGATCTCGGCCGGCTCGCTCAGAAGCAGGACAGGCTGTCCGGCAGCGATCGAGATCGTGTGCGTGCCGCCCCCGCCGATCGAGAAGACGATCGAGTCGGCGATCGCGTCCGCGTTCGCCGCGGTGATCGCCTCCCGCAGGGTGCAGTCGGCGACCGTGCAGACGCCGTCGCCCGGATCGGCGGCCGAGTTGACGGTGAAGACCCCAGCCAACGCGTCCGGCGTAAACGCCGCGACGGCGACAGCCGCTACCGCTACCGCAGAACCTCCCCTACCAAGGCGCACCGAGCGCCCTCCCTTCGCCGGTCGTGCCAGATTGAGTTATGTACTGCTTTGCGATTCTTGTCAATAGCGTCACAATCTAAGAAAGTGGAACTCGTGGGGGTCACCAGCCGCATGGAGGCGCAGTCGCTCGTTCCGTACGTCCCGCGCCTCGTGATCGAGTGGGCGCGCGACACGCCCGACGAGCGCTGGCGCGAGCTCGAAGGAACGCTGGCGTTCGTCGACATCTCCGGTTTCACGGCCATGTCCGAACGGCTGTCGAGCCGCGGCAAGGCGGGCGCGGAGGAGGTCAACGCGGTCATGAACGCGACCTTCGCGCGGCTGCTCGAGGTGGCCTACGCCTTCGGCGGCGGGCTGCTCAAGTTCGGCGGCGACGCCCTGCTCCTGTTCTTCGACGGTCACGGTCACCAGACGCGCGCGACCGCCGCCGTCTTCGGTCTGCGCTCGACGCTCGACGAGATCGGCCGGCCGGAGACGTCCGCCGGTCCTGTGGAGCTCCGCATGCACGTCGGCGTCCACAGCGGCACCTTCCGCTTCTTCCTCGTCGGCGAGACCCACCGCGAGCTGATCGTCGCCGGGCCCTCCGCAACACAAACCGTTGCGATGGAGGCGGCGGCCGAACCGGGCGAGATCCTGGTCAGCGCGGGCACCGCCGCGGCCTTGCCGCCGCATGTGCTCGGCGAGCCGAAGGAGGACGGCTTCCTCCTCGCCGCCCCCCCGCCCGCCGAGACACGGCTCGAGCCGCTGCCCGACGTCGAGAAGCTCGAGCTGGAACGCTTCGTCCCCGCGGAGGTGCGTGCGCACGTCGCGGCCGCTGCCGCCGAGGCCGAGCACCGCGCCGCGACCGTCGCGTTCCTCCACGCGGGCGGCCTCGACGACCTCGAGGCGGAGGACGCGGCCGAGGCGCTCGACTCCCTCGTCCGCACCGTTCAGCGCGCCGCGGACGCGCACGGGGTCTGCTTCCTGGAGACGGACATCGACGCCGGCGGCACCAAAGTCGTGCTGACGGCTGGCGCGCCGCGCACGCAGGAGAACGACGAGGAGCGGATGCTGCGGACGGTGCGCGCCATCGTCGAGGCAGAGCCGCCGCTGCCGCTCCGGATCGGCGTCGCCCGCGGCCGCGTCTTCGCCGGCGAGGTCGGCGCGCCGTTCCGCAAGACGTACACGATCCTCGGCGGCACGGCGGCGCTCGCAGCCCGGCTGATGGCTCGCGCCGAGCCCGGTACGGTGCTCGCCCCCCGCGAGATCGTCGAGCGCTCGGAGACCCGCTTCGCCCTGCGCGAGCTCGAGCCGTTCACCGTCAAGGGGCGCTCCGAGCCGGTCGCCGCGGTCGAGGTCGGCCCCGTCGAGGAAGGCCGCGTCGTCCACGAAGGCGCGCGCCTGCCCCTCGTCGGCCGCGAGCGCGAGCTGGCGATCCTCGGGGCGGCGCTGGGACCTGTCCGCGCCGGCTTCGGCACCGTGGTCGAGCTCATCGGCGAGGCAGGGATCGGCAAGAGCCGGGTGATCGAGGAGATCCGCTCGCAGGCGGAGGGGATGGTGCTGCTCACGACGGCCTGCGAGCAGTACGAGGCGTCGACGGCGTACTTCTCGTTCCGCCAGCTCCTTCGCGACCTCCTCGCGGTTTCGTTCAACGGGAAGCCGTCCAGGAACAGCGAGCTCCTCCGCGAGCGACTCGCGCCGGTCGCGCCGGATGTCCTGCCGTGGATCCCGCTGGTCGCGCTCGCCCTCGACGTGTCCGTCGACCCCACGCGCGAGGTGGACGAGCTCCAGCCCGCGTTCCGCCGCGCCCGGCTGAAGGGCGTCGTCGAGATGCTCCTCCGCGGGCTGCTGCCCGAGGCCACCGTGCTCGTCTTCGAGGACGTCCACTGGATGGACGAGGCGTCGAGCGACCTGCTCCGGCATCTGGCGGAGCGGGTGCCGCAGCTTCCGTGGCTGATCTGCACGACCCGCCGTCCGGGCAGCGAGGGCTTCCTCGCCGCGGAGGGCGTACCGCCCGTCCCGGCGATGACGATTCGGCTCGAGCCGCTCTCCCCGGAGGCGGCCCGCGAGCTGGCGCGCACCGCGGCCGAGGCGCCGCTGCCCGACCGCGAGCTCGAGGCGATCACCGCGCGCGCGGGCGGCAACCCGCTCTTCCTCCAGGAGCTCGTCGGGGCGGCGCGAGGGCGCACCGAGGCCGAGGAGCTCCCGGAGAGCGTCGAGGCCGTCGTCACGAGCCGGATCGACCGGCCCGCGACGACCGACCGGGCCCTGCTCCGCTGGGCCTCGGTGCTGGGGACGAGCTTCACGGCAGACGTCATCGTCGAGGCGCTCTCGGGCGATGCGTCGGCGGCTCCGGACTCGGAGAGCTGGGAGCGGCTGGCCGAGTTCATCGAGCGCGATCCCTACGTCCCCGGCGGGTTCCGGTTCCGTCACGCGCTGATCCGGGACACCGCCTACGAGGGTCTCTCATTCCGGCGCCGGCGCGAGCTACACGAGCGGGCGGGCGAGGTCTACGAGCGACTGCACGCCGCCCGGCCGGAGGAAGCAGCCGAGCTGCTCTCGCTCCACTTCTTCCGGGCCGAGCGCTACGACAAGGCGTGGACGTACTCGATCGCAGCCGGCGAGCGCGCGCAGGCGAAGTACGCGAACGTCGAGGCGGCCGAGTTCTACGGCCGCGCCATCGAGGCTGCACAGCGGCTCCCCGAGCTGGAGCAGGCCAGCCTGGAGCTCGCTTATGAGTCGCTCGGCGACGTGTCGGCGCTCGCCGGCGCCTACGGCGACGCCGCGGAGGCCTACGAACGTGCGCGCGGCCTGGTCGAGCCAGGCACCGCCGGCGAGGTCAAGCTCTTCCACAAGGAGGCTCGCCTCCGAGAGAACATGGGCCGTTACGCGGAGGCGCTCGACTGGCTCGAGCGCGGGCTGGAGGTCGTTGCCACCGACCCGGAGCGCATCGAGCTGACGCTCGATCGGGCGGCGATCCGGTTCCGCCAAGGCGACTTCCGCGAGGCCGTCGAGCTCGGCCGGAGCGCCGTGGAGGAGGCGCACGCAGCCGACGACCTGCGCGGCCTCGCGCGCGGCTACTACCTGCTCCACCTCGCTTACTCCTCGCTCGGCACCCCCGAGCGCGCCGCCTTCAGGGGACTCGCGATCCCGATCTACGAGGAGCTCGGCGACCTGGCGGGGCAGGCGCATGCGCTGAACAACCTCGGGATCGACGCATACTACGAGGGTCGCTGGGACGACTCGCTGGAGGCTTACCGGCGGAGCAAGGAGTTCCTGGAGCGGATCGGCGACGTCGTCAACGCGGCGATGGTCGGCAACAACATCGGCGAGATCCAGTCCGACCAAGGCCGGCTGGACGACGCCCGGCAGTCGTTCGAGGAGACGAGCGCGGTGTGCGAGGCGGCCGGTCACCAGCTGCTCGCCCTCGTCGCGCGGAGCAACCTGGCGCGGACGCTGACGCGGGCGGGCCGGCCGGACGAGGCGCTTCCGGAGCTCGAACAGGCGCTCGCCGGCTTCCGCGCCATCGCGGCGGCCAGCTTCGTCGTCGAGACGCAGGCCCGAATCGCGGAGGCAATGCTCCTCGCCGGCCGTGAGCCGGAGCGTGCCTATGCGGTGGCGGAGGAGGCGCTCGCCGAGGAGCGAGCCCCCGCCGTCGAGGCGATGCTGCACCGGCTGCGCGGACACGCGCTCCGCCAGGCCGGCGACGCGGAGGCCGCCGGCGTCGCATTCGAGGAGAGCCTGCGTGTCGCCCAGGCTGCCGGCGCCGAGTACGAGGCGGCGCTGACGCTGGTCGCGCTGGGCCGGGACGACGACGCCGGCGAGATCCTCGCGCGCCTCGGCGTGATCGCGATTCCTCAGATACCGGCGTAGGATCTCCGCGTGGAGACGGATGCCCAGCTCGTCCAGCGGATCCGCGCGGGCGACCAGAGTGCGTGGCGCGACCTCGTCGAGCGCTTCTCCCGCTACGTCTACGCGATCGCCGTGCAGGCGTACCGGCTGCCCGAGCACGACGCCGAGGACGTCTTCCAGGAGGTCTTCACCCGCGTCTACGAGCGGCTCGACCAGCTTCGCGACCCGGGAGCCATTCGTCCCTGGATCGCGCAGCTGACGCGGCGGGCCGCCGTCGACCGGCTGCGCGAGGGCAGCCGCCTCGAGCTGAACGAGGAGCTGAGCGCCGGCGGAGCCGACGAGTCGATGGACCGGCTCGAGGAGGCTTGGGACGTGCGCGACGCGATGTCCGCGCTCTCCGAGCCCTGCCGCGAGGTGCTCGACCGCTTCTTCGCCCGCGACGAGAGCTACCGGACGATCGGCGAGGCGCTCGACATCCCCTCCGGGACGATCGCCAGCCGCATCTCGCGCTGCCTGGGCCAGCTCCGCGAGCACTACGAGGGAAGAATCGGGGGCCGCACCACGTCTGGAGGTCGGATTCGATGAACCCCTACGACGAAGAGAGGCTCGCCGAGCTGCTCCGCCTGCTCCCGCCCGCGCCCGAAGCGTGGGTCAAGGAGGCGCAGGAGCTGCCGCCCGTCCGCGGCCGGCTGGACGAGCTCGTCGCGCGCGCGGAGGCGGACGCCCGCTACCGCGAGCAACTCGTCGCCGACCTCGAGCGTGCGCTCGAGGCGGAAGGGGTCGAGCCGAATCCGGTCGTTCTCGAAGAGATTCGAGAGCGCCTCAGCGGCGACGCGTGACGGAGGAGTTCCTCCCGCTCCGGCTGGAGGAGCTGCTCGACCGGCTCGCCGCCGACGAGCCCGTGCCGGGAAGCGGCTCGGCCGCCGCGCTCGTGCTGGCGATGGCGGCGAGCCTCGTCGCGAAGGCGGCGCGTCGGTCCTCCGAGTGGCCGGAGGCGGGCGGCGCGGCTGCCCAGGCCCTCTCGCTGCGCAAGCGGGCGGTCGAGCTCGCGGGCGAGGACGCGCGCGCCTACGCGGAGGCGCTCGAACGCCTCGGCAGGCGCGAGGGCGCCGACCACCTGCTCGCGGGCGCGCTCGAGCAAGCGGCCGACGTGCCGCTGCGGATCGCCCGGGCGGGAGCGGACGTGGCCGCGCTGGCCGCCGAGGTCTGCGAGCGGTGCGACCAGGCCGTGCGGGCGGACGTGATCGGGGCCGCGACCCTGGCCGCCGGCGCCGCGCAGGCCGCCGCCAGGCTGATCGAGACGAATCTCGGCACGGCCGAGGACGATCCGCGCCTGCTCGAGGCCAACGCGCACGCGGAGGCGGCTCTAAGGTCGGCCCATGAGCCGTAGGCTTGACGGAGGCTCACACCGGCGTAGGCTCGACGGAGCCGGCCGGGAGCGCAGGGG
>JBBDQR010000156.1:0-2932 GCA_040905885.1 Gaiellaceae bacterium | reverse complement strand
CGGTCGAAGCCGACGAGGCGCGCCTTGACGGTGACGACGACGAACGAGATGTCGAACATCACGTGGGCGATGAAGATCGTCCAGAAGCCGCGCGCAACGCCGAGGTTGAGGAAGAGCGCGAGCAGCGAGGCGCCCATCACCACCTCGGGCGTCGACATCGGCAGGAAGATCAGCAGGTTCGTCGCGCCGCGGCCGCGAAAGCGGTAGCGGACGAGCGCCAGCGCCACCAGCGTTCCCAGGGCGGTCGCGGCCAGGGCGGCCAGGGCGGCAATCTCCAGGCTCGTCCACATCGCCTCCTCCAGCCCGGGCACGCCGAACGGATTCTTCCAGCTGTCGAGCGTGAAGCCCTGCCACGTGTAGTTGAAGCGGCCGGCGGGGTCGTTGAAGGAGAAGAGCACGACAACCGCGATCGGAAGCATCAGGTAGGCGAGCGCGAGTGCCGCGTACACGGTCAGGACGTGGTGCCGGACGGCGTTCATCCCGTCAGCCTCTCCGTGCCCAGCGTCCTCGCGTACGCGGCGACGAGCACGAGGATCGACGCCATCAGGACGAACGAGAGCGCCGCCGCGCCCGGGTAGTCGAGCACGACCAGGAACTTGGACTGGATCACGTTGCCGATCATGAACTGCTCCGGCGTCCCCAGCAGGCGCGCGTTGATGAAGTCGCCCGCCGCGGGGATGAACGTCAGCAGGGTGCCGGCGAAGATCCCCGGCGCCGAGAGCGGCAGCGTCACCCGCAGGAAGGCCTGGAACTTGCTGGCGTACAGGTCCTGAGCCGCCTCGACGAGCCGCTTGTCGATCTGCTCCAGCGACACGTACAGCGGCAGCGCCATGAAGGGCAGGAAGTTGTAGGTGATGCCCGCTACCACCGCCGTCGACGTCGCGAGCAGGCGACCGTCCGCCCCGACCACGCCGAGGTCGCGCAGGATGCCGACCACCGGCCCGGAGTCGGAGAGGATCGTCTGCCACGCCAGCGTCCGGATCAGGTACGTGACGAAGAACGGAGCGATCACGAGCAGGAGCAGCACGTTCTTCCAGCGGCCGCCGCGGAACGCGATCCAGTAGGCGAGCGGGTAGGAGACCGCGAACGCGATCGCCGTGGCCAGCCCGGCGTACTCGAGCGAGCGGATGAACTGCTCGTGGTAGGTCGCGATCGCGTCGCCGTAGTTCGTCCACTCCCACGCGAAGCGGAAGCCGGCGAAGAGGTCGCCCGTCTGCAGCGACGTGTACGCGAGGTAGTACATCGGCACGACGAAGAAGACCGCCAGCCAGCCCAGGCCGGGGCCGAGCAGCAGGTACGGGATGCCGCCGCGTCGTCGGAGCAGCGCGCCCACGAGCTATGCGCCGATCAGCGCCTGGAACTGCTCCTTGTAGTCCTGGTTATCCGCGGCCTCCGCGTCGTAGATGTGCACCTGCGCCAGGGTCTCGTCGGACGGAAAGATGAGCTCGTTTCCGGCGATGTCCGGATCCTGGGCGAGCAGCACCTCGCGGGCTCCCTTGACGGGGCAGATGTAGTTGACGTACGCCTCGATCTGCGCCGCGATCGCCGGGTCGTAGACGAAGTTCATGAAGGTCGAGGCGGTGTAGACGTGGCCGCCTTTCGGGATCAGCATGTTGTCGGTCCAGATCATCCCGCCCGTCGTCGGCAGCGTGAACTCGAGGTTCGGGTTGTCCGCCTGGAGCTGGACGACGTCGCCCGACCAGGCGACCGCCGCGGCAACGTCGCCCTTGGCCAGCATGCCGGAGTAGTCGTTGCCGGTGAACTGCCGGATCTGGCCCGCATCGACGGCCTTCTGCATCGTGTCGATCGCCTTCGAGAAGGCGCCCGCTTCGACCGAGGAGGGGTCGTCGCCGTTCGACAGCATCACGAGCCCGACCGTGTCGGGCATCTCCGTGAGCAGGGTGACCTTCCCCTTGAGGGCGGGATCGGTCAGCAGCTGCTCGATCGTGTCGACCTTCCCGCCGGTCAGGTCGGGGTTGTAGGCGATGCCGGTCATGCCGGACTGCCAGGGCAGCGAGTAGGTGCGGTCGGGATCCCAGCCGGGGCTCGCGAGCGCGTCGACGAGGTTGGACGCGTTCGGCGTCGCCTCGCGGTCGATCGGCTCCAGCCAGCCGAGCCGGACGAGCCGGCCCGCCATCCAGTCGGTGAGCACGATCAGGTCGCGGTCGACCGACTGGCCGGCCGAGAGCGACGGCTGGATCTTGGCGAAGAACTCGTCGTTGTCGTTGACGTCCTCGATGTAGCGGACGGCGACGTCGTACTTCTGCTGGAACTGCTGGATCGTCGGCCGCTTCTTCGTGTCCTCGTCGATGTCGATGTAGAGCGGCCAGTTCGAGATCACGAGCGGGCTGCGCAGGGTCCGGTCGGCGGCGGCGCCGGTGGTCGTCCGCTGCGCGCCGGAGATGCCGCCGCCTCCGCAGGCGGCGAGGAGCGCGGGCAGGCTGAGGATCGCGCCGCGCTCGATTAGCTGGCGTCTCGTCATGGCATCGCTCATGGGGTCTCCTCCTCCGGTGGTTCGACAACGAAGCCGGCCTCGGCGTCCCAGGCCAGCACGACCCCTGCGCCCGGCTCGACGGCGGGCGCTCCCTGCGCGTAGACGATCAGGTCCCCGGCGTCGGTCTCGACGACGTACTCGGTGGCGACGCCGATGTAGGCGCGCTCCTTGAGGCGGCCGGCAAGCCGGGTCTCGCCTTCGCCGCCGAGGCGGATCTTCTCCGGCCGGATGCCGACGGCGACGCGTCCCGAGCGGTTGTCGGCGACGCGTACGGAGCCGCCGGCGTCGAGGCGGACGTTGCCGGCGCCGTCGGCGGTGCCGTGGAGCAGGTTCGACACGCCGAGGAAGCCGGCGACGAACGCCGTGCGCGGGCGCTCGTAGAGGTCGCTCGGCGTGCCGAGCTGCTCGACCCGGCCGTTGTTCATCACGGCGATCGTG
>JBBDQR010000155.1:0-18177 GCA_040905885.1 Gaiellaceae bacterium | reverse complement strand
CGGCAGAGCCGGCGCCTGCGCTCCCGGCCGGCTCCGTCGAGCCTACGGCTCATGCCTTCCCCGCGTCCCGCAGCTCCTCCGCCAGCTCGGCCTCGCGACGCGCGGCGGCGTCTTTCGCCGCCCGCACCGCTGCGCCGACGTCCCGGTGCGCCTTGAAGTCGGCGACGCCGTAGGCGACGCCGGCGGCGAAGCCGGAGACCTTCTGCACCGGCCGGGTGATCGCCATGCTGACGGCGCGGATCGCGATGTCGACGCTCTCGACGGCGTCGACTGCGCTGTCCGTCATGACGTCCACCTTGTCCATCTGGCCGTTCACCCGATCGACCGTCCCTCCGACCTTGTTGATCACCGGCAGCAGCTCTCTCTGTGCGCCCTTGATCAACGCGGAGAGGCGGCCGAGGGTTCCGCCGAGGCGGAGGAAGGCGTAGCCGAGGCTGAGGCCCACGGCGAAGAGGAAGACGGCCAGCGCGATCTGCGCGACGTCGCCGGCCGTGAATGCGAGAGCGGTCATGGGCCGATCTTACGGATCAGCCCCGCTCCGACGACCACGTCGTCCTCGTAGAGCACGGCCGCCTGCCCGCGCGCGACGCCGTAGGCGGGCTCGTCCAGCTCGAGCCGGAAGCCGCCCGCCGTCTCCGAGACGGTCGCCCCGACTGCGGGCGCGCGGTAGCGGAGCTTGGCCTCAACGCGCCCGGTAGGCACGTAGAGGCGCCCTCTCGCCGTGACCGCGCCGACGGCGAGCGCCTCTCGCCGGCCGACCACGACCGTGTTCGAGGCGGGAAGCGTCCGGAGCGCGTAGAGCGGCTCGGGCGCGCTGAGCCCGAGGCCGCGGCGCTGGCCAGGCGTGAAGCGCCAGTAGCCGTCGTGGCCGCCGAGGTCACAGCCGTCCTCGTCCACGACCCGGCCGGGAGCGGCGGCAAGCCCGCGGCGCGCGAGGAAGTCGCGGTAGTCGTCGCCGGCGAGGAAGCACGCCTCCTGGCTTTCGCGCCGCTCGGCGACGGCCAGCCCCGCCGCGGCGGCCTCCGCTCGGGTCTCCTCCTTCGTCTGCCCGCCGAGCGGGAACCAGATCCGGTCGAGGAGGCGAGGATCGAGGCGCGCCAGCATGTAGCTCTGGTCCTTGGCGGCGTCGGCCGCGCGAGCGAGCAGCAGCCGGCCCTTGTGGACGCGGGTGGACACGTAGTGCCCGGTCGCGAGCCGCGCGGCCCCGGCGCGGCGCGCGAAGGCGAGCAGCTCGGCGAAGCGGAAGCTGCCGTTGCAGCGGATGCACGGGTTCGGCGTCTCGCCGCGCGCGTAGGCCTGGACGAACGGGTCGACGACCGCCCGGCGGAACTCCTCGCGCAGGTCGAGCGTCACGTGCGGCAGCCCGAGCGCGTGGCACGTCTCCCGGGCGGCGAGCACGGCCTCGGGGGAGCAGCAGGCGCGCTCGGCGTCGGGGCCTTCGGGATCGAGCCAGAGCCGCAGGGTGACGCCGACCGCGTGCGGCCCCGCCTTCAAGAGAGCGACGGCGCTGTCCACGCCGCCGCTCATCGCGACCGCGACGCAGTCGGGACGCGGCTCGGCGGCGAAGACCGGCCCGAGCGCGTTTGCCAGCGCGTCCGCGGCGAGCGTGTCCCCGGGAACGGCGGCCGCCTCGAGCAGCGTCAACCCGCGCAGGTCGCGCTCGAGGCCGGGCGCGTCGGCGTCGACAATCCGGTCACCGTCGACGAGCAGCCGGACGAGCGCGAACTCGCCGTTGCGAGACGAGTCTCCGACGAGCTCGATCATCGAGTCAGCCTAGCCGGAGCGGTCCGTGATCCCCGCGGAAAGTGCGTCGCGTAAGCGCGGCGTACTTTTCGCGGAAAGGGCCAGGGTAGCGCCCTGACCCCGCCGTGCCTCACGCCCGTGAGAACCTGGCAAACCAGGTGGGTGCCCTGCCGGCTGTCGGGGTCGCCTAGGCCGGACCCGGGCTCCCTCTCAGCGGATGTTGGTTCCACTTTGTCGCGCGAGGCCGCGCGCGGGGTCGGGCTCGCTCACTCTAGCGGGCCTCGGACGGCGCGGCGGCGAACCGCCACTGGACCGGCTGGATGCCGGTGAGATCGATCTCCTCGGCGAGCCCGGGCGTGACGTCGAACTCCCGGCCCGGCAGCCCGGCACCGCGGTCGACGACCTGGGTCAGCACCTGCTTCCCGTCGAAGAGGATCACGATCTTGGCGCCGCAGGGCAGCACCGGGTGGGCGAGCCCCAGCGTCTTCGGCCCGGCGGGCTGGCCGCAGGCCGTGCGCTTGGCTCCCGGAGGGAACGAGTAGGGCGCGGCGAGGGCGCGGTACCACTCAGCCGCCGGCTCCCGGGCCGGGCCGGCCGCCTCGCCGTCCGCTCCCGGCCGCGTCAGCGCGACGGCGAGGACGACCGCGAGCAAGGCCACTCCCGCGAGCGCGATCTCGCGCTGCGCCAGCGGCGCGTTCACGCGGTCGTGTGGAGGAGGTCGCCGAAGGCGTCCCGGACGAGCTGGTCGAACTCGACCGGCAGGTTGCCGTCGGGCTTGGCGTGGTCGCGCAGCGAGAGGAGCAGGTAGGTCCGCTCGTCGTCGCGGGCGGGGTCGGCGCCGGCGTGGTCCCGCGCGATGCGCTCGAGCTCCCACAGGTTCCACTCCCGCGGCTCCGCCGGAAACGCGACGGGCACCACCCCCGGCGGGAGGGCCACCGGCTCAGGCTCGGGCTCGGGCTCGGGCTCGGGCTCGGGGACGAGCTCGGGCGGGGCCTCGACCAGAACGGGCGGAGGCGGCGGCGGAGCGAATACCTCAGGCGCCGGCGCCGGCTCGGCCGGGGCGGCAGGAGGCGGCTCCGCGGACCGAGCCCGGGCGGCTGCGACCTCCGCGCCCGCCACGAGCAGCCAGGCGATCGCCATGGCGGCGACGATCGCCGGCCACGAGACCTCGAGGAGGCCCAGCAACACCGCCACGCCGATCAGGAACCCGGCCTCGAGTCCGAAGCGTGGACCGAGCCGCTTGGTCAACGCCTACGCCGGCCGCTCGTCCTCGCCGGGGCCCTCGTCGGAGAGCGGCGGCGGCGGCGGCGTCATCTCGGCCGGCTCCTCGCGGGTGGGCTCGGTGACGGGCGGCGCGGGCACGGATGCCTCGGGCGCCTCCTCGGCGTGGCCCATGATCGACTGGACGGCGTTGTCCATCGCGGTCTCGTCGAGGCCGGCGGCCCGGAGCAGCTGCTCCGCGCCCTCCTGCGCCCTGGCGAGCACGGTGGTCGCCTGGCGGCGCGCCCAGTCGAGCGTCTGCTCGACCTCGGCGCGGGCGGCGTTCGTCAGCTCGGTCGCCTGGTGGCGGGCCTGCTCGACCAGCCGGGCGGCGCGGGACTCGGCGTCGCGCAGCGCCTGGGCGGAGTCGCGCTCGGCGGTGCCGACGAGCTCCTTCGCCTCGGCGCGGGCCGCGTTGATGATCTCGGCGCGCTGCCGCTCTGTCTCCTGGCGATACAGCTCGAGCTCGCGCTCCATGTCCTGGAGCTCGAGGCGGCGCGAGCGCAGGTCCTCCTCGGCGGCGCCGATCTGGGTCGCGGCCGCCTGCTGGGCGTCGCGCTCGATCGTGTCGGCGAACTCGGCCGCGGCGCGAATCAGGTGGAGCGCGTCCATGCGGACCGCATGGCCCAGCGGCTCCGGCTGGGTCGTCCCACGCGCGGCCTGCGCGACGCGCAGCTGTGCCTGGAGCTGTGCCACATGGCGGCGGAACGTGTCGAACGCCTCGCGTACCCCCTCCGGGTCCAGCCCCTCTCCGCGCGCGGGCACGTCCTCGACCCTGGGCAGGGCTGCGAGCGCCGGGGGGGCCGCAGGCGCGCGGCCGGGTTCCTGTGTCGCCATGTGGACGTTCCTCTCTTTCGGGTGAATCGGCGGCTACCGAAGTATGACGTTTGTATCGGCCTGATTGCCGCCGCGCTTCAGTCGGGCTGCACGATCGCCTTGATCCCGAGCTCCCGCAGCACCTCGTCGGGCATCGCCGTGGGGGCGCCGGTGAGCGGGTCGGACCCGCTCGAGACCTTCGGGAAGGGGACGATCTCGCGGATGTTCGGCTCGCCCGCGAGCAGGGCCACGAACCGCTCGATCCCCATCGCGAAGCCCCCGTGCGGGGGCGCGCCCATGCGCAGCGCCTCCAGCAGGAAGCCGAACTTCTCCCGCGCCTCCTCGTCTGTGAGCCCCAGCGCGCGGAAGACGCGGGCCTGCACCCCCTGGTCGTGGATCCTGATCGAGCCCGACCCGAGCTCCCAGCCGTTCCAGACGAGGTCGTAGGCCTGGCTGATCGCGGCGCCCGGATCCGTCTCGATCAGCTCTTCGTCGCCGGGCCTGATCCCGGTGAACATGTGATGCGAGAACGTCCACCGCTCGTCCTCCTCGCTCCACTCGAAGAGGGGGAAGTCGATCACCCACAGGAGCGCGTCGCGGCTCGGGTCCGCCAGCTCGAGCTCGCGGCCGAGGTGCGCGCGGAGGCCGCCGAGCACCCGCGAGACGGTCTGCTCGGTGTCGGCGGCGAAGAGCACGGTCGAGGACGGATCGGCCCGGAAGGCGGCGAGCTCGCCCTCGGAGAGGAACTTCGCGATCGGCGACCGCACCTCCCCCTCTTCGCCGTGGACGAGGTAGGCGAGGCCCTTGGCCCCCCACTCCTTCGCCACCTCCTCGAGCCGCGCGAGCTCCGCCCGGGAGAAGGCCTGGGGCACGGTGAGGAAGCGCACGCAGTCGGCGCCGGCGAACACGCCGAACTCGGAGCCGCGGGTGACCTCCGTCGCGTCCTGGATCTCGAGCTCGAAGCGGAGGTCCGGCTTGTCGGAGCCGTAGCGCGCCATCGCCTCGTGCCACGTCATGCGCGGGAACGGCCGCTCCGGCGGCGTCCGGCCGACGGCCTCGAAGGCGGCCACGACGGCCTGCTCGAGCACGTCGAGGACGTCCTCGCGCTCGGCGAAGGCGATCTCGACGTCGAGCTGCCGGAACTCGAACTGCCGGTCGGCGCGCAGGTCCTCGTCCCGCCAGCAGGTGGCGATCTGGTAGTAGCGGTCGAAGCCGCCGATCACGCTCAGCTGCTTGTAGACCTGGGGCGACTGGGCGAGCGCGAAGAACTTGCCCGGCTGGAGGCGGACGGGCACGAGGAAGTCCCGCGCGCCCTCGGGCGTGCCCTTGCCGAGGCTGGGCGTCCAGACGTCGAGGAAGCCGAGCTCCTCCATCTTGCGCCGGATGGCCGAGATCGCGGTAGCGGAGATGCGCAGGTTGCGCTGCATCTGGGGGCGCCGGAGGTCGAGCCAGCGGTAGCGGAGCCGCAGCGTCTCCTCGACGTTCTCGTCGTCGAGCTGGAAGGGGAGCGGCTCGCAGCGGGAGAGGATCGCCAGCTCCTGCACCTGCAGCTCGACCTCGCCCGTCGGCAGGGACGGGTTGACGTTCTCCTCGGCGCGGCGGACGACCTCGCCGCGCGCCTGGAGCACGAACTCGTTGCGCACCTGGTGGGCGGTCGCCGCGGCCTCGCCGCCGAGCTCGGGGTTGACGACGAGCTGGAGCAGGCCGGTGTGGTCGCGGAGGTCGACGAAGACGAGGCCGCCGTGGTCGCGCCGGGTGTCCGCCCAGCCGGCGACCGTGACCGTCCTGCCGACGTCGTCGGCCCGGATCTCGCCGCAGAGCGAGTCCCGCCAGCTCATTTCGCAGTGAAGCTCATCCGGCGAGCCTAGCGACGAGCTCGCCGAGCGAAACCCGTTCTTCCGTGCCCGCGTGGCGCACGCGGGCCCCCTCGACGTCGACGACCACCGTCGTGCGCGCGTTCAGCCGGCCGGCCTGCGTGAGCTGGCCCTTGAGCGAGCGGCCCGCGTAGTCGGTGTCCGTGGAGATACCGCGGCGCCGGAGCTCGGCCATCACGGCCAGCGCGGGGGCGCGGGCAACGTCGCCGTCGAAGGCGAAGAAGACGTCGACGCCCGGCTGGGGCGACTCGCCCTCGCCGACCGACAGCAGCAGCCGCTCGACGCCGGCGCCGATGCCGATCGCCGGCGTCGGCGGGCCGCCGATCTCCTCGATCAGGCCGTCGTAGCGGCCCCCGCCGAGGATCTGCGTGCCCTCGTAGAACTCGAAGGTCGTGCGCGTGTAGTAGTCGAGCCCCCGCACGAGCGTGGGCGTCAGCTCGTAGGCCACCCCGTACGCGTCGAGGAACTCGCGCACGCGGGCGAAGTGCTCGCGACACGGCTCGCAGAGCGAGTCGCCGATCGTGGGCGCGTCCCGCAGCGCCTCCTGCACGCGCTCGCTCTTGACGTCGAAGACCCGCAACGGCGCCGTGGCGCGCTTCGCGCGCGCCTCGTCGTCGAGCCGCGCCTCGTTCTCGTCGAGCCAGGCGGAGAGGCGCTCCACGTAGGCGGGCCGGCAGACGGGGTCGCCGATCGAGTTGAGCTTGAGCTCGTAGCCCGTGATCCCGAGCCGGCGCAGCAGCTCGGTGTAGAGCTGGATCAGCTCCGCGTCGAGCGCCGGGTCGTCCGAGCCGATCGCCTCGACGGAGAGCTGCCAGTGCTCGCGGTACCGGCCCTTCTGCGGCCGGTCGTACCGCCACATCGGCGCGATCGTGTAGAGCTTCTGCGGCTGTGGCTCCCGGTGCAGGCCGTGCTCGACGTACGCGCGGCAGATCGGCGCCGTTCCCTCCGGGCGCAGGGTCAGCGAGCGGCCGCCGCGGTCCTCGAACGTGTAGGTCTCCTTCTGGACGACGTCCGAGCCGGCTCCCGAGGTCCGGATGATCAGGTCCGTGTCCTCGATCGCCGGCGTGTCGATCCGCCGGTAGCCGTAGAGGGCGCAGACGGCCTCCATCTCCCCCGTCACCCGCCGCCAGAGCGGCTGCTCGGCGGGAAGGATGTCGTGCGTCCCTCGGGGCGCCTCGAAGCGGCTCACTTGGCGGCGCGGAGCTCGAGCAGGAAGGGATTGCGGGCGAGCTCGTCGCCGAGGGTGGTCGGCGGGCCGTGGCCGGAGTAGACGACCGTCTCCGCAGGGAAGCGGTCGGCGAGCGTCCGGATCGAGCCGAGCAGCGTCTCCCAGTCCCCGCCGGGCAGGTCGACGCGGCCGACGCCGCCTGCGAAGAGCACGTCTCCGGAGAAGAGGCAGCCGTCGGCATGGAACGCCAGGTGGCCGGGCGAGTGGCCGGGCACGGACAGGGTCTCGAAGGCGATCCCGGCGAGCTCCAGCGACTCGTCGCCCTCGAGGCGCACC
This sequence comes from Gaiellaceae bacterium, assembly GCA_040905885.1. Taxonomy (GTDB): domain Bacteria; phylum Actinomycetota; class Thermoleophilia; order Gaiellales; family Gaiellaceae; genus JACVRU01. The sequence continues at coordinate 10,980 of JBBDQR010000155.1, read as the reverse complement.
TCGGGGACGTGCGGCCTGATCCGCACGCCGAGCGCCGCGTAGAAGTCGTCCGGGCGCTCGAGCACGAGCGCCTCCGTCTCGGAGACGTGCACCGGCGCGCCCGTCCCCTCAGCGAGGTCGGCGACGCCCCCGATGTGATCCCAGTGCGTGTGCGTGACGAGGATCGCCGCGCAGCGCGTCCCCAGCCGGGCGAGTTCGAGCCGCACCGCCGCCGCGTCCGCTCCCGGGTCGACGACGACGCACTCCTCGGCGCCGCGGCGAGCCCGGACGACGTAGCAGTTGGTGCCGATCGGGCCCAGCTCGTAGCGGTCGACGACGAGATCCATCGGGCTCCTGAGCCTAGTACGATCACGCTCGATGCGGAGCTGGAACCTGAGCGAGATGGAGGCTCCGAACGGGACGCGCGACCCCGTCGTCCTGCACTCCGACGAGGAGGGGCGGGCGGTGATGATCCGGCTCGACGCGGGCCAGGCGCTGGGCGAGCACCAGGTGAAGGAGCACGCCTTCGTGGTCGTCCTCGAGGGACACGCGCGCCTCGGCGCCGGGGACGACGCCGTCGAGGCCGGGCCGGGCACGCTCGCCTTCTTCGAGCCGGACGAGCGGCGCGTGATCTCGAGCCCGGACGGGGCGCGGCTGCTGATGCTGCTCTCGCCCTGGCCGGGCGAAGGCCACTACCGCGGCGGGGACCAGCCCGGCTAGCCCTTCAGCTTCGCCTGCCGCTTCTTCCAGAGCCGGTAGGTGAAGCTGTCCATCAGGTAGCTGAACGGCAGGAAGATGAGCAGCAGCATCGCCGTCTGGACGACGAGCTCCTGCGGGCCCATCTCGGGGTCGTTGCGCGTCACGAAGTAGAGGAAGACGTACATCAGCGGGGCGAAGATCGCCGCGCGCTTGAGCACCCGCCGCCACGAGGGCGGCTGAATCTCGCGCGCCGCCCGGCCTTGGGGCTGCTGCCGTCGGCCCCGCCCGGCAGGCTTGCGCTCAGGCCTGGTGGGCTTGGCGGGCAGGATCTCCTCGACCTCCTCCGGCTCGAGCTCCCGGCCCTCGGCGTCGACGTAGACCTCCTCCCACTCGTGGCGGAGCTCCTTCTGCCGCTTCCGGCGCTGCTTCCTGGTCGGCACGGGGCTAGCCTAGCCGGGTCGGCTCGCCCCGGACAATGACCGTGTGGACGAGCTCGCCGCCCAGGTGGTAGGCGAGGTGGCGCCAGTCCGGCGCGTCGAGGAGGGCGACGTCGGCGGCGTAGCCCGGAGCGAGGCGGCCGACCTCGTCCGCGCGGCCGAGCACGTGCGCCGCGTTGACCGTGCAGGCCGCGAGGGCCTCCGCCGGTGCGAGGCCGAGCTGCGTCGCCGCGAGGGCGCAGACGAGCGGCAGGCTCTCGCAGAAGGAGCTGCCCGGGTTGAAGTCGGTGGCTAGCGCGACCGCGGCGCCGGCGTCGACGAGGGCGCGCCCCGGCGGCATCGGCCGGCCCAGGACGAGCGCGCTCGCCGGGAGCAGCACACCGGTCACGTCGCTGGTGGCCAGCGCCCGGACGCCGTCGTCGCCGGTCGCCTCGAGGTGGTCGACCGACCTGGCGCCCAGCTCGACCGCGAGCGGGACGGCACCTGACTCGGTGAACTGGTCACCGTGGAGCCGGAGCGCGAGCCCGGCCTCCCGGCAGGCCTCGAGGTAGCGGCGCGCCTGGGCCGCGTCGAAGGCTCCCCGCTCGAGGAACACGTCCGCGGCCTCGGCGGTCCGCGCCGCCTCCGGCAGCACCTCCGCGAGCGCGAAGTCGAGGTACGCGTCGGCGTCGCCGAACTCGGGCGGGACCGAGTGCGCCCCGAGCCAGGTCGGCACGCCCCCGGCCGCGCGGATCGCGCGCAGCGACGCGAGCTCGGTGTCGCGGTCGAGCCCATAGCCGGACTTGCCCTCCCACGTGGTCGTGCCCTGCCGCAGCATCCAGCCGCGATGCCGCTCGACCGCCTCCGCGATCCCCTCCTCGCCCGCGGCGCGCGTCGCCCGGACGGTGGAGAGGATCCCGCCGCCTGCCGCGTGCAGCTCCTCGTAGGACGCTCCGGCGGCGCGTAGCGAGAACTCCTCGACGCGGTCGCCGCCGAACGCGGGATGCGTGTGGCAGTCGACGAGGCCCGGGACCGCGCAGAGGCCGCGGCCGTCGAGCTCCTCGACGTCCCCGTCCAGCGGCGGCAGCTCGCTCATGCGGCCGACCGCGGCGATCCACCCGTCCTCGATCAGCAGGAACGCGTCGTCGACCCGGTCGAGGTCCGCGAGGGCGCGGCCACGCAGCGGCGCCCCGGCGCCTGCCGGGCTGACGAGCTGGGCGAGGTCGCGGACGAGCAGCCGGCGGCCGGCCGTCACGACTCCATCGGCGGCGCGAGGCCGTGCTCGGCCGCGGCGAGGCGCGCCTCGTCGTAGCCCGCGTCCAGGTGCCGCATCACGCCCGTGCCGGGGTCCGTGGTCAGGACCCGCTCGAGCCGCTCGGCGGCGTCGGCGGTGCCGTCGGCGACGACGACCATGCCGGCGTGGATCGAGTTGCCGATGCCCACGCCGCCGCCGTGGTGCACGCTGACCCACGTCGCCCCCGCGGCGACGTTGAGCAGGGCGTTGAGGATCGGCCAGTCGGCGATCGCGTCGGAGCCGTCCCGCATCGCCTCGGTCTCCCGGTACGGGGAGGCGACCGAGCCCGAATCCAGGTGGTCGCGCCCGATCACGACCGGGGCCTGCACCTTGCCGGAGGCGACGAGCTCGTTGATCGCGAGCCCCGCCTTCGCGCGGTCGCCGAGCCCCAGCCAGCAGATGCGGGCGGGCAGCCCCTGGAACGCCACCCGCTCCGGGGCGAGCTCGAGCCAGCGCTGGAGCAGCCCGTCGTCCGGGAACAGCTCCCGCAGCGCCTCGTCGATCGCGGCGATGTCGGCCGGGTCTCCCGACAGCGCCGCCCACCGGAACGGGCCGATCCCGCGGCAGAAGAGCGGTCGGATATAGGCCGGGACGAAGCCCGGGTATGAGAACGCCTTCTCTACGCCCGCCTCATAGGCCTCCCCTCTGAGGTTGTTCCCGTAGTCGAAGACGTAGCTGCCGCGCTCCGCGTACGCAAGGAGTGCGGACACATGTGTTGCAATGCTGGCACGGGCTCGTGACAGGTACTCGTCCGGATCAGACGAGCGGAGGGCGTCGGCCTCCTCGACGCTCAGGCCGGAGGGGACGTAGCCGTTCAGCGGGTCGTGGGCCGCGGTCTGGTCGGTGACGAGGTCGAAGTGCTCGCCGCGCCGGACGAGCGCAGTGACGGCGTCGGCCGCGTTCGCGAGCAGCCCGACGGAGAGGGCGCGACCGTCCGCCGCCGCCGCGCGAACTCGCGAGACCGCGTCGTCGAGCGACTCGGTCGCCTCGTCGAGGTAGCGCGTCTCGAGCCGGCGCTCGATCCGGCGCGGGTCGACCTCGACGCAGAGGATCGCGGCGCCCGCGAGCGTCGCTGCGAGCGGCTGCGCTCCGCCCATCCCGCCGAGCCCGGCCGTGAGGATCGTCCGGCCCGCGAGATCGGGCGAGCCGAAGTGCTTCTCCCCGGCGGCGGCGAACGTCTGGTACGTGCCCTGGAGGATCCCCTGCGTGCCGATGTAGATCCAGCTCCCCGCGGTCATCTGGCCGAACATCGTCAGCCCGAGCGCCTCGAGCCGCCGGAACTCCTCCCAGGTCGCCCAGCGCGGCACGAGCAGCGAGTTGGCGATCAGGACGCGCGGCGCGCCGGCGTGCGTCCTGAACACGCCGACGGGCTTGCCGCTCTGGACGAGGAGGGTCTCGTCCTCGCCGAGCGTCAGCAGCGTGCGGACGAGCGCGCGCAGGCTGGCGTGGTCGCGCGCCGCCTTTCCGGACCCGCCGTAGACCACAAGCTCCTCCGGACGCTCGGCGACCTCGGCGTCGAGGTTGTTCAGGAGCATCCGCAGCGGCGCCTCGGTCTGCCAGGAGCGGGCGTTCAGGTCGGTCCCGCGCGGCGCGCGGATGCGGGAGAGGTCGCCGCAGAGCTCCTCGACCCGGGCGTCGAGCTCGGGAGCGACTGTCATCGCAGCTCCCCGATCTCCGCCTCCACCGCCGAGATCAGCGAGCCGTCCCGGATCGCCGTGGCGACGCGCTCGATGTCCGCGGAGAGCGGCCGGTCGTCGTGCAGCCGCTCGGACAGCTCACGCACGGCCGCCCGAACGGCCCGCACGCCGCGCCCGGGCTCGAGCGGGGCGAGGTACTCGACCCCCTGCGCGCCGGCGAGCAGCTCGATCGCGAGCGCCCGCTCCGAGTTGGCGAGCACCTGCCAGGCCTTCAGGCCGGCCACGTTGCCCATCGAGACGTGGTCCTCCTGCCCCGCGCTGGTCGGGATCGAGTCGACGCTGGCCGGGTGGGCGAGCACCTTGTTCTCGCTGACGAGCGCCGCGGCCACGTACTGCGGGATCATGAAGCCGGAGTTGAGGCCGCCGTCCTCCGTGAGGAACGGCGGCAGGCCCTCCGACAGCGCGGGGTTGACGAGCCGCTCGACCCGGCGCTCCGAGATGTTCGCCAGCTCGGCAACGGCCAGCGCCAGCACGTCGAGCGCGAAGGCGACCGGCTGGCCGTGAAAGTTGCCATTGGAGACGAGCAGGCCGTCGTCCACCAGCACGAGCGGGTTGTCGGTCGCCGCGTTCAGCTCGGCGCCGACGGTGTAGGCGACGTAGTCGAGGAGGTCGCGCGAGGCGCCGTGCACCTGCGGCGCGCAGCGCAGCGAGTAGGCGTCCTGCACCTTGTCGCACCAGCGGTGGGCCTCGATGATCGCGGACTCGTCGAGCAGGCGGAGGATGTTGGCGGCGGAGTCGACTTGCCCCTTCAGGCCGCGAAGCTCGTGGATCTGCGGCAGGAAGCTCGTCCGGGAGCCCTGGAGCGCCTCGAGCGTCAGCGCGCAGGCGAGGTCGGCGACCTGCGCGAGCCGCCGTGCCCGCACGAGGCCGAGCGCGCCGAACGCGGCCATGAACTGCGTCCCGTTCACGAGCGAGAGCCCTTCCTTCGCGCGCAGCTCGACCGGCTCGAGACCGACGCGGGCGAGCGCCTCCGCGCCCGGCAGCCGCTCCCCCTCCACCCAGGCCTCGCCCTCGCCGACGAGCGGCAGGGCGAGATGGGCGAGCGGCGCCAGGTCGCCGCTGGCGCCGACCGAGCCTCGGCTCGGCACGACCGGCAGCACGCCCCGGTTCAGGCACTCGACGAGCAGCTCGACCGTCTCCACGCGCGCCCCGGAGCAGCCCTTCGCCAGCGCGTTCGCCCGCAGGAGCATCGCCGCGCGCACGATCTCGTCCGGGTACGGCTCGCCCACGCCGCAGGCATGCGAGCGGAGGAGGCGGAGCTGGAGCTCCTGGGTCAGCTCCTCGGGGATCGTCTGGTTGACGAAGCGGCCGAAGCCCGTGTTGATGCCGTAGGTGTGCTCGCTGTCGCCGTGCGCGGCCGCGACGACGACGTCCCGGGCCACGCGCATCTTCTCGCGGGCCGCGTCCGAGAGCGCGGCCGGCGTGCCCGCGACGGCGACCTGCCAGACGTCGTCGACGCCGAGGTCGTCGCCCGTGAGCGGCACTGCCGTCTGCTGCGCCATCGGAGCCAGTGTACGACCGCGTCAGCGATCCAGCAGCCGCAGCTCCAGCACCCTGGACGGATCGAACCCGTCGATCCGGAGGATCGCTCCGGCCGCGGCGACCGCGGCCCCCGCCGGCATCAGGCCGACGAGCTCCGAGCCCTCCACCTCGGCGCCGCGCGACGCCGCCTCCCGCTCGATCCGGTCGACGAGCTCGTGCAGCGCGGCCGCCTCGTAATCCTCGACGTTCATGCTCACCTGGACGCGGCCGGCGCTCGGGAGGTCGAGCCCGAGCGCGCGCACGCCCGGGTAGCCGCCGCCGCTCTCCCGCACGACGGCCGCGATCTCGCGCGCCACCTCGACGCCGACCCCGCGCAGGTTGACGTTGAACGCGATCAGCGGCCGGCGCGCGCCGACGAGCACCGCGCCCGCGCGCTCGTCGAGCCACGGAGGCCCGAGGTCGGGCTTCAGCTCGCCGGCGTCGAGGCGGCGCTGGAGCTCCTCCGGCCCGCCCTTGCGGAAGAACGCCGGCCCGCGTCCCTCGCCGAGCTCGCCGTAGAAGAAGACCGGCAGCCCGACCTCGGCCGCGAGCCGCTTCGCGACCAGCCGGGCGACGCGGATCGCGCGCCGCATGTGCCCGGGCCGAAGCGGCACCACGGGGACGACGTCGGCGGCGCCGATTCGCGGGTGCGCGCCCTCGTGCCCGCGCAGGTCGATCCGCTCCTTCGCGCAGGCGACCCCCGCGACGAGCGCCTCCTCGAGCTCCTCGTCCCCGCCGACGAGGGTGAAGACGGAACGGTTGTGGTCGCGATCGGAGTGGACGTCGAGCAGCTCCGCGTGCTCCGAGAGCGCCGCCGCGAGCGCGTCGATCGTGGCCCGGTCGCGTCCCTCCGAGAAGTTCGGCACCGACTCGAGCGGGAGCTCCACGGCCGTACTCTTGCAGCGTGAAGGAGTACTACGACGCGCGGGCGCCGGAGTACGACGACTGGTACTACGGCCAGGGCCAGTTCGCCGGTCGCGACCGGCCCGGCTGGACGGAGGAGCTGGCGGCGCTCGAGCGGGCGCTCCGCTCGCTCCCGCCGGCCCGCACCCTCGACGTCGCCTGCGGCACCGGCTTCCTGACACGCTGGCTGACCGGCGAGCTCGTCGGCCTCGACCAGAGCGACGTGATGCTCGCCGAGGCGCGGAAGCGGCTGCCGCGGGCGGAGCTCGTGCGGGGCGACGCGAACGACGGCCTTCCCTTCCCCGACGACTCGTTCGACCGCGTCTTCACGGGCCACTTCTACGGACACCTGGAGCCGGACGTCCGCGCCCGCTTCCTCGCGGAGGCGCGCCGCGTCGCGCCCGAGCTCGTCGTCGTCGACTCGGCCGGCTCGGGCGAGGAGGTGCAACAGCGGATCCTCAGCGACGGCACGCGCTGGGAGGTCTACAAGCGCTGGCTCGACCCGGAGCAGCTGCTGGACGAGCTCGGCGGCGGCCGCGTCCTCCATTCCGGCCGCTGGTTCGTCGCGGTCGCCTCGTGACGCGGCAGCGCTCCGCGTACCGCTCCCTCGGCTCCCTCCAGCGCGACAACCGCGCCTGCCGCGCCTGCCTGGAGGCCGGCCATCCGCTCGAGTCTCTGCCCGTGTTCGAGGGCCACGATGGGCAGCGCGCCTACATGCTCGGGCAGGCGCCGGGCGTGCTCGAAGGGCAGGAGCTCAGGCCCTGGCGCGGCCGCGCCGGGCAGACGCTCCGCCGCTGGCTGGGAATGGACGAGGACGAGTTCTACGACGCCTTCTACTGCGCCTCCGTGACGCGCTGCTACCCCGGGCGCCTGCCCGGCGGCCGCGGCGACCGGCTGCCCACGCCGGAGGAGCAGGCGCTTTGCGCCTTCTGGCGCGACTGGGAGCTCCGCCTCCTCCGGCCGCGGCTGATCGTCCCCGTCGGCGGGCTCGCGGCGCGCCGGCTGCTCGGCATCCAGCGCCTGAACGAGTGCGTCGGCCGGCGGCTCGACTGGCACGGCGCCGCCGTCGTGCCGCTGCCCCATCCCTCGGGCGCGAGCGGCTGGCTGAACGCCCCGGCGAACCGACGGCTGCTCGAGCGCGCGGCCGCCCTTGTCCGCACCGAGCTCAGCCGTCTCTGAGCGCGAGCGTCCCATCGGGCCGAATCGCGACGGTCCACGCGTCCTGGAAGTCGTCGGCAGCGGGCGGGCGCCGGCCGCCTCCGACCGCCCACCACTTGCCCTTGACCCGGCGGGCGAGCAGGATCCGCGCGCTGGCCGACGAGACCAGGTAGAGGCTGCAGCGTTCTCTGGTCGAGCGGAAGAGGGTGGCCGTGTCGAAGTCTCCTTCGACCACGGTCGCCTGGTTGGCGCGGTTCGCGGAGTCATTCCAGCTGCGCACGCACCCGCGGTAGAAGGCGACGAGCTCCCGCAGGCTGCGCAGGCACGGCCCCCCGTCCACGCAGTCTTGCGGTTCCCCGGCCGCCGGCGCGACACGCACCGGCTTCGGTGACGCCGCCGGCACCAGAGGTTCGTCGCCGCGCAGCGAGTCGAAGGCGGCCGCCGCGGCAACCGCGAGAACCGCCGCGACTGCGAGCACGCTCAGCACGCGGCCCCTCATGACTCGGTACAGCGTAACCGCCGCCTCAGGTCCTATCGATACATTTCGATCAATGCCAATTCCCTCAGTGGATCGGCGGCGCATCCCGTACCGCGAAACATTCGTCCGGCTGCTCGGCTTCCTGCGGCCGTACCGCTGGTCGCTGGCCGTCTCCGTCGTGCTCGCGGTCGCCTCGCAGGGCACGGCGATCGGGCTCGTCTGGGTGACGAAGGACGTGATCGACGAGGCGATTCAGCCGCGCGACGAGCGGATGCTCTGGATCTTCATCGGCGTCGTCGTGGCGCTCGGCACCGCGCGCGCGATCCTGATGATGGGCCGGCGGTTCATCTCCGGCCGGCAGGCGCTCGGCGTCGAGTTCGACCTCCGGAACGCGCTCTACGCGCACCTGCTGCGGCTCTCGTTCCGCTTCTACGACCGCCACCAGACCGGCCAGCTGATGTCGCGGGCGACGGTGGACCTGCAGACGGTGCGCTTCTTCCTCGGCTACGGCCTCATCTTCTTCTTCCAGCACATCCTCACGATCGTCGGCGTCACGGCCGTGATGCTCGTGCTCGAGTGGAGGCTGGCCCTCGTCGCGCTCGCGTTCACGCCGGCCGTCGTCGCGCTCGCCTACCGCTACAGCCACGTCTCGCACCCGATCCTCCGCGACGTGCAGCAGAAGATGGCCGATGTGGCGACGGTCGCCGAGGAGAACATCGTCGGCGTCCACGTCGTCAAGGCGTTCGCGCGCGAGGCGCAGGAGCAGCGGAAGTTCGAGCGGGCCTCGGAGGCCGTCTTCGGCCAGAGCGTGCTGGCGAACCGGCAGCGGGCGATCTACGTGCCGTTGCTCGCGTTCGTCCCGCTGCTCGCCCAGGGCTCGGTCCTCCTGCTGGGCGGCTGGATGGTCGTCAACGGCTCGCTGACCGTCGGCCAGTTCTTCGCCTTCAACCTGTTCGTGATGATGCTGATCATGCCGCTGCGCATGCTCGGCATGTGGATCGGCCAGGCCCAGCGCGCGACCGCCTCGGGCGAGCGGATCTTCGAGGTGCTCGACGAGGAGGTCGAGATCCGCGAGCGTGCCGAGGCCGCCGACTTGCCCGCCGGGCCGGGCCGCATCGGCTTCGAGGGCGTCGCCTTCGCCTACGGCGACGCCGCCGTGCTGGACGGGATCGACCTGGAGGTCGCGCCCGGCCGCACCGTCGCTCTGATCGGCCACACCGGCTCGGGGAAGACGACGCTCGCCTCGCTCGTGCCGCGCTTCTACGACGTGACCGCCGGGCGCGTGACCGTGGACGGCATCGACGTCCGCGACGTGCGGCTCCCGTCGCTGCGCCGCGAGATCGGGATCGTCGCGCAGGATCCCTTCCTGTTCTCGGCAACCGTGCGCGAGAACATCGCCTTCGGCGCCCCCTGGGCGACCGACGAGGACGTCGAGCGGGTCGCGCGGCAGGCCCAGGCGCACGAGTTCGTCGCCGAGTTGCCCGCGGGCTACGACACGCTCGTCGGCGAGCGGGGCGTCACGCTCTCCGGCGGGCAGCGCCAGCGGATCGCGATCGCGCGGGCGCTGATCATGAACCCGCGGATCCTGATCCTCGACGACGCGACCGCGTCCGTGGACGCCACCACGGAGGCGAAGATCCGGCTCGGGTTGCGCGAGGCGATGCGCGGGCGGACGACGCTGATCATCGCCCACCGGCTGTCGACGCTCGCGCTCGCCGACGAGCTCGTCGTCCTCGACGAGGGGCGCATCGCCGCGCGCGGCACCCACGAGGAGCTGCTGGCGACGAGCCCCGTCTACCGGGAGATCTACGAGCACGGGCTGCTCGAGCGGGAGTTCGCCGAGCGGGTCGAGGCGACGGCCTGATGCGCGTCTGGCAGCCCGGCTCCCACCTCTCGATGCAGCGCGGCGCCAAGGTCGAGGACTGGTCCTGGCGGCGCACCGTCCGCCGCATCTCGACGCTGGCCCGCCTGACGGCGCCCTACAAGGCGCGGACGGCGCTCGCGCTCGCCTCGCTCGCCGCCGCGACCGCGACGGCGCTCGCCCCTCCCTACCTCGCCAAGCTCGCTCTCGACGAGGGCGTCCGCAACCAGGATTTCCAGCTGCTCGTGCTCGTCGTCGTCGCCTTCCTCGTCGCGGGGACGCTCAACCTCGTCGCCTCCTCCGCGCAGACGTACTTCACCGGCTGGACGGGGGAGCGGATCCTCGCCGACCTGCGGAACACGCTCTTCCGCCACCTCCAGCGGCTCTCGCTCGGCTTCTTCGAGCGCAACCGGGCCGGCGTGATCATCAGCCGGCTGACGAACGACGTCGACGCGCTCGACCAGCTCGTCACCGACGGCGTGACGACGCTCTTCCAGAGCACGCTGATCCTGATCGGCTCGGCCGCGATCCTGTTCGTGCTCGACTGGCGGCTGGCGCTGGCGACGCTCGCGGTGACGCCGCTGATGATGGGCGCCACCGCGGCCTTCCGGGTCTACTCGGCCCGCGCCTACCGCGCCGTCCGCGAGCGGCTCGGCCTGGTGACGGCGACGCTCGCCGAGGACATCGCCGGCATCCGCGTCGTCCAGGCGTTCACGCGCGAGCCGGCCAACCAGGAGAACTTCGAGGGCGTGAACGCGAGCTACCGGGCCGCGAACCACCGGACCGTCGTCACGAACGGCCTCTACTTCCCGTTCGTCGACTTCCTCTCCAGCGCGGCCACCGCCGTCGTGCTCGGCTACGGCGGCTGGCTCTACTTCCACGGCCAGGTGAGCGAGGGCACGCTGCTCGCCTTCCTGCTCTACCTGTCGAACTTCTTCGACCCGGTGCAGCAGCTCTCGCAGCTCTACAACACG
>JBBDQR010000154.1:0-2992 GCA_040905885.1 Gaiellaceae bacterium | reverse complement strand
GAGGTGCAGAAGGTCTACAAGTCGCAGGGCGTCGACATCCACGACAAGCACATCGAGCTGATCGTCCGGCAGATGCTCAAGAAGGTGCGCGTCGAGACGCCGGGCGACAGCGAGCTCCTGCCAGGCCAGCTCGTCGACCGCGCGGTCGTCGAGCGCGAGAACGTCCGGATCAAGAAGGAGAAGGGCGAGCAGGCGACCTACGAGCCGCTCATCCTCGGGATCACGAAGGCATCGCTGGCGACCGAGTCGTTCCTGTCGGCCGCGTCCTTCCAGGAGACGACGAAGGTGCTGACCGATGCGGCGATCGAGGGCAAGACCGACCGGCTGCTCGGGCTGAAGGAGAACGTCATCATCGGGAAGCTGATCCCGGCGGCGACCGGATTGAAGCGGTACCGGGCGATCGAGATCACGCCTTCCGGCCCGCTCCCGGCGGCCGTCTACACCCGGCCCGAGACCGAGGCCGAGCTGCGGGCGGCGCTCAAGGAGATCGGCACGGGCGACCTCGACGCGATCGGGCTCGACTTCGGCGGCTCACCGGACGGCGGCGACGGCGCGTCGTCGCACGAGGCCGGCGAGGCCGAGGAAGCGCCCGAGGTCGACTCGCCCCTCGACGAGTGATCAAAGGGGGGAACCAAGGTTCCCCCTTTGGAGACCCCCCTCCTGTTGCGCCTCGCCTGCGAGCTGGCTTCGTGGCCTCTCGCGCGGGTGAACCGCGCTCCGGCCCCGTAGCTGCCTACCTGCGGGCGGACGCCTGCTCCTCAAGGGCGTGACACCTCGCGAGTGGCGGAAGCATCGCGCTTCCGCCATTCCGAAGCCCTCTTGCACCAGCGGAGTCAGACCCGCGTGCGTGCTACGTGACTTTCGGCACGGAACGAAAGACACCGATACGTCCGGCGACGGCATCGGCAATCGCGTGCGGCCCCGAGTTCGTGGGGCGGCTGCGGATGGGCGCGAATGCATGACCTGACACCACTTTGCTGGCCACTTGAATCGTCTCCGCCGTCCGGATCACGACGAGCACTCAGGTCGAAAGCCGAAACCAAGGGCCGGTCTCGTGGTGGCCCCTACCGCGAGCCACTCGGCGCTGGGATGCCGAGATCGGAGCAAATCTTCCGGGCAAGCCCGAAGGAAGTCTCGCGGTGGCGGGGTACGGCTGTCGAGCGGTCCGCGTCGAAGCCCCAGACGCTGTGATTCGCGCCCTCGCGAAGGCGCCGCGCACCGTGCTCGCTCAGATGGCGCTCGAGGTCGCGGGGCGTCACGCGCCGATAGTCAGCTCCAGCGGCTCGCTATCGGTGGCGTTGGTCAGATCCGGGTGGGCCCCGAACCGCACCGCCAGCACTTCGCGCAACGCGTCGATCACATTGGCCCGCGCCTCTTCGCGCGTTCGGCCCTGGCTGTGCGCGCCTGGAACCTCCGGGATCGAGGCAACGATCCAACCGTCCTCGTCAGGCTCGTCGTAGACGATCGTCATCCGGAGCGTTTCGCTCATGCGAGTAACGGTAGCTACGACGCTCTCAGGGCGGCGAGCTGCTCCGCAGAGGGCTCCCAGGCTCCGGCCTCGGCGTTCGCGCGCACCTGCTCGGGCTTCGTCGCGCCTGCGATCACCGACACCACCGCGGGCTTGGCGGCGAGGCCGCCGATCCCGAGCTCCAGGAGCGACGCGCCCAGCTCCTCTGCCAGCGCGGAGAGCCGCTCGACGCGCTCCAGGTCGGCTTCGTCGACCGGGCGCCCGTGGAGCCGCGAGTCGGGCGGCGGCGGCCGGTCGCGGCCGACCTTCCCCGTCAGCAGGCCGCTCGCGAGCGGGAAGTAGGGGATGAAGCCGAGGCCGAGCCGCTCGCAGGCGGGGAGCAGCTCGCGCTCGGCTTCCCGGCGCAGCCACGAGTACTCGCTCTGCTCGGAGACGTATGCCTCCTGCGCGAGCCCGGCGGCCTCCTCGACCTGCTGCGCGGAGTGGTTCGACGTGCCGTAGGCGCGGATCCTCCCTTCCCGGACGAGCTCGTCGAGCGCGCCGATCGTCTCCTCGAGCGGGGTCACATCGTCAGGCCGGTGGTACTGGTAGAGGTCGATCCAGTCCGTCTGGAGCCGGCTGAGCGACGCGTCGAGCGCCTTGCGCATGTACGCGCGGGAGCCGCGGGCCTCCTCGCCGTCGCCCATGTCGTGCCCGAACTTCGTCGCGAGCACGACGCGTTCGCGCCGTCCGGCCAGAGCGCGGCCGATGATCTCCTCGCTGCCGCCGCGGTTCCCGTAGACGTCGGCCGTGTCGAACAAGGTGATCCCCGCCTCGAGCGCGGCGTCGATCACCGCCCGCGACGCGTCCTCGTCGATCCGGCCCCCGAAGTTGTTGCAGCCGAGCCCGACGACGCTGACCTCGAGCCCCGACCGGCCGAGCGGTCGCATGCGCATGGGCGACCAGCCTAACGCTCTGCTACAAGAGGGCGGGCGGATGAAGAAGCTCCTCCTGGCCCCCCTGCTCCTCGTCGCCGCGCTCGCCCTGCCGGGCCACGCGTCCGCCGGCCCCTGCGGGCTTCCGGACTCGAAGCCGCTCTGGATCGACTTCTCCACGCCCGACGTGGCGTCCGTCTTCGGCCGGCCCGGGATCGTCACGGCCGTCTCCAGCGGCGACTTCCCCGCCCGGATGCGCGCCGCGGGCGCGAAGACCATCTACTGGGACATGTACCTGAACCGGCGCGTCGGCACGCCCTGGGCGCCGGCCGACTCGGAGCTGATCGAGGGGCGGGCGCAGCAGCTCTACGACATCGCCGTCAGGCAGACGGAGTGCGCGACGCCGCCGATCATCCTCAACGAGCTCTTCGGCGCCCAGCTGGAGACCCCGTGGACCGCCTCCAACGAGCAGTACCGCGCCAACGTGCTCGCGCTCGTGCGCGGGCTCGCGGGGCGAGGTGCGCGGCCGATGCTCCTGCTCTCCCGCGCCCCGTACACGCGCAGCGAGAGCGCGGCGCAGTGGTGGCGCGACGTCGCCGAGGTCTCCGAC
>JBBDQR010000153.1:0-18274 GCA_040905885.1 Gaiellaceae bacterium | reverse complement strand
CCGCCGCCCTGGCGGCGGGCCTGCGCGGCTCGCCGTTCCCGCTCACCGGCGAGCAGCCTCCGCTCGGGCTCGGGATCGCCGGCAGCGAGGACGCCGGGGCGGCGGCCGCAGCCCTCCTGCGCGCGCTCGAGGCGCATCCCGGAATCGCCCTCGCGGCCGCGGCACTCGCGGTGGGAGCCGCGCTGCTCCCGCTCGCCCAGGCGCGCGGCCGCTGGGCCGTCGCCGGGCTCGGGACGGTGCTCGTCGCAGTCCTGCTGCTGCCGGCACCGGAGATCGCGGCGCTTCCGGTCGTGCTCGGCGCGTGGACGCTGTGCGTCCCCCTGGTGCTTCGGGCCGGACGTTAGACTCGATCGGCGGGGGGAAAACCCCCCGCAATTCGTCCATGCCCGTCCTCCGCTCCATCGAGCAGAAGCTGGAGTCCTTCTTCGAGGGCATCTTCGGCCGCGCCTTCCGCACCCACGTCCAGCCGGTCGAGCTGGCCCGCAAGCTGCAGAAGGAGATGGACGACCACAAGGTCGTCTCGGTCTCCCGCGTCTACGCGCCGAACGAGTACGGCATCTTCCTCTCGTCCTCGGACCGCGACCAGTTCGAGGACTACGAGGGCTCGCTGGTCGAGGAGCTCCAGCTCTACCTCGCCGAGCACGCGCGGCGCGAGGACTACGCGCTGCTCGCCCACCCGCGCGTCACGTTCGAGACGGACGACGACCTGGAGGTCGGCGAGTTCGGGATCGCGACGCGGATGGTGCAGCCCGAGCGCGGCGGCGGCGCGGCGGCGCAGGCGGAGCCGGGCCACACGATGGTCTACCGCGCGCAGCCCGCCGAGGCCGCACCGGACGCGGAGCTCGTCGGCGAGCAGGTGACGATCAGCTGGGACGGCCAGCGGCGGACGATCGACAAGCGAAGGACGCTGATCGGCCGCTCGAAGGAGTGCGACGTCCAGCTCGCCGACCCGAACGCCTCGCGGCGGCACGCCGAGCTGCGGCGGGAGGGAACCGCCTTCTGGATCGTCGACCTCGACTCGACGAACGGGATCGAGGTGAACGGCCGGCGGCTGAAGCGGGCGAAGCTGGAGGACGGCGACCGGGTCACGCTCGGCTCGACCGAGCTCGTCTTCCGGCGGGAAGAGCCTTGATCTTCGACTCGATCGCGATCGACGAGCTGCTGCTCGTCCTCAAGATCGCGTTCCTCGTCCTGCTCTACCTCTTCATCTGGTCGATCGTCCGCAGCGCGGCGAAGGACATCAGGCCCACGCAGGAGAGCATGATCCTCCGCCCCGGCGACGGAGGCGCGCACCAGCTCGCGGGCGCGCGGAGCGCCGCCGCGAGGCCCGGGCGCCTCATCGTCGTCTCCAGCCCGACCCTCGAGGAGGGCGCGGGCTTCCCCGTCGACGCGGTGCCGCTGTCCATCGGCCGCGGGCCCGAGAACGCGATCCAGCTCCAGGAAGACGAGTTCGCGTCCGCGACCCACGCCCGCGTCGAGGGCCGCCACGACGGCGCCTGGCTGATCGACCGCGGGTCGACGAACGGCACCTACGTCAACGGCATCCGCGTCGACGCGCCGCACCACCTCGAGGACGGCGACGTCATCCGCATCGGCGAGACGCAGCTGAGGTACTCCCGGTGAAGCTCGGGCGCACGTTCGGGCTCAGCGACCCCGGTCGCCGGCGCCGCCGGAACGAGGACGCGTACGTCGTCAGCCCGCCCCTGTTCGCCGTCGCCGACGGGATGGGCGGCGCCCAGGCCGGCGAGCTCGCCTCGCGGATCGCGGTCGAGGCGATGGGCGAGGAGGCGAGGACGAGCGGCGAGGAGCGGGTGACGACGCTGATCCGCGAGGCGAACCGGCGCATCTTCGCGCGCTCGAGCGAGGACGCGTCCGCCTCCGGGATGGGCACGACGATGACGGCCGCCCTCGTCGGCGACGACGGCGTCGTGACGATCGGCCACGTCGGCGACTCGCGCGCCTACCTGCTCCGCGAGGGGGGGCTCGAGCAGCTGACCGAGGACCACTCGCTCGTCGCCGAGCTCGTCCGCACCGGCAAGCTCTCCGCCGAGGAGGCCGAGGACCACCCCCAGCGCTCCGTGATCACGCGCGCTCTCGGCACCGATCCCGAGGTCGACGTGGACACGTTCACGGTCGACGCCCAGGCCGGCGACCTCTTCCTGCTCTGCTCCGACGGGCTGACGACGATGGTCGACGACGAGGAGATCCTGCGCACCGTCGAGGGCTCGCGCGGCGACCTCGAGCAGGCCGCGCAGGTGCTCGTCCGGAAGGCGAACCGGGGCGGCGGCGAGGACAACATCACCGTCGTCTTCTTCGAGCTCGCCGAGGATGGCGCCGAGAGCCCGGGCGACGACGCCGACACCCTCACCGAGGCAGACCGCGTCCCGGTCGTGAAGCCCCAGCGAACCGCACGGGCGGACCTCGACCGCACCGCCAAGCGCGTGCTGTCGATCCTCGCCGTCGTAGCGCTCTTCGCCGTCGGCGTCACAGTGCTGCTGCTGGGTCTTAAATAGTGGTCGCCGCCGCGAAGACGCTCGTCTCGCCCGGCTGCAAAGCGGCGCGATGCGGCGTCCCTCGGCCCTTCCCCACGAAGTGCTCCGCACTTCGCGGGGGCCCCGGAGGTCGCGCCCGTAGCGATGCGGCTACGAGCGCTCCCTGCGTCCTTGCCTCGCTTGCTTTTCGCGCGGGCGAGCTCGACCGTCCCCGCGCCGGAGACCACTAGTGACGGCGCGGAACCGAGAGCTCGCCAACCTGCTCGTCGTCGGCCTGATCACCGGGCTCGGCTTCGCGAGCGTCTACATCGCCGGCCGCCACGAGATCTCCGCCGGCTCGCTCTCCTACGCGGTCTTCTTCCTCGGCCTCTACCTCGTCGCCCACGTCGCCGCGAGGATCGCCGTGCCGTACGCCGACCCCTACCTCCTGCCGATGGTTGCGCTCCTGACCGCCGTCGGACTGACGCTGATCTACCGCCTCAACCCGGACGACGCGTTCCGGCAGGGGCTGTGGATCGTCGTCGGCGTGGCCGCCTTCTCCGGCACCCTGCTGGCGCTCCGGGCCGATTACCGGCGGCTGGAGAGCTACAAGTACCTGTTCGGGATCGGCGCGATCGTCCTGCTGGCGCTGCCGGCGGCCCCGGTGATCGGCAAGACCGTCAACGGCGCCCGCCTCTGGGTCGACCTCGGCCCGCTCCAGTTCCAGCCGGGCGAGTTCGCGAAGCTCGCGCTGATCGTCTTCCTCGCCGGCTACCTCCGGGAGAAGCGGGAGGTGCTCGCCCAGGCGCGCCCGAAGGAGCTCGGCCCGCTGCTCGTGATCTGGGGCGCCGCGATGCTCGTGCTCGTCCAGACGGGCGACCTGGGCAGCGCGCTCCTCTACTTCGGGATCTTCCTCGGGATGCTCTACGTCGCCACGGCGCGCCCGGCGTTCGTGGGCGCCGGGCTCGCGCTCTTCGTCGGCGGGGCGGTCGCGCTGTACCAGGTCGTGCCGCGCGTCGAGCAGCGGGTGACGGCGTGGCTCGACCCGTGGAGCGACCCCGACCAGAGCGGCTACCAGATCATCCAGTCGCTCTACTCGATCGCCAACGGCGGCTTCTGGGGGACGGGGCTCGGGCGCGGGACGTTCACGACGACGGCCGGCGACACCCTGATCCCCTTCGCGAAGACCGACTTCATCTTCTCGGTGATCGCGCAGGAGCTCGGCCTCGTCGGCGCCGCCGCGCTGCTGCTCGTCTACATGCTCGTCGTCGTCCGCGGCTTCCGCACCGCGCTCCTCGCCGACGACGGCTTCTCGAAGCTGCTCGCGGCCGGGCTGACGTTCGGGCTCGCGATCCAGAGCTTCATCATCCTCGGCGGGATCGTCCGCCTGATCCCGCTGACCGGGATCACGCTCCCGTTCGTCAGCTACGGCGGCTCGAGCATCGTCGCGAACTTCGTCCTCCTCGCCGGGCTGCTGCTCGTCTCGAACCGCGCGCAGGCCGGCCGATGAACAAGCAGATCACGCGCCTGGCGGTCGTGGGCGTCACGCTCGTGATCGCCCTCGTCGTCGCCACGACCTACTGGCAGACCTGGGCGGCGCCGGGGCTCGCCGACCGGCAGGACAACGCGATCCAGCGCGTCGCCGAGTTCGAGATCCAGCGCGGCCGCATCCTCGCCGCCGACGGGACGCTGATCGCCGGCAACCGGATCAAGCGGGTCGGCGGCCAGACGCTCTACTTCCGCCGCTACCCGGAGGGCCGCACGTTCTCGCACGTCGTCGGCTACTCGACGCAGGTGCGCTCGCGCGCCGGACTCGAGCGGTCGCTGAACGACTACCTCACGGCCGCGAACGCGAACCTGACGACGGTGCTCGAGCGGACGCTCGACAAGATCAAGGGCACGACCGTCAAGGGGAACGACGTCGTCCTGACGCTGAGCACGAAGGCGCAGCGGCTGGCCCTGCAGCAGCTCGGCAACCGCTGCGGCGCGGTGGTGGCGCTCGACCCGCAGACCGGGCGCGTGCTGGTGCTCGCGTCCTCGCCGAGCTACGACCCGAACCTGATCGAGGGCCGGTTCGCCCAGGCCAGCCGCGCACCGCGGGCCGAGTGCTCCCAGCCGGCCGCGCCGCTGCTCGACCGCGCGACCGACGGCCTCTACACCCCCGGCTCGACCTTCAAGGTCGTCACCGCCGCCGCGGCGCTCGACACCGGCGCCGTGCGCCTCTCGACGACGTTCCAGGATCCCGGCTACTGCGAGGAGTACGGCAAGCGCGTCTACAACTACTCCGACCAGGGGATCCCGTCGGGCTACGGCACCGTCACCCTGCTGCAGGCGATCCAGAGCTCGATCAACTCGGTCTTCTGCAACATCGGCAAGGAGATCGGCGCGGGCCCGATCCTCGAGTACGCGAAGCGCTTCGGCTTCTACTCGAAGCCGCCGGTCGAGCTGCCCGAGGACGAGCGCAAGGCGAGCGGCCTCTACCGAGCGGGCCAGCCCTGGTTCCCGGACGACATGAACAAGGTCGACCCGGGGCGGCTCGCGTTCGGCCAGGAGCGGCTGCAGGTCACGCCGCTCCAGATGGCGATGCTCGCGGGGGCGATCGGGAACGGCGGTGTCGTCATGAAGCCGCACCTCCTCGAGCAGGTCGTCTCGCCCACGGGCCGCGTCGTCGTCACGACCAAGCCGCAGGAGCTCGGCCGCGCCGTCTCCCCCGACACTGCCGCGGCGATCACCGAGGGGATGATGGCCGCGGTGCGGAGCGGCACGTCCACGGCGGCCCAGATCCCCGGTGTCGAGGTCGCGGGCAAGACGGGCACCGCGGAGAGCGGCGTCGCCCGCGTGAACACCACCTCGTTCATCACGTTCGCCCCCGTGGGCAGCCCGCGGGTCGCGATCGCCGTCTTCCTCGAGGAGCAGAGCGGCGTCGGCGGCAGCACGGCCGCGCCGATCGCGAAAGCCGTCATGGAGGTCTTGCTCGGCGAGGCCCCGAAGTAATACCTACCCTGTTACGACGCCCATGGCCGTTTCCGACACCCTGATCGACACCCTCTTCGACGGGCGCTACCGCATCGTCCGCAAGCTCGGCGCCGGGGGGATGGCGACCGTCTACCTGGCCGAGGACCAGGAGCTCGGCCGCCGCGTCGCGATCAAGATCCTCAACGAGCGGCACGCCAACGACGACCAGTTCGTCGAGCGCTTCCGCCGCGAGGCGAAGAACGCCGCCGGCCTCTCCCATCCCAACATCGTGTCGATCTACGACCGCGGCGAGGCCGAGGGCACCTACTACATCGCGATGGAGCACCTGCAGGGCCGGAACCTGAAGGAGCTGATCTCCGCGCGGGGGCCGGCGCCCGTCCACATCGCCGTCGACGTGACGCGCCAGGTGCTCGCCGCGCTCTCCAACGCGCACAAGAACGGGATCGTCCACCGCGACATCAAGCCCCACAACGTGATGGTCGACGACGACCGGCGCGTGAAGGTGACGGACTTCGGCATCGCCCGCGCCGGCGCCAGCCAGATGACCGAGGCGGGCTCGATCGTCGGCACCGCGCAGTACCTCTCCCCGGAGCAGGCGCGCGGCGCCGGCGTCGACCAGCGCTCCGACCTCTACTCCGTCGGCGTCGTCCTCTACGAGCTGCTCACCGGGAAGGTGCCGTTCAACGGCGAGTCGCCGGTCGAGATCGCGATGAAGCATCTCTCCGACACGCCGCCGCCGCCCTCCGAGCTGAACGCCGAGGTGCCGACGGAGCTGGACATGATCGTGATGCGCGCGCTCGCGAAGGATCCGGCGCGCCGCTACCAGAGCGCAGAGCAGATGAACGCGGATCTCGAGCGCGTCGCGCGCGGCCTGGGCGTGAGCCCGGAGACGGAGGAGGCGGCGACGCAGATCATCGCCGGCGCGAACGCGATGCCGACCCAGGTCTCGCGCGCGCCGACGATCCCGAGCGGACCGCCCGCCTACCCGGCCGAGTCCGTCTACTACGACTACGAGGAGGAGCCACGCCGGCGGCCGATCTGGCCCTGGATCGTCGCGGCCCTGCTCGTGATCGGCGCGCTCGTCGGCGGCTGGTACGTCTACAGCCAGATCCAGCAGGAGCTCGACGCCCGCAACCCCGTCGCGGTGCCGCTCCTCGTCGGCACGCGGGTCGAGCGGGCGACCGCCGAGCTCGAGGCGCGCAACCTCCAGTACGAGCTGAACGAGGGCCCCAGCACCGAGCAGCCCGCGCGCTTCGTCTTCCAGCAGGACCCGCAGGAGGGAACGCGGATCGACCCGCAGGCCGGGGTCGTCAAGCTCTGGGTCTCGACCGGCCCGCCGATGACGGAGGTGCCCGACGTCGTCGGGATGACCCGAGACGACGCGGTCGCCGCGCTGAAGGACGCCAAGCTCGAGCCGAACGTCTTCGAGATCAACTCCGGCGCCCCGCCGAACACGGTCACGGCCCAGAGCCCGAGGGCGGGCGAAGAGGTCGAGGAGGGCACGGCCGTGCGCATCAACGTCTCCAAGGGGCCGAGGCCGATCGGCGTGCCGAACGTCGTCGGGTTGACCTTCGACCAGGCGAACGCGACCCTCCAGGCGGCCGGCTTCAACGTCTCCCGCGAGGACGTGGAGTCCGATCAGCCCGGGGACGTCGTCGTCGCGCAGGACCCGGACGCGGGCGAGACCGCGGCCCGAGGCTCGACGGTCACCGTGCAGGTCTCCGAGGGTCCCACGACGTCCACGATTCCGGACGTGACGAGCCAGGACGAGCAGACCGCCCGCGACCAGCTCGAGGGCGCCGGCTTCAGGGCGCGCGCCGAGCGCGTGGACACCGACGATCCCTGCCTCGACGGGATCGTGATCGACCAGGATCCCGCCGGGGGCACGGAGACGGAGCCTGGCACGCGGGTGACGATCTTCGTCGGCCGCTACCGCGGCCCCGACACCTGCTGAGTTGAGCCGCCCTCGCATCCGCGTCGCCGTCCTGATGGGGGGCCGCTCGAGCGAGCACGAGATCTCCCTGGCCTCGGCGCGCTCCGTGATCGAGGCGCTCGACCCGGGCCGCTACGAGGTCGCGCAGGTCGAGATCGGGCGGGACGGCCGCTGGGCGCTGCCGAGCGGAGAGGAGCCCGCGTCGGTCGCCGAGACGCTGCCGGTACCCGTCAACGCGTCCGTGCCCGAGACGCTCGGGGAGGTGGACGTCGTACTGCCGATCCTGCACGGGCCGTTCGGCGAGGACGGGACCGTACAGGGGCTGCTCGAGCTCGCCGGCGTCCCCTACGTCGGCGCCGGCGTGGCCGCGTCGGCCCTGTGCATGGACAAGGACCTGTTCAAGAAGGTGCTGCGGGACAGCGGCATCCCCGTCGCGCGGCACCACGCGATCCGGCTGCGCGACCCGGTCGAGAACCCGTTCGGCTACCCGGTGTTCGTCAAGCCGGCGAGGCTCGGCTCGTCCGTCGGGATCACGAAGGTGCACTCGGAGGAGGAGCTCGAGCCTGCGGTCGCCCTCGCGCGCCGGCACGACGAGAAGGTGATCGTCGAGGAGTTCCTCCCGGGTACCGAGGTCGAGTGCGGCGTCCTCGGCAACCTCGGCGCCAACGAGCGGCCGCTCGCGTCAGTGGTCGGCGAGATCGTCCCGCACGCCGAGTGGTACGACTACGGCGCCAAGTACGACGAGGGGGGCTCCGAGATCGTCATCCCGGCCCGGATCGACGAGGGCGTTGCTCGGCGGGTGCAGGCGATCGCGGTGGACGCGTTCGTCGCGACGGAGTGCGAGGGGATGGCCCGCGTGGACTTCTTCGTCCTCCCCGACGGCGAGCCGGTCGTAAGCGAGATCAACACGATCCCCGGCTTCACCGCGACGAGCGTCTACGCGCGGCTCTTCGAGGCCTCCGGGATTCCGTACGCCGAGCTGCTCGACCGGCTCGTGCAGCTCGCGCTCGAGCGCCACGAGCGCCGCTCCGGGCTCGTCTACTGAGCGACGAGCACGGCGGTCTGAGCGGCGTGCCAGCCCAGGCCCAGCTCCTCGAAGCGCTCCTGCGCCTGGTGGATCAGCTCCGCGTCCTCGCGCACGACGCCGAGCGCGCGCAGCGCGAACGGCTCGAGCATGCTGCCCGGTCGTAGCAGATCGGGCGCCTCCCGTTCCACGCGCTCGCGATCCCGCAGCGCGGCGAGCGCGTCCATGCGCACCGCGCGCGACGCCAGACCGAAGCTGAGCGTGTGGGACGGGGGCACGTCCAGCAGCTCGCCCACGCGGTCGAGATTGCCCCTCAGCATCGCCAGACGCAGCCGCGGCGGCTCGAAGAGGTAGTCGTAGCCCTCCATCCCGAGCTCCTCGGCCGCGCGTTCGAGCCGCTCGGCCTCCGCGGTCTCACCCGCCTCCTGGCTCGCCGCGGCGCAGACGAGGAGCGAACGCTGGTTCCTGGCGCAGGGCGTGTCCAGGTTCGCGTGCACGGCTCGCTCCATCGACGAGGCCAGCGAGCGGATCGTGTCCCATCCTCCGGCCACTTCCTCCACTTCCAGCCGCAGGGAGACACCGTGGACGCGATGGTGCGGCGACAGCCGCTGCGCCAGCTCCTCGGCCTTCAGCCCCAGTTGCCGCGCCTCGTCGAGTCGACCGGTCGCTACGGACGTCGGGATCGCCCCTTCCTGAATGTCCATCAGGTGGTCCGGATCGTCGATCTGCTCGAGCAGCGCGAAGCGCCTCTGGGCCCATCCCCAGGCGTCCTCGTAGCGGCTGTGGAACATGGCGGAAGCCGAGCGCGCCTCGAAGGCGTACGAGCGCAGCTCGGCGTCGCCTAGGCGCTCGGCGAGCTCGGCCGCCTCGCGGGCCGCGTCCTCGTCCTGCTCGGAGACGAAAGCCTTCGCGATCAGCCCCCGCGCGTGAGCGCGACTGCCGGCCGGCGCCATCTGGATCGCGCTCTCGATCCAACCCTTCACGCGCTCGAAGTCCGGCTTCTGCGGCCACATCCCCATCCGCATCACGGTCTGGAAGGCGAGCTGGCTGTACGTGTCGCCGCAGGTGGCCCGGTCGTAGCAGACGTCGAGCGACTTCTGCATCGCCGCCCAGAAGGCCTCTCCCTCGTACCGCATCGCGTGCGCCTTCCCGATCGTGCGCCAGAGCTCGGCCTTCGTCGGCCCGTCCTCCTCGACCTCGAGGGCGCGCTCGGAGAGCGCGATTGCGTCATCGAGGACGAACCGGGCGAGGGCGAGCTCGCCCGCGCGACGCAGCCAGGCGGCGGCCTTCTCCCGCAGGCGCACAAGCTCGTCCTGCTCGTCGGCCCACGCGAGATCGGAGTCTTCGGAGCGGACCGCCTCCGCATAGTGGTGCGCAAGCAGCGGTGCCACCTCGTCGCGCGCCTCGACTGCGCGCTCGAGCCAGGCCGCGAAGGCGGCGTGGAGACGGGCGCGCTTCGCCTTGGGCAGGCTGGCGTAGGCGACCTCGCGCGTCAGCGCATGCTTGATCGCATACTCGCGCTCCCCTGCCATCGACGAGCCCGGCCGGCGGCGGACGAAGTCGCGATCCTCGAGCAGCGCGAAGTCCGGGCGTGCTCCTTCGAGGAGCTCGCGCACGGGCCCCTCCCAGAACGCCCGTCCGATCACCGAGGCCGCCTGGAGCGCCGACTTCTCGACCGGGGGCAGGAAGTCGATGCGCGCAGCGAGCACGGCGTGGACCGAGTCGGGCACGGAGAAGCCCGCGGGCAGCTCGTTCGCCCGCCAGCCGTCATCGTCTTGAACGAGCACGCCCTGGTCGACGAGCGTGCCGATCAGCTCCTCGGCGTAGAAGGGGTTGCCCTCCGCCTGCTCGACGACGAGAGCCCGCAAGTGCTCGGGCAACGCGCCCGCCAGCTCCTCGTCGATCAGCCGGCCGGCGTCATGCGGCGACAGCGGCTCGAGCCAAAGCAGGGAGGCGTTGCGCCGGCCACCGCCCCAGGCAGGCCGGCTCTCGAGCAGCTCGGGCCGGGCCGTGCCGATGAGCAAGAGCGGTCCCTGGACGTCGCGCGCGATCTGCTCGAGCAGGTCGAGCAAGGGCTCCTCGGCCCAGTGCACGTCCTCGACGAGCACGACGATGGGGTGCTCCGCGGCGAGCTCGCCGAGAAACTCCACCCACGCCTCGTGCAGCCGGTCACGGGCCGCGAGCGGGTGAACCTCCTCCGACGGGTCGAGGCCGAGCGTCAGGCCGAGCATCTCGCGGCCCCCGAGGCGGCCCAGGACGGCGTCGCGCGAGTCGCTCTCGAGAATGCCGAGGTGCTCCTTCAGGATCTCGCCGAGCGGCCAGTAGGTGATCCCCTGTCCGTACGGGAGGCAGCGGCCGGTGCGCCGTAGCGGCTGCTCAGGCTGGCCGCCGAGGCGCTCCCACAGCTCGCGCACGAGCCGCGTCTTGCCGATGCCGGCGTCGCCCATGAGCGTCACGAGGTGCGGCTCGCCCGCCTCCACCACGCGGCGGTAGGTCATCTCCAGCAGCTCGAGCTCGGTCTCGCGCCCCACGAAGACGCTCCGGAACCCGCGGACGCCACGCGGCCGCATCAGCGTCAACGCGCGCACGAGACGGCGGCATGCCACACCCCCTTCCTTGCCCTTCGCCTCGATCCGCTGCGGCTCGTCGAACTCGAAGGCCCCGCGCACGAAGCTCGCCGTCCGCTCGCCGACGAGGATCTCTCCGGGGTCGACGTTCTGCTCGAGCCGCGCGCAGACGTTGACGGCGTCGCCGGTCACGAAGGAGCTCCCCTCCCGGGCGGCGCCGACCACCACCTCGCCGGTGTTGACGCCGATGCGCAGGCGGAGCTCGCCGCCGAAGAGCTCGTCGAGGCGGCGGCGCATAGCCAGCGCGGCGTGCAGCGCGCGCTCGGCGTGGTCCTCCTGCGCGGCCGGCGCGCCGAAGACGGCCATCACCGCGTCGCCGACGAACTTCTCCACGGTGCCGCCGGCGCTCGTGATCTCGGCGGCCATCGCCTCGTAGAAGCGGTCGAGCGTCGCACGGGTCCGCTCCGGGTCCTGAGAGGAGCCGAGGCTGGTGGAGCCGACGAGGTCGGCGAACAGGACCGTGGCGACCTTGCGCTCCTCCGTCGAGGCGGGAGAGGCCGGCTCCACCGACGCGCCGCAGGAGGGGCAGAACCGAGCGGCCACGGGCAGCGCCGAGCCGCAGCTCGTGCACTCCATTCGCTCATTGTGACGGCGGGACGCGCCGGTGCCTAGCGGACGGTCACCTCGTTCATGTGCACCGCTGAGTTCGGGCCGAGGTTCGTGATCCAGATCAGCCAGTACCGGGACTCGGCGTCGTCGAGCTCGAAGCTCGTCCGGCCCTCGACCGTACGCGCGTCCGCGGCGACGTCGTCGAAGGGCCCCTCCGCGGCAGCTCCGGTGCGGATCTCGGCCGTGAACCCCGGCGTATCGGTGATGACTATCAGCTCCGACGGCTTCACTGACTTGCCAGCGTCGAGGACGATGCCGACTCCGTCCTTGCCGATCAGGGAGAGCGGCGAGCGGTAGCTCTCGGTCGTCCAGTACGTGCTCTCGTCGCCGTCGGTCGCGTTGGGCACAGCCTCCGCGTGCTCCTCGCCGTCTCCATCCGGGTCGTACGAGACGACCGCTTGGAGCCGGACCGGCCCTGAGGACTCGGCGCCACCGACGCCCAGGGGAACTCCGCCGTCGCCGGAGAGCAGGAACGCGGCCGCCACCGCCCCGGCGACGAGGAGCCCGAGGAGGATCGGCAGCAGCGTCGCGGCCGCGCGCCGGGGAGGCCGCCGGGCCGCCGGCCGCACGGGGCGCGCAGGCGGCACGGGAACGGGCGCCTCCGGGACGACGGCGGTGGTCTCGTCCGCCGGCCGGCCGAGACCCGCGCGGCAGGCCTCGAGCTCGGCGACGAACTCGTCCATCGAGCCGAAGCGATCCGCCGGATCCTTGGCCATCGCCCGCTCCACAGCCCCCGCGACCCGTGCCGGCACGTCCGGCCGCCGTTCGCGCACGCTCGGCGTGGGCGAGTGGATGTGCTGCATGGCCACGTCGACGAAGCTCCCGCCCGAGTACGGCGTCGAGCCGGTCAGCAGCTCGAAGAGGACGCAGCCGAGCCCGTAGACGTCGGACTCGGGCACCGCCGGCCCGCCGCTCGCCTGCTCGGGCGCGATGTAGTCGCTCGTCCCGAGCACCGTGCCCGTCTGCGTCACGCCCTTCTCGACGTCGACGGACCGCGCGATCCCGAAGTCGGTCACCTTCGGCAGGCCGTCGCCGTTGAGGATCACGTTCTGCGGCTTCACGTCCCGGTGGACGATCCCCTGCCGGTGAGCGTACGCGAGCCCCTTGCCGACCTCGATCGCGAGCGAGAGCGCCTCGCCCGGCGGCAGCGGCCCGCGCCGCGCCAGGTAGTCCTTGAGCGTCTTGCCGGGGACGTACTCGAAGACGATGAACTGGTGGCCGTCCTCCTCGCCCCGGTCGATGATCGTGACGACGTTCGGGTGCGAGAGCTGGGCAACGGACCGCGCCTCGCGCCGGAACCGCTCGACGGCGTCTCCGTCCTCGAGGTAGGAGGAATGCAGGATCTTGATCGCGACGTCGCGCTCGAGCAGCCGGTCGTGGGCGCGGTAGACGCTGGACATCCCGCCCGAGCCGCACAGCTCTTCGAGCATGTAGCGACCTGCGATCAGCTCGCCGATCACGCGGGACCCCCTTCCCACAGGTGCCTCGAGTTAAGCGCCGAGAACCGCTTCGAGCGCGTCTTCCCAGGTCGCGAGCGCCTCGTCGGCCTGGGCGTCGGTGATCACGAGCGGCACGAGCACCCGGATGCAGTTCGAGTAGATCCCGGACTTGAGCAGCAGCAGGCCCCGCTCGAAGGCGGCCTCCACGACCGCGGAGGCCAGCTTGGGAGCGGGCTCCTTCGTCCCGCGATCCTCGACGAGCTCGATCGCGAGCATGGCACCGAGGCCGCGCACGTCGCCGATCTGCGGGAAGCGCTCCTGCCAGGCCTCCATGCGGGCGCGGATCCGCTCGCCCAGCTCGGCGGCGCGGTCGACGAGGCCCTCCTCCTCGAAGACGTCGAGCACCGCGAGCGCGGCCGCCTGCGCGACCGGGTTGCCGACGTAGGTGCCGCCGATCGCCGAGTCGGCGGGCGCGTCCATGATCTCGGCCTTGCCGATCACGCCGGAGAGCGGCAGCCCAGCCGCGATCGACTTGGCGACGGTCATCAAGTCGGGCTCGATCCCGTAGTGCTCGATCGCGAACATCTTCCCGGTGCGGCCGAAGCCGGTCTGCACCTCGTCGACGACGAGGACGATCCCCTGCTCGTCGCAGATCCGGCGGATCCCCTCGAGGAACTCCTGCGGCGCGACGACGAAGCCGCCCTCGCCCTGGACGGGCTCGACGACGATCGCCGCGACGTGCTCGGCGGCGACCTGCGTGACGAGCGCGCGCTCGAGCGCGGCGAGGGCCTCGGCGGCGGACGGGCCGCGGTAGTCACCGGCGAACGGGACGCGGTAGACCTCCGGGGCGAAAGGGCCCAGCCCGGCCTTGTACGGGTGGGTCTTCGACGTCATCGTCATCGCGAGCAGCGTGCGCCCGTGGAAGGCGCCCTCGAAGGCGATCACGGCCGGCCGGCCGGTGTACGAGCGCGCGAACTTGACCGCGTTCTCGACGGCCTCGGTGCCGGCGTTGAAGAACGCGGCCTTCGCGGGGCCGGAGAACGGCGCGAGCTCGATCAGGCGCTCGGCGAGCGTCAGGTACGGCTCGTAGGGGACGATCGTGAAGTCCGTGTGGCCGAAGCGCTCGAGCTGCTCCTGGGCGGCCGCGACCACGCGCGGGTGCGAGTGGCCGACGTTGAGGCAGCCGACGCCGCCCGTGAAGTCGATGAACGTGTTGCCGTCGACGTCGGTCAGGAGCGCGCCGCGGCCCTCGGCGATCACGATCGGGAAGGTCAGCGAGAGCGGGCCGGCGATGACCCGCTCCTTGCGCTCCAGCAGCTCCTGGGAGCGGGGGCCAGGCCGCGCCGTGCGCAGCTCGATCGCCTTCGTTGTCGCCACGGGCGCACGATAGCGAACCGGGCGGATCGCTGAATAGTGAATAGAGCGCTTACAGGAAGCGGCGAACGAGCAGCGCGAGCGCGCCTACGATCAGCGCCACGCCCGCTCCGGCGAGCGCGCCTTCCCAGGGCCGCCACTCGACGCCGATCAGCGCCAGCCCGGCGAAGAAGAGCACGAAACCGAGCGAGAGGAGCGGCACGACGACCCACGGGAAATCCGGCTCCTCCTCGGGGAGGGGCTTGAGGCCCGGGCTCAACCGCGGCCGGTACACGTACACCCCTCGCTCGGTTCGCCACGTGCTCATGGCCGCACGATCGTCGGCGCGGCCCTCCCGTCCATCGGGGAGGACGCCGATTCGGCCGCGGAAAACTACTCAGGCGTGTAGGTGAGCGCTTCCTCGGTGTAGATGCCTGCCGCGTTCCAGAGCAGGAAGCCGGGGCTGCCCGCACGGCGAGCGGCGTCGATCTGCACCTTGACGTCGTCGGCCGTGTACGTGCTGCCGTAGGAGAAGTCCTGCAGCCAGGGGATGATCTTCGTCTTCGTCCCCGCGAGCTGCTTCTTGAAGTCGGCGAGCGAGGCGGCGACCACCTGGCCGGGGACGGCGTTCGGGTCGTCGATGCCGTACTCGCCGGGCACGTAGTGCGACGGGTAGACCATCGGGTAGATCACGTCGAGGTAGCGGGCCATGCGGCGCGGGAACTGCCCGATGCCGAGGTTGCGGGTGGCGGCGAGGCCGAAGACGTCGGCGGAGATCCGCACGCCGAGCGGCTTCAGGCGCTTGGAGGCGTAGTGGAGGAACTCGGCGATCGTCCAGCCCATCGGGGTGTCGTCGCGCGACGGGAAGACCATGTCCGAGATGTCGCCGTCGGTCGGGAAGCGGACGTAGTCGAACTGGATCTCGTCGAAGCCGGACTTCGCGGCCGCGACGGCGAGGTCGACCAGGTACTCCCAGTTGGCCCGGTTGTACGGATCCGCCCAGCCGAGGCCGGCGTGGTTCCTCCACACCGAGCCGTCGCCGCGCTGGACGGCGCGGGCCGGCATCGCCGCGGCGAGCACCGGGTCCTCGAAGCAGACGATGCGGCCGATCAGGTAGACGCCGTGCCGGCGCGCGAGCAGCGCTGCCTGCTTGGGGCGGTAGTACGGCCGCGCGGCGCCGATCTGCTTCGCCAGCGGCACCGCCGCCAACGGCCAGGCGATCTCGCCGTTCTCGTCCTTGAGGTCCAGCTCGACCGTGTTCAGCCCCTGCATGGAGAAGTACTCCTCGAGCTTCCCGGGGAGGGACGCGAGCGCCATCGTCACGTGGACGCCGCGCATCTCGAGCGGAGCCGGCCGCGGCGCGAGCGGGTTCTGCTTCGCCGCCGGCTGGTCGGCGGCCGCCGCGGGCTCGATCGCGGCCGACTTGCCGTCGCCCGTGCTGCGGGCGACGTACGCGCCGACGGGAACGACGACCGCGGCGATTACGAGCAGCGCGCCGAGCCGGCGAACTCGCCGGCGGCGGCGCTGTCTGCGCCGACGCTCACGGTAGTGGGCGCTGCGATCGACGGGCTGGAGGACCATCGAGGGGCGTGGACCCTAGCGCAAAAGTACGGATCGTGACGCCCCGCCGCCCGTAGAATTGACCCATGGTCCTCTCCGACCGAACGATCCGCCGGTTGCTCGCAGAGGGCCGCATCGAGATCGATCCGCTCGACGACGGTCTGATCCAGCCGTCGAGCGTCGACGTGCGCGCCGACCGGCTCTTCCGCGTCTTCCACAACGCCCGCTACCCCTTCATCGACGTCAAGCAGCCGATGGAGGACCTCACCGAGCTGGTCGAGGTCGAGGGCGACCGCGCCTTCATCCTCCACCCCGGCGAGTTCGTGCTCGGCTCGACGCTCGAGCGGATCCGGCTGCCGGACGACCTGGTCGCGCGTCTGGACGGCAAGTCGAGCCTCGGCCGGCTCGGGCTGCTGATCCACTCGACCGCCGGCTTCATCGACCCGGGCTGGGACGGGCAGGTGACGCTCGAGCTCTCCAACGTCTCCAACCTGCCGATCACGATCTACCCAGGGATGAAGATCGGCCAGATCTCGTTCGTCCAGCTGACCGAGCCGGCCGAGAGCCCGTACGGCAGCGGCGGCATCGGCTCCAAGTACCAGGGCCAGCGCGGGCCTGTCCCGAGCCGCTACTGGCAGAACTTCGACCAGGGCGCCGGATGATCCTCGTCACCGGGGCGACCGGGTTCATCGGCCCGAAGGTCGTCCACGCGCTGCGCGCCCGTGGGCTGCCCGTGCGCGCGCTCGTCCGCGACCGTGCGAAGGGCCGGCAGCTCGAGACCTGGGGCGCCGAGCTCGCCGAAGGCGACGTCAGGCGGCCCGACACGCTGTGGTCGGCCGTCCAGGGCTGCGAGGCGGTCGTCCACCTCGTCTCGGTCAGGACGGGGAGGCAGCGGCACTTCGACGCGATCATGAGCCAGGGGACGCGCGACCTCGCGGAGGCCGCGCGCGCCGTCGGCGTCGGCCGCTTCGTGCACATGAGC
Organism: Gaiellaceae bacterium; assembly: GCA_040905885.1. GTDB lineage: Bacteria > Actinomycetota > Thermoleophilia > Gaiellales > Gaiellaceae > JACVRU01. The sequence continues at coordinate 1,300 of JBBDQR010000153.1, read as the reverse complement.
GCGTCCGGCGTCGGCGAGGCGACGAAGGACCTGACGCCCTACTACCGCGCGAAATGGGAGATGGAGCAGGCGGTCGTGGGCTCGGACATCCCGTTCGTGATCTTCCGGCCGACGTTCGTGTTCGGACGGGACGGAGGCGTGCTGCCCACGTTCGTCCGGCAGGTGCGCTGGTCGCCGGTGACGCCCGTGATCGGCTCAGGCGAGGGGCGGGTGCAGCCGATCTGGGTCGAGGACGTGGCGGCGTTCTTCGCCGAGGCAGTGCGCAACGAGGAGGCCGCGGGCCGCACCTTCGAGCTCGGCGGGCCGGAGGCGGTGAGCTGGAACGAGCTGTTCGACCGGATCCGCCGCGTCCTCGGCGTGCGCCGGCCGACGGTGCACGTGCCGCTGCCGGTGATGCGCGCGCAGGCGGCGGTGCTCGAGCTGCTGCCGAACCCGCTGATCACGCGCGACGACCTGAAGATGCTGACCGCGCTCGACCACGTCGCCGACGTCCGTCCGGCGGTCGAGACGTTCGGCCTGCCGCTCGTCCCGCTCGACGAGCAGATCCGCCGCGGCGCCGCTCGGTGAAACGAGGAGGGGCCGGTCTCCCGGCCCCACGACTCTGGTTAACAGCGTTTGATTGGTAGGGGCGCTTGCAGTCCCCCACGCTGGCTAGGCGGTTCCCCGTAGGTCCCGGGGACGCGCTCTCCTACCCGCCGGCACCTCCGCTGCCCGTGCTACTGGAAATCTCCAATCCGGACCACCTCCTTTCCGCGGTAGGTGGAATGTACCTATTCGAGTACGACGGACAACTCCAGCGGGGGGTCGAGCGGCACCGTCACGGAGAGGAGCGTCGGGTCGGCCGGCGCGGAGCTCGACACGATGAGCGCGCCGGGCTCGACGAGCTCGCGGACGTGCGGGAAGAGCTGGCCGGCGTCCTGCCCCGGGGCGATCACGACCACGTCGAAGACGTCCTCGACCTCGTCGAGCGACTCGGCGAGCTCGGCCCACTCTTCGACGCCGGCGTCGGCGACGTTCCGGAGCCACGCCTCGCGCTTGGCCGGATCGCTCTCGACCGTGACGACCCGACCGCTGAAGTGGCGCACGCCCGCCGCGAGCCAGATCGACGCGCAGGCGCCGACCTCGAGGACGCCGCAGTCGTTCTGCGGCGTGACGAGCGCGAAGAGGAAGCGGCCGAGCGGAGTGTCATCGGCCTCGAGCACGGCGCGAACCCGGTCGTCCAGCATCAGTGGTCTCCGTCGCGGGTACGGTCGAGGCCGCCCGCGCGAAAAGCAAGCGAGGCAAGGACGCAGGGAGCGCT
>JBBDQR010000152.1:0-18386 GCA_040905885.1 Gaiellaceae bacterium | reverse complement strand
CGCGGCGATCCCATCCCCGCGCTCGCCTGACATCGCGGGCCACCTGAACGCTTACTCGCTCAGGGCGATTTGCAGGGCAAATGGCTAACGCGCTAGCAGCGACTGACCCCTTCTTGCGTCTGCTGGAGCATCACCTCCGAGACGAGGATCGCGTACGGGTCGTGGGTGCGCCGCCACGGCAGGTCGCGACCGTTCCGCGCGAACCACGCCAGGAGGAGCTCGTCCATGCGGGCGAGCCTAACGGCGCGGCCGGCGAGTTCGATCACGGGCCAAGCCGAGCCCCTTGGGCGCCGGAGGCAACCAAGCAGGCAAGGAGTGCGGCGCGCCGCGCCTGTTGGTCAGCACCCGCAAGCGTCTTGTCCGCCTGGATAACGAGCCAGCAGTCGGAGGCGCGAGAGATGGCAGGCGCGCCCCGCCCGATTCGGCCCGCTGCTCTCTCCGCGAGCGCCGCGGCTTCGTGCTGGGCCGCTGCCTCCTTGTCTTTCGCGGTCCTCGTGGCGCTCGCAGGGACTACGGGGGCGCACGCGTCGGTTGCCCCTTCCTTCGTCGCGAGGGCGCACTCCTTGCGCAGAGCGATGAGGTCGCGCTGCCCCTTCGACCAGTCCGCGAGGCCGAAGATGCCGAGGATTCCCGCGATCGTGAGGAGCGTCGCAGCCATTGTGCGCCAGCCCCGGTATGCCTGATGAGACCGCCACTCGAGGATCCGGAGCGCCGCCCGCCAAAGGACGAGCCTGACGAACTTCTCGATCGCCTCGGCCTCCTCCGCATAGCCTCTTCGGGTTGCAGGAGCAGCCCGGAGGCCGATCCGGTGCAGCCGGCGCGCGCGGAGCTCGAGGGCCTCGAGGCTGCCGGCGCCGTACTCGGCGGCACCGGCGGCGAACTCGCGCTCGCGAAGCTCCTGCTCCTCGTCGCCGAACTGCCTGTTGAGCCGGTCGCTCCGCCACTTCTGCTGGCTTGCGTCGATGACGATGCGCCGCTGAGCTGAGAAGAACCGGCCGGTCAGCCAGGCCGCGCCGACGAGGGCAGCCAGTGCGCTGATCGCGGCAAGGGATGCCAGCACGCGCCAATTGGAGTCGGCCGGAAGGGGGAAGAGCTGGTGGACCTGCGTGTAGCCGAGGCCGGTCAGGATCGCTGCTGAGCCTGCTCCGAGCGCCGCGCCGAAGCGACGGAGCAGCTCCCGGATCGCGGCCATCCCCTCCCTGATATTGGCGAGCTCGTCGTCCGCCGCGGAGGGCGGCGAAGGCGCGGGCGGCGCTTGGCCGAGCCACTTCCGTAGCGTCTTGACGAGCTTGTCGGTCACTCGGGCGATGCGCCCTCGGCCGCGAGGCGCCGCAGGATGTCGTCGATCTCCAGTCCGAGCCGGTTGATCTCGAGGTCCTTCGACGCCTGGACGGCCAGGTACGCGGCGAGGAGATGCTGCCTCGCCTCGCGATTGGCGGCGGGCTGCTGGGTGGGCTTCTGCTTCCCTCGGCTCCGACTCACCTGTCCTCCCTCGGATTGTTCGCCCGACGGTATGGCGTGAGGCCGGACCGTGTCAATAGGCAGCGCTGGCCTGGCCTCGCGCCGCGCCAGCTGGGGCTCGGGCCGCGCTAGCCGGGCTCGCAGGGCTCGTCGACGCCGCCGTCCGTGAGCCGGCCGAGCAGGGAGGCGAGCGTCTCGAGCTCCTCGTCGCCGAAGCGCGCGAAGGCGGCCTCGATGTCCGCGATGTGCGTCCGCGCGGCCTCGCGCAGCTTCTCGTAGCCCGCGTCCGTCAGCACGGCGTAGGTCACGCGGGCGTCCGAGTCGCACGTCGCCTTGTCGACGAGCCCGGCGGCCTCGAGGCCGCCGAGCAGCCGCGTGATCCCCGAGGGCGTCAACAGGAGCCGCTCGACGAGGTCGACCCGCCGCAGCCGGTGCTCCGGGGCGCGGGAGAGGTGCAGGAGCACCTCGTAGTCGTTCAGCGTCAGGCCGTGGTCGGCCAGCAGGCGGGCGCTCAGCCCTCGCGTGAGGGCCGTATGGCCCCGCAGGAGCCCGACGAACGAGCGCAGGGCGGGCGCTGCAAGAACTTGATCACTCAATACTTGACGCGGCAATGATTCTCCTGCTACAGTTGCTTGCGCACTCAACAATAGCAGCAGCGAAGGAGGAAGTCCATGTCAGCTCTGGAGACCACGGTAAGGGCTCTGCCGGTCGGCGCCTTCAACGTCGACCCCGCTCACTCGAGCGTCGGCTTCGAGGTCAAGCACCTCGGCATCGCCACCGTGCGCGGCCGCTTCACGGTCGTCTCGGGCACGCTCACCGGCGGCGACGAGCCCCGGCTCGAGGGGATCGTCGACCTCACCAGCGCGACCACCGACGACGAGCAGCGCGACGGCCATCTCGCCTCGCCCGATTTCTTCGACGTCGAGCGCTACCCCAAGGCGACCTTCCGCTCGACCTCGTTCGAGCAGCTCGGCGACGGCACCGTCCGTGTGGTCGGCGACCTGACGCTCAAGGGCGTCACCAAGGAGATCGAGCTGACCGGCTCCATCGCGGGCCCGGCCACCGACCCGTGGGGGAACGAGCGCGTCGGCCTCGAGCTGGCCGGCGTGATCGACCGCAACGACTTCGGCGTCAAGTGGAACGCCCCGCTTCCGGGCGGCGGCTACCTCCTGCCGGACGACGTCCGCGTCGTCGTCGACGTCTCCGCGGTGAAGGCGTAGTGGTGCCCCATCCGGCAACACATGTCGGCTTCTGGCCCGCGATCACGCGGCGCCAGGGTCCACCCTCCCCCTTGCCAAGGCGTCTCGCATTGGCTGCGGGCGAGTGCGGCCCCTGGCTTGGTGCTCGCAACCCAGACGCTCGACGGCGTTACCGGAAGGGGCACTGATGCGGATCCTGGCGATCTCCGGCAGCCTCAGGCGCGACTCGTACAACACGGCGCTACTGCGCGAGGCGGCGGAGCTCGTCCCAGCCGGGGTGGAGCTCGAGCTCTACGAGGGGCTCGAGCTCCTTCCGCCCTACAACGAGGACGTCGACGACGACGACCTGCCGGCCGAGGGAGCCCGGCTGCGGGAGGCGATCCAGGCCGCCGACGGCCTGCTGATCGCGACGCCGGAGTACAACGGCTCCATCCCCGGGCAGCTCAAGAACGCGGTCGACTGGGCCTCCCGGCCGGCCCGCGGCGGCGCGATCTGGGGGAAGCCTGTCGCCGTCGTCGGGGCGACCACCGGCTCGTACGGCGCCGTCTGGGCCCAGGCGGACCTGCGCCGCTCGCTCGGCATCGCGGGCGCCCGCGTGCTCGAGGTCGAGCTGCCGGTCGCCAAGGCGCACGAGCGCTTCGACGACCACGGCCGGCTCGCGGACGAGCAGCTGCGCGAGCGGCTGGCCGAGATCGTCCGGGAGCTCGCCGCCGCGGCCGAGCCGGTTCTGGCGGCTGCCTAGATACATTCACCCGCATGCAGCGGGTCCGCTTCGCTCCGAGCCCGACGGGCACGCTCCACGTCGGCAACGCCCTGACGGCGGTGATCAACCGCCGCCTTGGGGAGCATCTGCTGCTGCGGATCGACGACACCGATCCGGCAAGGAACGTTCCGGGCGGGGAGGAGGCACTGCTCGCCGACCTCGATTGGCTCGGCATCGGCTGGGACGAGGGCCCGGTACGCCAGAGCGGCCGCGCGGATGCCTATCGCGCCGCGGCCGAGCGGCTGGGCACGGATCGCTTCGACGGGATCACGCTGCTCCGCGAGGACGGGACGGCGACGTACCACCTCGCGAGCGTCGTGGACGACGCCGACTTCGGGATCACGCACGTGATCCGCGGGAGCGACCACCGGCCCAACGAGGCGCTGCACCGGCGCCTGCACGAGGCGCTCGGGACGCCGCCGCCGGAGTACGTGCACCACGGCCTGATCCTCGGGCCGGACGGCAAGAAGCTGTCGAAGCGCGCCGCAGGGGCGACGATCGCGTCGCTCCGCGACGAGGGGATCCCGGCGGCGGCCGTTCGCGCGTACCTCGAGGAGCTGGGGCTCCCGAAGCACGACGTGCACCTCGACCTGGCCAGGATCCGGCGGCTCGCGGTGGAGGCGATCGGGGCCATGTCCGACGCGGAGCTGGCCGCCGCGGCAGGCGTCCCCGCCGAGCTCGTGCCGGCGGTCCGGGGCGCGCGGAACCTCGTCGAGGCGCGCGAGTTCGCCCGGGTCGTGCTCGAGCCCGAGCCGGCGCAGGTGGACGCTCCGGAGACGCTCGAGCGCTTCTCGGAGCTCTACGCGAACGGGACGATCGACCCCAAGGCCGTCTTGCGGGAGCTGAAGGCCGTCGGCGGCGACCTGCGCGCGCTGCGGCTCGCGCTCACCGGCCGCGAGCGCGGGCCCGAGCTCTGGACCGTCCTCGCCGCGCTGCCCCGGGACGAGGCCCTGCGGAGGGTCCGTGCGGCTCTATAGCACCCTCAGCCGGCGGCTCGAGGAGCTGCCGCCGCCGCCCGGCCCGATCCGCATCTACTACTGCGGCCCGACGGTCTACCAGCGCATCCACGTCGGCAACGGCTACGCCGTCTCGATCTTCCCGCTCTGGTTGAAGCGCTGGCTCGAGCTGCGCGGCTACGAGACCACGCTCGTCGTCAACATCACCGACGTCAACGACAAGATCTACGAGGCCGCGCCCGGGAAGAGCGCCCAGCTCGCCGAGGATGCGACCCGCTGGTACGTCGAGGACACCGACGATCTCGGCCTCGGGCGCCCCGACCACGAGCCGAAGGCGACGGAGACGATCCCCGAGATCGTCGCGCTGATCGGGGAGCTGCTCGAGCGCGACCTCGCCTACGCCGTCGACGGCGACGTCTACTTCCGCGTCGCGCGCTTCCCGGACTACGGCCGCCTCTCCCGCCAGAAGCCCGACGAGGTCGAGGAGCAGGAGCCGAACCCGCTCAAGGAGGATCCACGCGACTTCGCGCTCTGGAAGGCCAACAAGCCGGGGGAGGACACTTCGTGGGACTCGCCGTGGGGGCGCGGCAGGCCGGGGTGGCACATCGAGTGCTCGGCGATGGCCGAGAAGTACCTGGGCCCCGAGTTCGAGATCCACGGCGGCGGGCTCGACCTCGTCTTCCCGCACCACGAGGACGAGATCGCGCAGTCGCAGGGGGCGGGCCGGCCGTTCGCGCGGCTGTGGGTGCACAACGGGATGCTCCGCTTCGGCGGCGAGGAGATGCACAAGTCGACCGGCAACGTCGTCACGCTCCGCGAAGCGCTCGACCGGTGGGGCCGCGAGACCCTGCTCGTCTTCTTCCTGACGGGGCACTGGCGGAAGCCGCTCGACTTCACCGAGGAGACGCTGACCGCTGCCCAGGCGCGGGCCGAGGGCTTTCGCGAGGTCTTTCGCAACCCGTCCGAGCCGGCTCCCGAGGGGGCCTGGGACGCATTCGCGGCGGCGCTGGACGACGACTTCAACACCGCCGAGGCGCTCGCGGTCATGCACTCGTGGCGCGACCACGAGCTCCTGCGGCGCGCGCTGGACGTCTTCGGGCTCGCGTCGCTCGCGGAGCAGGCGGAGGCGCCGCCGGACGTGCGCGAGCTGGCGGAGCGGCGTGAGCGGGCGCGCGCCGAGCGCGACTTCGAGGAGGCCGATCGGCTCCGGGGCGAGATCGAGGCCGCGGGCTGGGAGGCCCGGGACGTCGCGGAGGGCTTCCAGCTCGTGCCGAAGCGGTGACGCGGGACCACGTCTACGGGCGCCGGCCTGTCCGCGAGCTGCTGCGGGGCCCGCGCCGGGTGCAGGAGCTCTGGGTCACCGAGCGCGCGCTCGCCGCGGAGCCGTGGCTGAAGGCCGAGTCGCCCGTCCGCGTCCAGGTGAAGCTCGACCGCGACCTCGCCGACGCCGCCGGCACGCGCGACCATCAGGGCGTCCTCGCGTACTGCGAGCCCTACGGCTACGCGGACGCCTTTGCGCTCGTCGCCGGCGAGCGGCCGCTGATCGTCTGCCTCGACCAGGTCTCCGATCCGCACAATCTCGGCGCGGTCTGCCGGGCTGTCGACGGTGCCGGCGCGAGCGGGGTCGTCCTCCCCTCGCACGGCTCGGCGCGCGTGACCGCGGCCGTCTGCCGCGCCTCCGCGGGCGCCGTCGAGCACGTGAAGGTCGCCGTCGTGACGAACCTCGCCCGCTACCTCGCCGAGGTGAAGGGCCCCGATCTCTGGGTCTTCGCGGCCGCGGCCGAGGAAGGCGCGACGCCGATGTGGGAGGCCGACCTCGCGGGCGGCTCGGCGCTCGTGCTCGGCGCGGAGGGGAGGGGGCTCCGGCCGCTCGTGCGGAAGACGTGCGACGCGGCGGTCTCGATCCCGCTCGCCGGCCGCGTCGAGTCGCTCAACGTCAGCGTCGCCGCCGCCGTCCTGCTGTACGAGGCCGCCCGCCAGCGCCGTGGCTGAGCCGACCCTCTACCTGTTCGACGGCTTCAACGTTCTCCACGCGGGCGACTTCGCCGACGCGCGCGAGCTGCGGGACACGCTCGCCAGCTTCGTCGCGCTGCGGGGCGCGCGCGGGATCCTCGTCTTCGACGGCAGCGGCGAGGACGCGCGCTACGGCCCGCTCGAGGTGCGCTACTCGCGGAACGCGGACAGCCTGCTCGAGCGGCTGGCCGCCGAGCACCGCGGCACCGAACGCGTCTGCCTAGTCTCGTCCGATCTCGCGGTTCGCGGCACCGCCGGCCAGGAGGTCTCGACGCTCAGCTCGCGGCTGCTGGTCGAGGAGCTGGGGCCCGTGCGCCACCAGGAGCCGCCGCGCTCGGCGCTCGGTGATCGCGTCGACGACGAGACGCGGGAGCGGCTCGAGCGCCTGCGGCGGGGGCTGGACTAGCAAGAGCGAACGCATGTTCGTATCATGTTGGGTCCATCGCAATGACCTTGTAACTTGTGCAAGCGACTGCTATCTTCTCCCTCAACCTCAGGGTGAGCCTTTGGCCCACCCGCGATCCGGGAGACCGACATGGCAGCTCGGCCGGCCACCGCAGCGACCAGCCAGCAGAAGGCTCAACGAGAGCTTGAGGATCTCCAGCTCGTCCTGAAGGCCCGCAACGGCGACTCGACCGCCCTCGACGCCCTCATCCGCCGCTACACCGGCTTCGTCCGCATGAAGGCGAGCTCGTACTTCCTCGCCGGGGGCGAGTCGGAGGACTTGATCCAGGAGGGGCTGATCGGGCTCTACAAGGCGGTGCGCGACTTCCGGCACGACAAGGAGACGTCGTTCCGCTCGTTCGCGGAGCTGTGCGTGACGCGCCAGATCATCACGGCGATCAAGACGGCGACGCGCTTCAAGCACTCCCCGCTGAACACCTACGTGTCGTTCAGCCACACGCCCGCCGGCCAGGAGAACGACGGCGACTGCACGCTCGGCGACGCGCTGGCCGGCCCCGGCGTCAACGACCCGGCGGTCTGCGTGATCTCGACGGAGGAGCTCCAGAGCCTCGTCTTCACGCTCGGCACGGGCCTCTCGCCGCTCGAGGCCGACGCGCTCCGCCTCTACCTCGAGGGCCGCTCCTACGAGGAGATGGCCGAGGACCTCGGCTGCGACACGAAGACGATCGACAACGCGCTCCAGCGGGTCAAGCGGAAGATCCTCCAGCACCAGCAGTCCCGCCAGGTCCTGCTCTAGGGTTTCCGGAGCTCCGGCTTTCCACCGACTCCGAGCAGTCGTGTCTCGGGCGCGACCTCGACCTGCTCGTCGTCTGCGACGCGCCGCTCTCGGAGGAGAGGATCGAGGAGCTCGTCAGCGCGACGCTGCCGCTCTTCCTCGAGTGCGGGCGCCAGCTTGGGCCGCAGTTCCGCACGCGCGCGGGGCTGGCGGAGCCGAAGGGGGCGGCCTTCCTCGCCAACGTCGAGCGCGAGGGGATCACGATCTACCGGCGCTCGAGCTGAACGCGACCGATCTCGTAGTCGGCGGCGAAGCGGACGCGCTTACGCTGGTTATTGCGCGTGGGTTCTACGCGCAGCATTGCCTGGCGCTCCTGCGGGACATGTTCGAGGGGCACGAGATAGACGCCGCCGTTCTGCGGGCAGTACACGGCGAAGAGGTCAATCTGGCCAGCGTAGGTCCGTCGCGTGATTTTCGGCGCGGGGTGGTGCGCGTAGCTGCTGCATGTGTCGAATCGAACGGTGCCGCTTCGCAGGCGGCCGGTCTTGCACTGGACACGAAGCAGACGGGCGTCTTTCTCGATGACGAGGTCGACGCGCGTGTTCTCGCCGAAGGGCACGTACATCGCGTAGCCGAGCTCGCGCAGCGCGGTCATGATGGCGAGCGTCGACCGGTCGCCCACGTCCTTAGGGTGCTCCATGAGCTCATCGTGCCGGAGGCATCGGCTGGGCCGTGTCCCAAAACGGACAACAGGTGTTTCGGCCTACCATGTGCAGGCGCCGGAGTAGCTCAGTGGTAGAGCAACTCATTTGTAATGAGTGGGCCGTGGGTTCGAATCCCTCCTCCGGCTCTTGGCGGTCGCGGCCGCCTGCGCGCGCCTAGCCCCGGCTACCGTGGCCGCGGCGGAGGCGTGCGCGCCGGGGCTCGACGAGCTCCACGAGCGACGCGTCGACCGCGCGGCTGCCCTCGCGGTCCTCCTCGCGCTCGAATATCACGGCCAGCCCGGCGCACCTGCCGACCGGAGCCCGGCTGCCGACGAAGCCGGTCCGGTGGACGTAGAGGCGCTCGCCGTCCTCGGTCCGGATGAACCCGTGGCCCTTCTCCTCGTTGAACCAGAGCATCTCGCCGCGCATCGCAGGACCCACCGTAGCACCGCTTCCTAAGCAGGCGTTTTCTCGCGGCTCTGCGGGTGCGCGCCGCGGGCCGCGGGCGCCAACGGGATCTCGACGAAGAAACGCGAGCCCTTGCCGAGCCGCGACTCGACCCAGATCCGCCCCTGCATCCGCCGCACGAGCTCCCGGGAGATGTAGAGCCCGAGGCCCGTCCCGCCGATGCCGCGGGTCATGTCCGGGTCGAGCCGGTAGAACTTCTCGAACACGCGGCGGTGCTCGCCGGCCGGGATGCCGAGCCCCTCGTCGACCACTTCGAAGCGCACGCAGCCGTCGCGCTCCTCGAGCCGGACCTCCACCGGCCCCCCGTCGGGCGAGTACTTGATCGCGTTGTCGACGACGTTCGCCAGCACCTGGCGCAGCTGCGCGCGGTCGGCGGCGCCAGCTCGTCCGGCGCCTCCAGCGAGACCGGGATCGTCTCCGGCACGCGGACGCCCGCCGCCTCGACGACGCTCTCCGCCAGCATGCGGGGGTCGCAGCTCTCGATCGAGACCGGCAGCTGGCCGGAGTCGAGGTAGCTGGCGATCAGGAGGTCGTTGACGATCTGCGCCAGCCGGTCGGACTCCTCGCCGATCACCTCCAACAGCCGCTCGCGCAGCTCCTCCGGCAGCGTGATGTCGCGGCGGAGCAGGGTGAGCGCGGAGCCGTGGATGGCGGCGAGCGGCGTCCGCAGCTCGTGGGAGACCGTGGCGACGGCCGTGGTGACCGTGGCGATGTTGCGCACCTGCTCGGTCAGGCTCGTCGCCATGAAGTTGACGTTGTCCGTCAGGTCCTTCCAGACGCCGGAGACGCCGCGCACCTCGGCCTGGCCGCCGAGCTTCCCCTCGGTGCCGACCTCGCGCGCGACGCGGGTGACCTCCTCGGCGAAGGTGGCCAGCTGGTCGACCATCCCGTTCACGATCGTCGCGATCCGCCGGAACTCGCCCCGCACCGCCTGCCCGTCGATCGTGAACGCGATCTTCTGGGAGAGGTCGCCCTTCGCGATCCCGTCGATCACGCGGGCCACCTCGGTCGTCGGCCGGACGAGGTTGTCGATCATCGCGTTCAGGCTCGCGAGGCTGTCGGCCCACGTGCCGGCGGCGCCGTCGAGCTCGGCGCGCTCCGCCAGGCGGCCCTCGCGGCCCACGAGCCGGCCGACGCGCATGATCTCGCGCGTCGTCGTCTCGCGGCGCTCCGCGAGCTCGTTGATGGCGCGCGCGAGCTCGCCGATCATCCCGGACTTGCGCGTCGAGACCCGGATGCCGACCTCGCCGTTCGCGGCGGCGTGGAGGGCCTCGAGCAGGGGCGCCAGGTCGCGTGCGTCGATCTGCTCGGGCGCCTTGTCGTTCGACGACGAGCCGGCCCGGCTGTGCTCCTCGACCGCCACGGGCGCTCCTTCCTGGACATGGGGGATCAGAACGCCGAAGGGTGTTACCCAGAGCAGCGCCGGTCTAACCCGGTCAGAGCCGGTCGAGCACCGCGCGGAGGTCGTCCCAGAGCGCGTCCGCGTCCTCCAGGCCGACGCTGAGCCGCAGCAGGCCGGGCGGGACGCGCTCGGGCTCCCAGCGGCTGCGGGCCTCGAGCACGGATGAGACGCTGCCCAGGCTCGTGGCGTTGGCGATCAGCTCGAGCGACGTCTCGACGCTGCGCGCCGCCTCGGCGCCGCCGCGGACGTCGAAGGAGAGCATCGCGCCGAGGCCCGGGTAGCGCACGGTCTCCACGTGCTCGTGTTCGCTCAGCCGCCTGGCGAGCTCGGCTGCCGTCTCGGCCTGCCGGCGGACGCGCACCTCCAGCGTCTTCAGGCTGCGGAGGAGCAGCCAGGCCTCGTCGGGCGAGGCGACGATGCCGCTGCGGCCGCGGAACTCCCGGAGGCGCTCGTAGTCCTCGTCGCGGGAGCAGACGACGGCTCCGAGCAGCACGTCGTGGTGGCCGCCGAGGTACTTCGTCGCGCTGTGGAGCGCGAAGTCGCAGCCGCGCTCGAGCGGGCGGAGGAGGACGGGCGTGGCGGCCGTCGAGTCGCAGACGACGGGCGCAGGATGGGCTGCCGTAGCTTGGAAGTCGGGCATGGTCAGCAGCGGGTTCGACGGCGCCTCCAGCCAGACGAGGTCGACGCCGTCGGGCGGCGCCTGCGTCTGGTCGAACTCGACGTGCCGCAGGCCCCAGCGCTCGAGGGCGCGGAAGAGGAGCCCGGTGCCGTAGTAGGCGCCCTCGGCGAGCGCGATTGTCTTCCCCGGCTCGAGCAGCGCCAGCACCAGCGCCGTGATCGCCGCCGAGCCCGAGGGGAAGAGCAGCGCGCGGCCCCCGTCCAGCTCGCCGAGGGCCTCCTCCGCCGCCTCGCCGGTCGGGTGGGAGTAGCGGCGGTAGTAGAAACGCCCGGGCTCGCCCTCCTGGTACGGCCAGATCGTCGAGCGGTCGATCACGGCGGCGACTGTACTAGGGTCTCGCGCCATGGAGGACTCGACCCGCGAGAAGCTCGAGCAGCTGGCCAGGCTCCGCGAGGAGGCCCTGCACGCGGGCGCCGACAAGGCGGTCGAGCGCCAGCGCGAGGCGGGGAAGCTGCTCGCCCGGGAGCGGGCAGAGCGGCTCTGCGACCCCGGCTCGTTCGTCGAGCTCGACCGCTACGTCCGCCACCGGGAGACGGAGTTCGAGATGGCGAAGCGCCGCCCGTGGGGCGACGCCGTCGTCACCGGCTACGGGACGGTCTTCGGCCGCAAGATCTTCCTCTTCTCGCAGGACTTCACCGTCTTCGGCGGCAGCCTCTCCGAGGTCTTCGCCGAGAAGATCTGCAAGGTCATGGACCTGGCCGTCAAGTACGGCTGCCCGGTGGTGGGGATCAACGACTCGGGCGGCGCCCGCATTCAGGAGGGCGTCGTCTCGCTCGCCGGCTACGCGGAGATCTTCTGGCGCAACGTCCAGGCGTCGGGCGTGGTCCCGCAGCTCTCGCTCGTAATGGGGCCGTGCGCCGGCGGAGCCGTCTACTCGCCGGCGATCACGGACTTCGTGCTCATGGTCGAGGGGACGTCGTACATGTTCATCACCGGGCCCGACGTGGTGAAGACGGTGACCGGGGAGGAGGTGTCGTTCGAAGACCTCGGCGGCGCGGCCACCCACGCGGCCAAGTCCGGCGTTGCGCACTTCATCGCCCCCGACGACGAGGCCTGCCTCGAGGACGCGCGCTACCTGCTCTCGTTCCTCCCCCAGAACAACCTCGAGGCGCCGCCCTACGCGGCGCCGTCCGACCCGCCCGACCGGGAGGACGCCGAGCTCGACGCGATCGTCCCCGACAACCCGAACAAGCCCTACGACATGAAGCAGGTGATCGAGCGCGTCGTCGACGACGGCGAGTTCCTGGAGGTGCACGAGCGCTACGCGGACAACGTCGTCTGCGGCTTCGCGCGGCTGGGCGGCCATTCGGTCGGCGTGGTCGGCAACCAGCCCCGCTCGCTCGCCGGCGTGCTCGACATCGACTCGTCGGTGAAGGCGGCCCGCTTCGTGCGGACCTGCGACGCGTTCAACGTCCCGCTGGTCACGTTCGTGGACGTGCCCGGCTTCCTGCCGGGAACGGCGCAGGAGTGGGGCGGGATCATCCGCCACGGCGCCAAGCTGCTCTACGCGTACGCGGAGGCCACGGTCCCGAAGCTGGCCGTGATCACGCGCAAGGCCTACGGCGGCGCCTACGACGTCATGAGCTCGAAGCACATCCGGGCCGACTTCAACGTCGCCTGGCCGACCGCCGAGGTGGCGGTGATGGGGCCCGAGGGCGCCGTCAACATCGTCTTCCGCCGCGAGATCGCGGAGGCGGAGGATCCGGACGCGCGCCGCGCCGAGCTGATCGCCGACTACAAGGAGCGGTTCGCGAACCCCTACGTGGCCGCCGAGCGGGGCTACGTCGACGACGTGATCGAGCCGCGGCGGACGCGGCCGGTCCTCGTCTCTGCGCTCGAGACGGCGCTGACGAAGCGCGAGCCCCGGCCGAAGCGCAAGCACGGCAACATCCCCTTGTAGGCGGGGAGCCTAGGAAGCGAGGACTGCGGAGGGCGGCTCGGCCGCGACCTCCCGGACGAGCGCGGAGACCAGCTCCGGGTCGAACTGGCTGCCGGCGCAGCGCTCGAGCTCGGCGACCGCCTCCTCGGTCGAGAGCCGCGCCTGGTAGACCCGGTCGGACGTCATCGCGTCGTAGGCGTCGGCCACGAAGATGATCCGCGCGCCGAGCGGGATCGCGTCGGCGGTGAGCCCGTCGGGGTAACCGGCGCCGTCCCAGCGCTCGTGGTGGTGGAGCACCCAGTCGGCGACGGGGTCGACGCCGAGGCTCTCCAGCATGCGGTGCCCGATCTGCGGGTGGCGCTCGAGCACCAGCCGCTCCGGGCCCGTCAGGGGTCCCGGCTTGCGGAGGATCTCCTCCGGGATCGCCAGCTTGCCGAGGTCGTGCAGGCTGGCCGCCAGGCGTGTCAGCTCGATCATCTCGTCGTCGGCGCCGACCCGGGCCGCCACGCGTGCGGCGAGGTCGGCGACGCGCTCCGAGTGGCTACCGGTGTAGACGTCGCGGGCGTCGACGGCCTTCGCGAGGCTCGCCGCGGCGCGGTAGCGCGCGGCGCGGTCTGGCCCGGCCGCGAGCCGCTTCAGCTCGGCGAGCTCGACGACGTCCGGCCGCCAGACGCGCACCTGGTTCTTGCCGTGCTCCTTCGCCCAGTAGAGCGCGCTGTCCGCGAGCCGGATCAGCTCGTCCCGGGCGACGCCCTGCGACGGGAACGTGGCCACGCCGGCGCTGGCGGTGACCTTGCCGTACTCGAGCTCCATGTGGCTGATCCGCCCGATCACCGACTGGGCCGCGCTGTGCGCCTGCGGCGAGTCGAGGCCGGGGAGGAGGAGCGCGAACTCGTCGCCGCCGAGGCGGAACGCCTCCCCTCCCTGGCGGAGGCGGGCCGCGACCTGCGAGAGGACGCGGTCGCCGGCCGGATGGCCGTGCTGGTCGTTGACGCTCTTGAAGTCGTCGATGTCGACGAGGACGAGCGAGAGCGGAGAAGACTGGTCGAGCGCGTCGAGCAGCTCCCGCTGGAGCCGCTCGTGGAAATGCCGGTGGTTGCCCAGGCCGGTGAGCGGGTCGGTGAGGGCGAGCCGCAGCGCCTTCAGCTCGCGGAACTGCGAGCGCTGGTAGAGCGCGATCGCGACCAGCGGCCCGAACAGGGCCGCCGCGAAGAACGGCGAGCGCTGCCAGAGCACTACGAGCATCAGCGCCGCCGAGGCCATCAGCGCGCCCGGGACGGCCATCTGCCTCAGCGTGGCCGACAGGAGCGAGGGATACGAGCGCCGCGAGTGGAGCGCGACGACGCCGTTGATCAGCAGCCAGTCGACGAGGAAGATCGCCGCGAAGGCGATGAAGACCGCCGCAAGCAACCCCGCGGGCGTCGCCGCGTCGATGGGCCAGATCAGCAGGCCGGCGAGCACGGCTCCGAGCGCGAAGACGCTCGCGTTGTAGGCGACCCGGACCGGCGGGCGGTGCTCGAGCACCTGGACGATCGCCGGAGCCGCGAACGTGACGATCACCGCGGCCTCCCAGCCGAAGAGCACGACCGTGGCCGCGGCGAAGACGAAGCCGAGCGAGACGCCGCCCGCATCCACGCCGTGGATCTGGACCGGGAACCGCTCGGCGAGCATCGAGACCAGAAGCAAGGACGCGATGCCGGCGAGGTCGCGCGCGGACCGCGGGTCGGCGGCGAACCGTCCGACCGCGATCAGGACTGCGGCGAGACCCGTGATCCACACGGGGCCGACGACGGCCCAAAGACGGGCCGGGAGGACCCCGCGCGGATTCACCGAGCGGGGTCTACCAGCCGTAGTGCAGAGGATCGATCCCGCCGAAGCCGAACGACGCCGCAATCAGCGCGAGGCTCGTGGCGAGAACAATCAAACGGGTCTTCCACTGCAACATTCCTATCCTCCCGAACTTCGGTTGGACGCCAGTGATCGCATTCTCTGCGGGAGCGCCATTCACGTGCATCCCCCGGATGAGTGATCTTGGCCGTTTATGGGTTCTCCTCAGTCTTTACGGGCCCCGCAGCGCTGATCAAGCCGGCTTCGGCGAGCGGTCTGCGTCCCCAGGCGAACCGCGCCCGGTACCAGCCGTCCAGGCGGGCGAGCGCGACGCCGTACCGTGACGAGTGGATCAGCCAGCCGGAGCCGGCGTAGATCCCCATGTGGTCGACCTGAGCGGGCTTCGAGCGCGGCCCCGCGACGCCGAAGAAGACGACGTCCCCAGGGGCCAGCTCCCTAAAGCGGATGCGCTGCGCGCGGGGCACTTCGCCGCTCATGGCGTAGCTCGTCCGGCCGCGCAGCGTGTCGGCGAGCCCGGCGGAGCCGGCATACGCCTGGAGCCTGTAGACGCGCCAGACGAAGCCGGAGCAGTCGAAGCCGCGCTCGAGCCGCTCGCTCTCTCCGCCCCACACGTACGGGTAGCCGATCAGGGAGAAGGCCGTCCGCAGCACCTGCCGCTGCCACGGCTCGAGCTCCGGGAGCGCGAAGGAGAGCGCCGACTCGCGGACGCTCTCGCCCTCCCAGCCGTCCAGCGAGAGGACGCGGGCCGCCGAGAACGCGGCCTCCGCGCGGGAGGCGGGCTCGCTCGGCTGCCGTTCCAGGTCGTCCCGGCCGGCGGGATGGTTCGTGCGGAGCCCGAGCAGCCGCGCGACGACCTCGTTGCCGAAGCGGGCGGGCGGTTGCAGCCCGGCGGCCTGCGCGCCGGCGGCGAACGCCGCGGCCGCGTCCTGCAGGCCGAGCGCGCCGACGAGGCGCCGGTCGAGCTCCGCCATCGTGACGTTCGTGCCCGGCTTGGCGGGCGCTCGGGGCGCGAGCCCGGTCAGGCCGGTGACGAGCTCCGCCAGCTCGGCACGGGTGAGCGGGTCGGCGGGCCGGAAGGACTCGACGTCGGGAGCCATCAGGCCCTGACCGACGACGAGCTTGATCTCCCGCTTCGCCCATGTGGCCGCGGGACCGGCGTCGGCTGCGAGGGCGACCGGGGCGGCGAGCAGGCAGGCGCCTGCGAGAGCGGCGAGGAACGGACGGCGCATTCCGCTCCCTTCATCGACTCCTGGGCAAGCCCGCTTTAATGGCGGCCCTGTGGACGCCGAGATCGTCCCCGAGCCGTCAGACGACGAGCGCGAGGCGCTCCTGGCCGCGCTCGCGGCGGGCGACGAGCTCCTCGCGCGGCCGCCGGCCTACCGGAGCCCCTGGCGGCTGGCGGGGCTTCCCGGCGACGACGAGGACGAGCTCTGGACGACGGCGCGCCGCCTCAACAGCGCGGGAGCCTCCCGCGCGTAGTCGAGGCCGCTGACCCAGGTGAGGACGAGCGCGACGAGCAGCGCCCACCACGCGGCTGCGTCGTCCCAGGCGCCCGCCGCGGCGAAGCCGCCGACCCCGGCGGCGATCGCCTGGGCCCACGTCTTGAGCTTGCCGAGGTCGCGCGCGTGCAGGACGACTCCGCGCTCGACGGCCGCGAGGCGCAGGCCGGAGACCAGGAACTCCCGTGCCACGATCGCGGCGACCATCCAGGCGGGGAAGATGCCGTCGTCGAGGAGGACGATCAGGACCGAGAGGACGAGCACCTTGTCCGCGATCGGGTCGAGCAGCGAGCCGAGGGCGGACGTCCGCTCCCGCCGCCGGGCGAGTCGCCCGTCGAACCAGTCCGTCGCCATCGCGACGGCGAAGGCGACCGTGGCCCAGTACTCGTTGTGCGCGAACTCCCACTCGTAGAGGGCGATCACGACCGGGACGGAGAGGATGCGCGCGACGGTCAGCTGATCGGGGAGCCCCATCGCCGGGAGAATATGCGCCGCGTGGGCGCCTTCACCAAAGTCCTCGTCGCCAACCGGGGCGAGATCGCCGTTCGCATCTTCCGCACGCTGCGGGAGCTCGGGCTCGGGTGCGTCGCCGTCTACTCGGAGGCGGACCGCCGTTCGCGCCACCTCGCCTTCGCCGACGAGGCCTACCTGATCGGGCCCGGCCCGGCGGCCGAGAGCTACCTCGTAGGCGAGCGGATCGTCGAGACCGCCCTCCGCGCGGGAGCGCAGGCCGTCCACCCCGGCTACGGGTTCCTCGCCGAGAACGCCGGCTTCGCACGCGCCGTCGAGGCCGCCGGCCTGACCTGGATCGGCCCACCGGCCGACGCGATCGAGGCGATGGGGTCGAAGATCGCCGCCCGGGAGCGGATGCGCGCCGCCGGCGTGCCCATCGTCCCGGGGACGACCGAGGCCCTCGAGTCGCCCGAGCGGCTCGTGGCCCTCGGCGAGGAGCTCGGCTGGCCGCTCGCGATCAAGGCCTCCGCCGGCGGGGGCGGCAAGGGCCTCAAGGTCGTCCGCACTCCGGACGAGGCGGCGCGCGCGTTCGACTCCGCCCGGCGGGAGGGCGAGGCGTACTTCTCCGACGCGACCGTCTACGTCGAGCGGTACCTGGAGGACCCGCGCCACGTTGAGGTCCAGGTGCTCGCCGACGCGCACGGCAACGTGATCCACCTCGGCGAGCGGGACTGCACGATCCAGCGCCGCCACCAGAAGCTCGTCGAGGAGACGCCGTCGCCGGCCGTCGACGACGAGCTGCGGGCGCGGATCGGCCAGATCGCCGTCGAGGCGGCGCGGGCCGTCGGCTACCGCTCGGCGGGCACGATCGAAGGGTTGCTCTCCCGCGAGGGCGAGTACTTCTTCCTCGAGATGAACACCCGGATCCAGGTCGAGCACACGGTGACCGAGATGGTCACGGGGATCGACCTCGTGCGCGAGCAGGTTCTCATCGCGGCCGGGGAGCCGCTATCGCTGCGCCAGGACGACGTCCGCCTCGTCGGGCACTCGATCGAGTGCAGGATCAACGCGGAGGATCCGTCGAACGGCTTCCTTCCGAGCCCCGGGAGGATCACGGGCTACCGGGAGCCGGCGGGCCCCGGGGTGCGCGTGGACTCGGGAGTCGAAGCGGGGTCGGAGGTGCTCGGCCTCTACGACCCGATGATCGCGAAGCTGATCGTCCACGGGGCCGACCGGGAGCAGGCTCGGCGGCGGATGCTGCGCGCTCTGGACGAGTTCCACGTCGGCGGAGTGGCGACGCTCCTCGGGTTCCACCGGGCCCTCCTGGCGCATCCCTGCTTCGTCGAGGGAGCGACGTGCCACGGGGTGGTGGAGTCCGAGCTGCTCGCGGAGCGCGCGAAGGACATGTCTGAATCGGCCCTGTCTTCTCATCTGACAACAAGCATAGGCGGCGGGCCGGACGGAGCCCGGCTCCGCGAGCGGGCGCAGGCCGTCGAGCTGGACGGCCGCCGCTACGACGTTCGCGTGCTCGAGCCAGAGCCCGCATGGGCCGAGCTCGCGCGCCGCCGCCGCGAGCGGGCCCGCGGGACCGGCGCGCACGCGGGCGGCAAGGACGCCGTCGTCAGCCCGATGCAGGGGACCGTGCTCGCGGTCGAGGTCGCCGAGGGCGACGAGGTCGTGGCCGGGCAGGTGCTCTGCATCGTCGAGGCGATGAAGATGGAGAACGAGGTGCACGCGCACCGGGACGGCGTCGTCCGCGAGCTCTCGGTCGCCGCCGGCGAGCCCGTCTCGACCGGCCAGGTCATCTGCGTGGTCGAGGGCGAGTGACGCGCCCCGCGGCCGTCCGCCCCTTCTGCGCCGAGACGGCGCGGGAGCGGGGCGA
>JBBDQR010000151.1:0-18658 GCA_040905885.1 Gaiellaceae bacterium | reverse complement strand
GAGCGGCGCGGCGTAGGCGGCCGCGCCGAAGGCATCGTGGAACCCGTCCGCGATCGCGCCTCCGACGATGCCGCCGTCCCAGCCCGCGTAGAGGATGCTTGCGAGGAAGATCCCGAGCGCGGCCAGCCCGAGCCCGATCAGCTCGGGATGGTGCTGGCTCCGCTCCCTGCGGGCCTTCTTGCGCGTCTTCACGCGCTTCGGCACCTTCGGGCGCAGGCTTCTCTTGCGCTTCTTCCGCGCCATGGGCCGGACTTCTCCGAAGCTCTGCGGGCTCCTGCATACTCCGGGCATGACGCTCGCCGCGCTGCTCGCGGCGGTCGTCCTCTCGTTGACGGCCGACCCCGAGATCGTCGTCACCCGGGACTCGGCGGCGCTCCCGAGCGGCTGCACGCCGCGCGAGGCGGCCGAGTTGCTCGTCCGCTTCGCGGACGCGGTGAACGCCGGCGATATGGAGGCTCTCCAGCGCGCGGTCGCGATCGAGGAGGGCGACCACGGCGTCTTGCGGCCACAGCCCCACTTCCGCTGGTACTCGGTCAACGAGACCACCGTCTACGACATCGGCGACCTCTGGCCGTACTTCGCCGCGCGGCAGCGTCAAAACGAGCGCTGGGAGGTGGTCGGCGTCGACGTCGGCTCCTCCTCGATCCCCGGTGCGGCGGGCATCACGTATCTGATCCGGCGCCAGGCCGACGACGTTCCTCCGTCCGCCGGCGAGTTCGCCTTCGGCAAGGGCAAGCTCGACTGCGCGGCCCAGCGGATCTTCGTCTGGAGCATGGCCCACCACGACTCCGCGCCGACGGTTCCCCCGTGCCCGCTGCCGGCCGGCTGGGGCCCGGGCGACTCGATCGTCGCGTGCGCCCGGACCGGCACTACGGGAACCGGCGTGAACGCGCGAACCACGCTTCCGGACTATTGCGTCGAGCGGTCCTCGGCCGTGCGCTTCCCGCGGGCGTGCGGGCCACGGACTGTCTCGGCCCGGATCCGCTCGGCCCTCACCGCCTTGAACTCAGGGGTCGGCGCGGCGTTCGCGAAGCACTTCACAAGAAATGGTCTCTTCGGTCCAGGCAACATGCTGAGAGTGGGCCGGGGCGCAATCGCCGGCTTCGTCCGCGAGCTCCACTCATCAGGCGTCGGCTGGACGGCGGCGAGGCTCACGGCTCCCCAGTGGGTCGGTCCTGCCCTTCCCTGAGCCGGTCAACCGAGCGAGATGACCCGACCGAGCAGCAGCTCGAAGAACGCGTTCGCGTCCACGTCCACGCCGACGTGCGCGTTCGGCTCCTTGCCCGTGCGCCCCCAGAGGTCGACGTACGTCCTCCCCCGCCCCAGCTCCCACGAGCAGTCGACGTCCACGTGACAGTGCTTCGTCTCCACGAGCCCCTCGCGGAGCAGGTGCGCGACCGCGACCGCGTCGTGGATCGGCGAGTCCTCGCTCCCGTAGGTCTCGCGGTGGAAGATCGAGAAGAAGTCGAAGAGTTCGGCGACGAAGCGGCCTGCGGTCCCCGCTCCCCGCAGCGACTCGGCGTGCTCGCGCGTCATCAGCGCCTTGTGCGTGACGTCGAGGCCGATCATCGTCAGCTCGATCCCGCTCTCGAAGACGCGTCGGGCGGCCTCCGGGTCGGCCCAGATGTTGAACTCTGCCGCCGGGGTGACGTTGCCCTCCGCGATCGCGCCGCCCATCAGCACGATCCGGTCGGGCCGCGCCTCGGGGTGAAGCGCGAGCATGAGCGCGACGTTCGTCAGCGGGCCGGTCGGGATCAGCGTCGTCCCGGCGACGCGCTCGGCGAGGAAGTCGGCGGCGTGCCGGGCGACGGGCTGGGCGCGCGGCGGCTCGAGCTTCGGGCCGTCGAGCCCGCTCTCGCCGTGGACGTAGGCGGCGACGAAGCGCTCGCGCACGAGCGGGCGGTCGGCCCCCGCGGCCACGGGGACGTCGCCGCGGCCGACGAGCTCGAGCGTCCGGATCGCGTTCGCGGTCGTCTTCTCGAGCGTCTGGTTCCCGGAGACCGTCGTCACGCCGGCGAGCTCGACCTCGGGGCTCGCGAGCGCGAGCAGGAGCGCGATGGCGTCGTCGTGACCGGGGTCGCAGTCGATCAGGACACGCGTCGCCACTAGCGCGCGAGTATCGCGTCTACCTCGGCGGCCGTGGGCAGCGACGGCTGCGCGCCCCTCCGCGACGCCGCAATCGCGCCCGCCGCGCAGGCGCGCCGGAGCGCCTCCTCGCGGTCGCGCTCCTCGAGCAGCGACACGACCAGGCAGGCCGTGAAGGCGTCCCCCGCCGCCGTGCCGTCGACGGCGGACACGCGCGGAGGCGCGGCCCGGGCGACCTCCGTCCCGTCCTCGAGCAGCACGGCACCCTCGGCGCCCAGCGTGAGGGCGGCGAGCCGGGGCGGCTCGGGGAGCGCGTCGAGCTCGTGCCGGTTGACGACGACGAGCTCCGCCCGGCGCACGAGCTCCGCCGGGACGGGGACGGCAGGGGCCGCGTTGAGGAAGAAGCGACCGGCCCGCTCGGCCACGGCCGCGACCGTCTCGACCGGGATCTCGAGCTGGCAGAGCACGGCCCCCGAGACCTCGGCGGGCGGCCGCACGTGCCTGTTCGCGCCCGGCGCGACGACGATCACGGTCTCACCCTCGGCGTCGACGAGGATCACGGCGACGCCGGTCGGCGCGTCCACCCGTTCGAGCTCGAGCGTCAGATTCGGCTCGTGGAGCTCGGGCGCGTCCTCGCCGACGGCGCCGAGGAAGGTGACGCGGGCGCCCAGGCGGGCCGCCGCTACGGCCTGGTTCGCGCCCTTGCCGCCGTTGTGGCGCTCGAAGCTCGCGCCGGTGACCGTCTCCCCGGGCCGTGGCAGCCGCTCGCAGCGCGCGACGAGGTCGACGTTCAGCGATCCGACGACGGTCAGGTCAGGCGGCAAGCGCCCGCAGGTCCTCGGCGGCGCGGCCGAGGAGGTTCTCGCGCAGGTCGAACAGGCCGGCCCAGAGCGACGAGCGGTCGGGCGCGGCCTCGAGCTCGGCCGCGGACGCGAGCCCCTCGAGCGCCCGCACGAGCACCGCCAGCTCGAGGTACGCCTGCGCCACGCGCTCCGCGGAGACCTGCACGCCCGCCCGGCTCAGCACGGGCCCCCACTCCTGGAGCTCCCCGGACCCGGGCTCGCCGTACCAGGAGCGGCCCTCGGCCAGCTCCGGCTCCAGCTCGAGCAAGTAGCGGCCGAGCGGCGCGTCCAGTCCGGCGACTGCCGTCTCGGCCCGGTCGGCCGCGTGCCGGAGCGCGGCCTGGCGCTGACCCGGCGAGGACGGCGTCGCGTCCCCCCGCGCCCAGCGCTCGAGCAGCCGGCAGAACGCGAGCGCGGCCGTCTCGCAGGCGCGCAGCTGCCGGACGAGGCGGCGGCAGGTCTCCTCCTCGGCCGCGTGCTCGGCCAGCACCGCGTCCCAGCTCAGATCTCGATCACCACGGGAAGTATCATCGGCCGCCGGCCCGTCCGGTCGTAGATCAGCTGCCCGACGCCGTCGTGGAGGTGCTCCTGGAGCAGCTTGATCTCCGTCACGTCGGAGGCGAGCAGCTCGTCGAGGATCCTCGCCGCCTCGTCGCGGGTCTCGTCCAGCAGCGGGCCAGGCTCGACGAGCCCGCGCGAGATCACCTCAGGCTCGGCCGTCACGCGCCCGTTCGAGCTGGCCAGCGTCGCCACGATGATCAGGATCCCGTCCTCCGACAGCCGCCGCCGGTCACGGAGCGCGACGTCCTGGACGTCGCCCACGCCGAGCCCGTCGACGAAGGTGATGCCGGCCTCGACGTGGTCGACGATCCGCGGCGGCGCGCCCGGCGCGAGCTCCACGACCGAGCCGTTCTCCGCGAGCACGATCGCGTCGGCGGGGACGCCCGCGTCCCGCGCGAGCTGCGCGTGGGCGGCGAGCATGCGGAACTCGCCGTGCACGGGCATCACCGCGCGCGGGCGGAGCAGCGAGAGCATCGTCCTCAGCTCCTCGGCCATGCCGTGGCCCGAGACGTGGACGAGGGCGTTCTCCTCGTGCAGGACCTCCGCGCCCGCCTTCGCCAGCCCGTTGATCGCATCGTGGACGCGCAGCTCGTTCCCCGGGATCGGCTTCGCCGAGATGATCACCGTGTCGCCCCGCTCGACGCTCACGGCCGGGTGGTCGCCGTACGCGATCCGCGTCAGCGCCGAAAGCGGCTCGCCCTGGCTGCCGGTGCAGAGGATCAGCACCTCGTGGGGGCGGTAGTCGTCCAGCTCCGCCGGCTTGATCAGCACGTCGTCGGGGACGCTCGCGTAGCCGAGGTTGCGGGCGATGTTGATGTTCTTGCGCATCGAGCGGCCGACGACGCAGACCTTGCGGCCGGTCTGGACGGCCACGTCGATCGCCTGCTGCATCCGGTGGACGTTGGACGCGAACGACGAGACGAGGACGCGGCCGCGGCGCTGCGGGATGATCTGGCGGAAGGCCTCCCCAACCACCCGTTCCGACTGCGTCACGCCGGGCCGCTCCGCGTTCGTCGAGTCGCCGAGCAGCAGGTCGACGCCGCGCGTGCCGATCTCGGCCAGCCGCCCGACGTCGGTCTTGATCCCGTCGACCGGAGTGTGGTCGAACTTGTAGTCGCCTGTGTGGACGATCCGCCCGGCGGGCGTCTCGATCACAATCGCGACCGCGTCGGGGATCGAGTGCGCGACGCGGACGAACTCGAGCCGGAAGGGGTCGAGGTCGAGCGGGCCGCCCTCCGGGTCGACCTCCTCGAGCTCCGCGGTTCGCAGCAGCCCGTGCTCGTCGAGCTTCGACTTGACGAGGCCGATCGTGAGCCGGGTCGCGTAGACGGGCACGGGCCCCAGCTCGCGGAGCACGTACGGAAGCGCACCGACGTGGTCCTCGTGCCCGTGGGTGAGGACGATCGCGCGGATCTGGTCCCGCCGATCGGCTAGATAGCCGAAGTCGGGCAGGAGCAGGTCGACGCCGAGGTGCTCGTCGCGGGGGAACGCGAGGCCCGTGTCGACGACGAGGATCTTGCCGGCGCACTCGTAAACCGTCATGTTCTTCCCGACCTCGCCGAGGCCGCCGAGCGGGATGATGCGACAGCTCACGCCGGTGCCGCTGTGAGCAGCCCGAGCCGCTCGAGGCAGGAGCGGATCTCCGTCGCCTCGTCCTCGCTCGCCTCGACCAGCGGCAGTCGCAGTCCGCCGACCTCGTGGCCGAGCATGTTCAGCGCCGCCTTGATCGCGATCGGGTTCGGGGCCACCTTCAGGATGTCGAGCGCCGGGCGGAGCTGCTCGTCGAGCACGCGCGTGCCGTCGACGTCGCCCGCCTGGTAGAGCCGGATCAGCTCCTTCACCTGCGGCCCGACGACGTGCGTGTGCACGCAGACGCCTCCGACCCCGCCCAGCTCGAGGAAGGGCAGGATCAGGTCGTCGTCGCCCGCGTACAGGTCGAGGCCGAGCTCGACGATCCGGCGCGCCTGCTCGAGGTCGGAGTTGGCCTGCTTGACCGCGGTCACGTTCGCGAGCCCGGCGAGCTCGGCGATCGTGTCCGTCTCCAGGTTGAGGACGACGCGGGCCGGGATGTTGTAGACGACGATCGGCCTGTCGGTCACGGCGGCGATCGTCCGGAAGTGCTCGACGATCCCGCGCGGCGGCGGCTTGTTGTAGTAGGGCGTGACGACGAGGAAGCCGTCGACGCCGAGCGCGTGGGCGCGCTCGGTGAGGTGCACCGAGTGCGCCGTCGAGTACGTTCCTGTGCCGGCGACCACCGCCGCGCGGTCGCCCACCTCGTCGACGGCGGCCGCGTAGAGCTCGAAGCGCTCGTCGTCGGAGAGCGTCGGCGACTCCCCGGTGGTGCCGGTGACGACGAGGCCGTCGGAGCCGTTGTCGACGAGGTGGCGCGCGAGCGAGCGGAAGCCGTCCAGGTCGAGGGAGCCGTCCGACTTGAACGGCGTCACCATCGCGGTCAGGACCTCCCCGAGCACGGGCCCGATGTTACTCCAGCAGGGCGTCGAGCCCCGCCGTCAGGCCCGCCGGGAGGGTCGCGAGCCGCTCGAGCGCGAGCAGCACACCGGGGACGTACGCCTCGCGCGAGTAGGCGTCGTGGCGAATCGTCAACAGCTGCCCCTCGCCGCCGAGCAGCACCTCCTGGTGGGCGACGAGGCCCGGCAGGCGCACGGAGTGGATCGGAGGGTCGCCCGGCAGGCGTGCCGCGGTCGCTTTGGCGGTGCCCGAGGGCGCGTCCTGCTTCATCTCGTGGTGGAGCTCGACGATCTCCGCCCGCGGCAGGTGGCGGGCGGCCTCCTCGGCGAGCCGCATCATCAGCACCGCACCGATCGCGAAGTTCGGCGCGTGGAAGAGCGCGACGCCCCGCTCGCGCGCGAGCTCGCCGAGCGGCTCGGGATCCCAGCCGGTCGTCCCGACGACGCAGGGAATGCCGGCCTCGAGCGCGCGGCGGACGTTCTCCGGCGCGGCCTCGGGGGCGGTGAAGTCCACCAGCGCCTCGGCCTGCTCCAGCTCGACAAGCTCGTGGCCCGCCGCCTCGAGCGCGGGCGCGAGCACCCGGCCCACCTTGCCGCCGCGTCCCTGGAGGCAGACCCTCATACCGGGGCCCCCGCGGAATGCGGAGCATTTCGTGGGGTGGTCATGCCGCGGCGCGGGCCTCGAGCTCGGGGTTCATCCGCCCCACCCCGGCGCGGAAGACCTCCTCCGACGGCCCGATCCCGGCGGCGGACAAACGCGGCGCCGCCAGCAGCAGCTCAGCGAGCTCGGAGACCGACTCTGCCTCGACGGCGTCGATCTCCGCGATCAGCCGGTCGAAGGTCAGCAGCTCCGTGTCTGTGATCAGCGACTTCCCGAGCCGGCTCATCCGGTTCGACGTCGACTCCATCGAGAGCATGATCCGGCCCTTGATGTTCTCCTTCGCCCGCGCCAGCTCTTCCGGGCGGACGTTGCCGGCGGCGAGGTCCGCGATCTGCTTGCCGGCGATCTCCATGCAGTCGCCGAGGTTCTCCTCGCGCGTGCCGACGTAGAACCCGATCAGGCCGGTGTCGGTGTACTGGGAGAGGAACGTATAGACGGAGTACGCCATCCCCCGCTTCTCGCGGATCTCCTGGAAGAGCCGCGAGGACGCCGAGCCGCCGAGGATCGCGTCCAGCAGCGAGGCGGCGAACCGCCGGCGGTCGGAGCGCGAGATGCCCGGCGCGCCGATGCAGACGTGGTACTGCTCGGTGTCCTTGCGCTGGAAGCGCAGGCCGGGCGGCGGGTCGTGGACGAGCAGCGGCCGGACCGGCGGCGAGCCCGCGAGCGCGCCGGCCCGCGTGCGCTCGACACGCTCCAGCAACTCGAGCAGCTCGTCGTGCTCGAGGTTCCCAGCCGAGGAGATGACGATGTTGGAGCCGACGTACATCGCCCCGTGGTAGCCGGCGACGTCGTCCGTACCGATCGACCCGATCACGTCGGCCGTGCCGATCACCGGCCGGCCCAGCGCGTCGTCGCCGAACACCGCCTCCGAGAAGAGGTCGTGGACGAGCTCCTGCGGCGTGTCCTCGTACATCGCGATCTCCTCGAGCACCACCTCGCGCTCCGCGTCGACCTCGGCGAAGGTCGGCGTCAGCACCATGTCCGCCATCACGTCCAGCGCGGTGGCGACGTGCGCGTCGGGGACGCGCGCGTAGAGGACGGTGTGCTCGCGGGACGTGGCCGCGTTCAGCTCGCCCCCGAGCCCGTCGAAGATCTCGGCGATCTCCTGCGCAGTGTGGTCGCGCGAGCCCTTGAAGAGCAGGTGCTCGATGAAGTGCGTGACGCCGGCGTTCTCGTCGCGTTCGTCGCGGGAGCCGGCGCCGATCCAGAAGCCGACGGAGACCGACCGGACGCTCTCCACCTGCTCGGAGACGACGCGCTCGCCCGAGTCGAGCTCGCTGAGGACGTAGTTCTGCACGAGGGAAGCCTAGTGTTGTTCGCTCCAAGGACGTTGATTCCGTCCGTCTCCGGGAAGATCATGCGTACATGCGGATCCTTCGCAAGACATTCGTTCGCCTCGGGGTCATCCTGTTCGCGGCGACCGTCGCCTGCGCGGCCGCCCCCGCGGCCGAGGGCCCCGGCATGCCGATCGCCCGCGGCGTGCGCGTCGGCGACGTCGTGCTCACGGGCCTGACGACGCAGCCCGCGCGGGAGCGGGTGCGCCGCCAGCTCGCCCAGCCGCTGCGCTTCGCCGTCGGCGGCGAGACGTGGACGGTTCCGGCAGGCCGCTTCCGCGTCACGGCGGACGTGGACACCGCAGTCCGGGCGGCGCTCGGCGCGCGGCCGGGGACAGCGGTTCGGCTGCCGATCGGCGCGCACTCGGAGGCGATCGTGAGCACGGTCGCCGACCTGGCCAGGCGCTTCGACCGGCCTGCGCGGGGGGCCAGTCTCGCGGGGCTCGACGCGAAGCTCCGGCCGGTCTTCGGGCCGCCCGTCGCCGGACGGAAGCTGGACCGCCCCGCCGCTGCGCGGGCGATCCGCAGAGCGCTCGCGGCAGGCACGCGCGACGGCATCCGCCTCCCCTTCCGGCGGATCGCGCCCAGCCGGACGATCCGTAACTTCGGGCCCGTGATCGTCATCCGGCGCGGCTCCAACACGCTCACGCTCTTCGACGGGCGCAAGCAGGTGCGCGTCTTCCGCGTCGCGACCGGGCTGCCCCAGTACCCGACGCCGCTCGGCCGCTTCGACGTCGTCACGATGCAGGAGCACCCCTGGTGGTATCCGCCCCCCTCCGACTGGGCGAAAGGGCTTAAGCCGGTGCCGCCCGGCCCCTCGAACCCGCTCGGGACGCGCTGGATGGGCCTCTCGGCCTGGGGCGTCGGCATCCACGGGACCCCCTCGGCGGCGTCGATCGGCTACTCGGCCTCGCACGGCTGCATCCGCATGTACGTCCCCGACGCCGAGTGGCTGTTCGAGCGCGTGCGGCTCGGGACGACCGTGTTCATCGTCTCGGCCTAGCGGGTAGGCCTCCCTCAGTCAACCGAAGGAGGGGTCTATGCATGAGCCGCAGAGGCCTGGGATGGCCACGACCTCCGACGTCTGGAGCTTCCGCACGGAGCCGACCATCGGCGACGTCGATCTGACCGGCTTCAGCGTCGAAGCCGCGGACGGAGGCATCGGCAAGGTCGACGAGGCCACCTACGAGGCCGGCAGCAGCTACCTGATCGTCGACACCGGGCCGTGGATCTTCGGCAAGAAGGTCATGCTTCCCGCGGGCGTCGTGCAGCGGATCGACCCGGAGAGCGAGACCGTCTTCGTCAACCGCACGAAGGACGAGATCAAGAGCGCCCCGGAGTTCGACGACACGACCGCCGACGCCGACTACCGCAACCGGCTCGGCGAGCACTACGGCCCCGGGCTGTAGAGCGTAGGAGGGGCGGCCTCCGGGCCGCCCCTCTCCTTGACATACTGATGCAGCTATGGCATGCTTTGATGCATGCGTACGACGATCCGCCTCGACGAGGATCTCCTGCGTGCCGCGAAGCGTCTCGCCGTCGAGACCGACCGAACTCTCACCGCGGTGATCGAGGATGCGCTCCGGCGCGCGCTCGGCGCGCGCCAGGCGACACCCAGCGGCCCTGAGCTGCCGACCCACGGGAGCGGCGGGACCCTCCCCGGTGTCGACCTCGACGACTCCGCTGCCCTGCTCGACGTCATGGACCGCCGCTGATCCTCCCCGACGTGAACGTCCTCGTGTACGCGCATCGCGAGGACGCAGAGAGTCATCCCGCCTACCGCGACTGGCTGTCAGCCGCGCTCCAAGCGCCTGAACCGGTTGGGATCTCGGAGCTCGTGCTCAGCGGCTTCGTCCGGGTCACGACGCACCCACGGGTGTTCGCCGATCCCTCGCCCCTCGCTGTCGCGCTCGACTTCGCCGACGGTTTGCGCAATGCGCCGAACGCGGTCGCGGTCGCTCCCGGTCGGCGGCACTGGCTCATCTTCTGCGAGCTGTGCCGGGACGCCGACGCCACGGGCAACATCGTTCCCGATGCCTACCTCGCCGCGCTGGCGATCGAGTCCGGGGGAGAATGGATCACCACCGACAGGGACTACAGCCGCTTCCGCGGACTCCGCTGGCGGCACCCGCTCGCAGATTGAAGAGCGGCGGCGCTCAAGCCGGCCCTCCCGTCTAGCATTTCGAGCGGCCCCTGCCATGATCAGAAAGGTAGATCACGACTGGGAGGGGCACACCATGACCAAGAGACTGCGGCGGCCGCTGTTCGCGTTCACGCTCGGCGCCGCCTTGATGGCGGCCGTCCTGCTCGGGCGTGCCGCGTACGCGACTGACGGCGCGATCCACGCCTGCTTCAAGCCGTCGAACGGCACGCTCTACCTGCTCGGCGACGGCAGCGACCGCACGGCCTGCCAGCCTGGGGACATCCCGATCAGCTGGAGTGCCCAGGGGCTCCAGGGCCCGCAAGGCGAACAGGGCCTGCAGGGTGAGCACGGCCTGCAGGGCGAGCCCGGCCAGGACGGCCAGAACGGCGTCAGCGTGATGAGCCGCCAGCTCGCCGCCGGCGACTCGAACTGCCCGAACGGCGGCAGCGAGTTCACCTCCGCGAGCGGCGTCACCTACGCCTGCAACGGCGCCGACGGCCAGGACGGCCAGAACGGTCAGGACGGGCAGGATGGCGTCAGCGTCACGACGCAGCAGCTTCCCGTGGGGAACCCGAACTGTCCAGCGGGCGGCGTCAGGATCGACTCCGCCGGCGACCCGGTGTTCGTCTGCAACGGCAGCTTCTCAGGGACGACGACGAGCCCGAACGGCCAGTACCGGCTGACCCTCGACAACAACATGATCCGGCTGGAGGGCCCCAACGGCAGGGTCGAGATCTTGGGGCCGGGGGTCAACATCGACTCGGCCCTGGCGCTCCAGCTGGGCTCCGGCACGTCCACCGTCATCAACGGTGGCGCGGGCCTCAACCTGACCGGGGCTTCCGTGTCGCTCAACGGCGGGTCGGGAGTGTGCGCCTCCGCCGCCCGTATCGGCGACAGCGTCGCCGTCGACCCGGTCTCAGGGATCGGCGCGATCACCCACGGCTCGGCCAACGTCTGCATCGGCGGCTGAGCCGGAGCTGAGAGGGGCGGCTCGCGCCGCCCCTCTCCCCTACTCCTCGCGGCGCGGGCGGCGGTCTCCGCGCGGCTCGCGCGGCTCGCGCGGCGGCGCGTCCTTCGCCCGCTCGATCAGCACGTCGGGCTGGACGAGGCGTGTTAGCTGCACAGATTGATCTGACCGACTGTCTCGTGACCGTCTGGCTCGCCTGCCGGGACGCGTAAGACGCTTACTCTTAACGCGGTCGTGATGCAGGTGACCCAGTGCCGGGTGCCGTTCGCATACACCTTCCACACTTCACGCTGACCAATACCCTGCACAAGCGTCCCATCCGGATACGGACACCACGCATTACGGCCCGCACTCGGATATGGAGCGAGCATCGCCGACGTCGCCGCAAGCGGGGCCCCCGTTCCCGCACGCACCTGAATGCAGGCACTAATCACCGGAGAAGGGATCCAGTAACTACGTCCCCCATGAATCCAAAACTGCCGCCCATCAGACAACCGCAAGATCCGATTGTCGCATCCGTTCGACGGCGTGCACTTCCCGAGCGGTGGATGGGGATCCGATACCTGCGAACAAGCCGCAGTTCTCGCACGAATCGACCGCACGCCGGACTGGTTCTTTGCCGCGTCCACCGCCTGCACACCCAAGGTATATGGCGTCCCGCACTTGAGGCCACTATAGGTATACGCTGCCTTCGCAGAGCCGGCAATGTGGCGCCCGTTCAGGTACAGCTGGTAACGACTCACGCCAATGTTGTCCGTCGATGCCTTCCAGGTCAGCGTGAGCGCGCTGGTCTTGACTGAGTTCACGATCAATCGCGTAGGCGCGCTCGGAGGTTGCCTGTCTACGCTTGCGAGATCCTTCACGTGGATGTACGTGTAGTTGGAAGCTGGTTCGGTACGAATGTCATACCGGCCGGTTCCCGCTTTGTTGTAATCGGAGACGGTCACTGAGCGACCGTCCTTGCTCACCGCGTCTACATAGGCCACATGCCCGAACGCGCCGGCATTCGTTTGCGCAATCGCACCGACAGCTGGCCTCGAGTTCACGGGGACCTTACCCGTGAAGTAGTCATCCCACTGCTTCGCATTGCCCGCCGCCGGCATCGAGTAACCATTCTGCGAAAGCTTCCAGGCAACCCAGCTAGTGCAATTCTTGAAGTAATAGCCCCAGGGGTCATATAGCCCGTAGGTGATGCCATCCTTTCCCTTGACCGACTTTCTCTTGCAGTTCGGTGCGCTCGTAGGGCACTTCGCGTATCCCCAGTCATACGCCCACTTGTCCAGCGGCACTTTGGCTGCGTCCGACCACGGGTAGCCGCCAGTGTCACTTGACCTCGCGTCGGCGGCCGAATGGAATCCTAGGGAGGGCAACGTTAGGCCGACAGCCCCAAGCAAAGCCACCATGACGGCCAAGCGCACGCCGCGATTCTCCGCTGATGTAACTATTGAGTCAAGGGGGCGCCTCTCGGCGCCCCCTTCCCCTACTCCTCGCGGCGCGGGCCGCGGTCGCGGCGGGGGCCGCCCCGGCCGCCGCGGCGGTCGCCGCGCGGCTCGCGCGGCTCGCGCGGCGGCGCGTCCTTCGCCCGCTCGATCAGCTCCTCGGGCTGGACGAGGCCGCCGTTCTCGTGCTTCGCGACCAGCTTCAGGCCGATCCGGCCGCGCTCC
This sequence comes from Gaiellaceae bacterium, assembly GCA_040905885.1. Lineage (GTDB taxonomy): Bacteria > Actinomycetota > Thermoleophilia > Gaiellales > Gaiellaceae > JACVRU01. The sequence continues at coordinate 5,933 of JBBDQR010000151.1, read as the reverse complement.
TTGTCCACCTCGCGCACCTCGACGTCGAGCACGTCGCCGCGCGAGATCACGTCCTCGATGTGGGCGACGCGCCCCGGCCCCACGTTCGAGACGTGGAGCAGGCCGTCGGTGCCCTTCTTCAGCTCGACGAACGCACCGAAGTCGGTCGTCTTGACGACCTTGCCGGTGTACTTGTCGCCGACCTCGGGCTGCTTGGTCAGCGCGGTGATCGCCGCGATCGCCGACTCGGCCTTCGTGGCATCGGTGGCGTAGATGAGGATCGTGCCGTCCTCCTCGATGTCCACCTGGACGTCGTGGTCGGACTCGAGCCCGCGGATCGTCTCGCCGCCCTTGCCGATCACGAGGCCGATCTGCTCCGGGTCGATCTTGACCGTGGAGATCCGCGGCGCGTTCTCCGACAGCTCGCTGCGGGACTCGGGCAGCGTCTCCAGCATCCGGTCGAGGATGAAGTTCCTCGCCTGCCGGGCCTGCTCGAGCGCGTCCGTGAGGATCTGCTGCGTGACGCCGGTGATCTTGATGTCCATCTGCAGCGCCGTGATCCCGTCGCGGGTCCCGGCCACCTTGAAGTCCATGTCCCCGAGGTGGTCCTCGACGCCCTGGATGTCGGTGAGGATGACGTAGTCGTCGCCCTCCTTGATCAGGCCCATCGCGATGCCGCCGACGGGGGCCTTGATGGGCACGCCGGCGTCCATCAGCGAGAGGGTCGAGCCGCAGACCGAGCCCATCGACGACGAACCGTTCGACTCGAGCGTCTCCGAGACGAGCCGGATCGTGTACGGGAACTCGTCGGTCGTCGGGATCACCGGCTCGAGCGCCCGCTGGGCGAGCGCGCCGTGGCCGATGTCGCGCCGCTTCGGGCCGCGCATGAAGCCCGTCTCCCCGACCGAGAACGGCGGGAAGTTGTAGTGGTGGATGTAGCGGCGCTCCTCCTCCAGCGAGAGATCGTCGATCCGCTGGCCCTCCTTGGCGGTGCCGAGGGTGAGCAGCGTCAGGATCTGCGTCTGGCCGCGGGTGAAGAGCGCGGAGCCGTGCGTGCGCGGCGTCACCGCGACCTCGCAGGTGACCTGGCGGATCTCGTCCGTCCCGCGCCCGTCCGGGCGGCGCTTCTCGACGGCGATCTTGCGGCGGACGAGGTCCTTGTAGGCCGACTCGGCCGCCTTCTTGATCGTCGAGCGGGTCTGCGAGTCCTTGACCGGCTCCGCCTCGCCCTCGGTGGGCGGCGCGACCGGGAACGGCAGCCGGACCTCCTCGACGATCCGCTCGAACAGCAGGCTCCGCTTGGCCGACTTGAGCTCCTTCGAGTCCTGCTCGGCCTCGGTCAGCGCCCGCAGGTCGCTGTCGAACTGCTCGGTGACGTGCGGGAGCACGGCCGCGAGCCGCTGCCGCTCGAGGATCAGTGCCAGCGCCGAGCGCACCTGGAGCTCGCGGACGATGTCGTCCTCGGTGGACTCCATCGTCAGCGGCGAACAGAGCTCGGAGACGAGCTCGTCGACGATCGCGCCGGCCTCACGGAGGCCGTGGGAGCCGATCCGGCCGGCGATCGCGCCGCCGTGCTGCTCCTCGAGCTCGCGGGTGAAGTCCGGATCGAGCCACTTCGGCTTGCCGACCCGCTCCCGCAGCTCCTCCTGCGCCTCGCAGAGCTTGCGGATCTCGTCGTGCGCGAGCTCGAAGGCTCGGAGGATCGTCTCCTCCGGGATCTCGCTCCCGCCCGCCTCGACCATCGTCAGCGCGTCCTTCGTGCCGACGACGATCAGGTCGAGGTCGCTGTCGTTCTCGATCTCCTGGTGCGTAGGGTTGACGACCAGCTCGCCGTCGACGAGGCCGACCCGGACGGCCCCGACGGGGCCGAGGAACGGCAGCGGCGAGAGCATCAGGGCCGCGGAGGCGCCGTTGATCGCCAGGATGTCGTACTGCGAGACGAGGTCGGCCGAGAGGGTCGTGCAGACGACGTGGACCTCGTTCTTGAAGCCCTTCGGCCACAGCGGCCGGATCGGGCGGTCGATCATCCGCGCGGTGAGGATGGCCCTCTCGGTCGGCCGGCCCTCGCGCTTGAAGAAGCCGCCCGGGATCTTGCCGGCGGCGTACATCCTCTCCTCGACGTCGACGGTCAGCGGGAAGAAGTCCGCTCCCTCGCGGGCCTCGGGCCTCCCCACGGCGGTCGCCAGCACGATCGTGTCGCCCGACCGCATCAGTACGGCGCCGTCGGCCTGCTTGGCCAGCTTCCCCGTCTCGAACGTGATCTGGTCGCGTCCGACGTCGACCGAGATCGTCTCGTGACGCTCGGCGGTAACGCTCATGTTCTCTCCTCCACTCTCCTTCGGGCGGAGAGCGGGGATTTGAACCAGCCCCGGCGGCGGGACTCGCTCAAATCTCCACTCCCCGCGTCCATTTGCCTACCTGCGGAGCCCCAGCTCCTGGATCAGGGCTCGATAGGCCTCGAGATCGTTCTTCTGAAGATAGTTCAGGAACCTTCGGCGTCGCCCCACGAGCTTCAGCAGCCCGCGGCGCGAGTGGTGGTCGTGCTTGTGGGTGCGCAGGTGCTCCGTGAGCTCGTTGATCCGCGCGGTGAGGAGCGCGATCTGCACCTGGGCCGAGCCGGTATCGGTCTCCGACCGGCCGTACTTCTTGACGATCTCCAGCTTGTCTTCCTTGGCGAGGGTCATTGCACCTCCTGTATGGGACTCCGCAGTCCCAGCGCGCCGCGAAGGAAGGACGCGGACGGCCGAGGCTGCGGTCGCGCACTAGGGTAGCGAACATGCTGCCGGCCGGCGTCGCTGCGGGGCATCCGGCCACGGCCGAGGCGGCCGCGGAGATCCTCGCGGACGGCGGCAGCGCGGCGGACGCGGCCGTCGCGGGCTGTCTCGCCTCCTGCGTCGCCGAGACGGTGATGACCGGGCTGCTCGGCGGCGGGCACGCGATCTACCTGGACGCGCGGGACGGCTCGGTGCGGAACCTCGACTGCTTCGTCGCCGTGCCGTCCGGGGAGGCGGGCGAGCTCCTAAGGCTCCAGGTGCCGTTCGGGGCCGAGCTCGTTCACTACGCCGTCGGACCGGCGTCGTGCGGCGTGCCCGGCGTGCCCGCGGGGCTCGACGCCCTCTGGCGCGCCGCGGGCCGGCTGCCGTGGCCACGGCTCGTCGAGCCGGCGCTGCGCCTCGCGGCCTCCGGCGTGGAGCTGCCGCCGGCCCACGCGGCTTGCCTGGCGATGCTCGAGCCGGTGATGACGATGAACCGCGGCGCCGCCCTGTACGCGCCCGAAGGGGCGCTGCTCGCGGCCGGAGACACGCTCCGCCAGCCGGGCCTCGTCGAGGCGCTGCGGATCCTCGCCGAGGAGGGCGCGGAGAGCGCCCATCGCGGCACGATCGCCGAGTCGCTGCTCGGCGTCGAGGGCATCACGGTCACGCGCGAGGACCTCGCCGCGTACAAGGCGCGCTGGAGCGAGCCCACCGGGGCGGGGTATCTCGGCCTGCGCGTGCACACCCGCGGGGGGCTCTCGGGCCTGCCGGAGATCCTCGCCCGGCTACCCGGCTTCCGGGGCCTCTCGCCCGCCGAGCGAGTCGTCGCGCTCGTCGAAGTGCTCGAGCCCGGCGGCTCCGAGTCCCATACGACCAACCTCGTGACGGTCGACACGGAGGGCAGCGCCTGCGTGCTGACGACGAGCCTCGGGCTCGGCTCCGGAGACTTTCTCCCCGGCCTCGACCTGCACCTGAACAGCATGCTCGGCGAGCTCGCCCTCGTCCGGGAGCCGCTGCGGCCGCGCGAGCGGATGCAGAGCATGATGGCGCCGACCCTCGTCCTCGACGGGGACGGGCTCGTGCTCGCCGCAGGCGCGGCCGGCGGGACCAGGCTGCGAACGGCGCTCGCAGGCGTGCTCGCAGGCGTCCTCGACGAGGGCCTCGATCCCCAGGAAGCGGTCGACCGCCCGCGCTTCCACCCCGCCGGCGGGCTCGTCAACGCCGAGCCGGGCGTCGACGAGGACGGGCTGGGCGCGCTCGAGCAGCGCGGCTGGACGGTCCGGCGCTGGGAGGCTCTCCACCACTACTTCGGCGGCGTGAGCGCCGTCGGCCGGGCGGGCGTCGCGGCCGACCCCCGCCGTAGCGGCGCCGCCATGCGAATAGGGTGAGGGGGCGACCCACTAGGCGGAAGGTCGCCCCCTCGGAGGCAAAAAGGGCGGTGGCCCTTCTTGGTGACAAAGGTTAGCCGATCTCTGGCCGTGTTGCCATTCGAGTCGCCTCGACATCCGCGGCGATCGCCGCGACGAGCTCCTCCTCGCTCGAGAAGGCGCGCTCGTCCCGCAGCCGCTCCCACAGCTCGACGACGAGCCGCCTGCCGTAGAGATCGCCCCCGAAGTCGAGCAGGAACGCCTCCACGCGCCGCTCCCGGCCGCCGTAGTGCGGGTTCGTGCCGATCGAGACCGCGGCACGTGTCCCGAGCGCGGCCCCGGCGTAGATCCCGTAGGCGGGCACGAGCAGCTCCGGCGCGACGGCGAGGTTCGCCGTCGGGAAGCCGAGCGTCCCACCGCGCGCGTCGCCGGCGACGACGGTTCCCTCGACCTCCGCCGGGCGGCCGAGCAGCTTCGCCGCCTCACGGACGTCGCCCTCGCGCAGGAGGCGCCGGATCTCGGTCGACGACACGCCCTCGACCGGCGGCACCCGCCGCACCTCGAAGCCGAGAGCGGCCAGCAGGTCGAGATCGCCGCGGCGCTGCCGGCCGAAGCGGAAGTCCTCGCCCGCGACGATCGCCGACGCGCCCAGCGGCCGGATGTGCCGCTCCACGAACTCCTCCGGCTCCAGCTGCGACAGCTCCAGCGTGAAGTCGACGACGACGACCTCGTCGATCCCCGCCTCCCGGATCAGCTCCAGCCGCCGCTCGAGCGTCGAGATCAGCTCGACCTGGTTGCCGAGGACGACGCGCGGGTGCGGATCGAAGGTGACGACGGCGTCCGCCTGCTCGAGCACGCGCCGGTGGCCGAGGTGGACGCCGTCGAAGGTGCCGATCGCAAGGGTCTTGCTCACAGCCGGGCGAGGGCCTCCTCGACGGGGATCACCCGCTCCTCGTTCGCTTCCTCGACCGAGAACGGGCCCACTTCCGTGCGGCGCAGCGAGACGCAGTGGCCGCCGAGGGCCTCGGCGATCGCGCGCACGTACGTCCCCGAGGAGACGAGCAGGTCGAGCTCTGCGACGCCGCCCGCGTACCCGAGCAGCTCCAGCTCCCGCACGCGCGACCGGCGGATCGGCATCTCGACCTCCACGCCGCGGCGATGCAGCCGGTACGCGCGCTCGCCGCCCACCTTCACAGCCGAGGCCGCGGGGATCCGCAGCTCGATCTCGCCGCGGAGGCCGTCGAGGGCGTGCTCGAGCTCCTCCGCCTCCGGCGGCCCGTGCCGCTCGACAACCGAGCCCTCGGGATCCCCCGTCGACGTGCGCGCGGAGAGATCGACCTCCGTCCGGTAGCGCTTGTCGAGCCCGACGAAGCGCTGCGTCAGCTTCGTCGCCCGGCCGGAGAGCAGCACGAGCAGCCCGCTGGCGAACGGGTCGAGCGTGCCCGCATGGCCGGTGCGCGCGCCGGTGCGGCGCCGGATCCGGTGGACGACGGCGAACGACGAGGGGCCCGGCGGCTTGTCCACGAGGATGATCCCGGTGGGGTCGAGCCCCCGCGGAGGCACCTAGTGCCCCGCCCAGCAATACATGCCGGCTTCTGGCCCGCGATCACGCGGCGCCAGGGTCCACCCTCGCCCTTGCCAAGGCGTCGAGCCTTGGCGGCGGGCGAGTGCGGCTCCTCGCTTGGTGCTCGCAACCCAGAAGCTCGGCGGCATTACTGCGCGGGGCACTACGCCCCGCCGAGGCGGGCGCCGTCGGCCGAGGTCCGCAGGCGCCGGAACTCGTCGAGCACGAACTGCGTGATCTCGTCGATCGACTGCTCGCTCGAGAAGCCGG
>JBBDQR010000150.1:7895-19035 GCA_040905885.1 Gaiellaceae bacterium | reverse complement strand
CCCCCCGCGACCGCAACGGCCCGTACGCCGACCTGCGCGAGCTCGTCCAGCGCTCTGGGCTACGCGAGCGGGCGCTCGAGTCGCTCGTCTCGGGCGGCGCCTGCGAGTGCTTCGGGGCTTCTCGGCGGACGCTGCTCTGGGAGCTCGGGCTCGTCCCTCGCGCGGAGAGCGTTCCCGGCTCGGGCGGGGAGGAGAAGCAGCTCGCGCTCCCGCTCGACCCGACCGTCGAGACGCCCGACCTGCCCGAGCAGACCGCGTGGGAGCGGATGATCGCCGACTACCGCGCCACCCGGGTCTCGGTCGGGATGCACCCCATGACGCTGCTGCGGCCGCACCTCGCCCCGCGCGTGCTCTCGAGCGTCCAGCTCGCCGAGGCGCCGCACGGCCGCCGCGTGACGACGGCCGGGATGACCGTCGCGCGCCAGCGGCCGGCGACGGCGAACGGAGTCGTCTTCATCCTGCTCGAGGACGAGCACGGGACGTTCAACCTCGTCGTCCCGCCGCCGGTCTACGAGCGCTACCGGGCCGTCGTCCGCGGCGAGCCGCTCGTCCTCGTCCACGGCCGGCTGGAGCGGCTGGGCCGGAACCAGAACGTCGTCGTCGAGCGCCTGGAGACGCTCGGCCCGCTCGCCCGCCGCGTCTCCGAGGAGGCCGAGCTCGGCTCCCGGCTGCCGGGAGCCCACTCCTTCGGCCGTCGCTGAGCGGCTAGAAGCCGCCGACGTAGAGACGGGTGATCGTGCGCCCGTCCTTGCTCTTGTTCGCGGTCGTGGTGGCCGCGCTCTTCAGCGCCGACTCGACGGTCGCCGGGCTCGCGTCCGTGGTGCTCGAGAGGTAGAGCGCGCCGCCGCCCGCGCCGTGCGGCGAGGCCATCGACGTGCCCGACATCGTCGTCGTCCCCCCGCCCTTGCGAGTGGAGAGGATCGAGACGCCCGGCGCCCAGATGTCGACGCAGTTGCCGTAGTTCGACCAGGACGCTTCCTTGTCAGCGGAGTCCGTGGCCGCCACGGTCATGACGCCGTTGTGCGTGCCGGCCCGCGCCGGCGACTTGGTGCACGCGTCCGCGCCGTCGTTGCCGGCCGCGACTGCGTAGAAGACGCCGCTGTCGGCCGACTTCTTGACCGCGTCGTCGAGCGCCGTGCTGGCGCTGCCGCCGAGGCTCATGTTGGCGACGGCCGGCTTCTTGGCGTTGGCGGTCACCCAGTCGATGCCGGCGATGACGCCGGACGTGGAGCCGCTGCCGCCGCAGCCGAGCACCTTGACGCCCGTCTGCGGGAGGCCGGGGGCGACGCCGACGACGTCGCTCGTGTTGTCCTTCGCGCCGACGGTGCCGGCGACGTGCGTGCCGTGGCCGTGGCAGTCCTTGTTCGGACCCGTGGCGAAGTTGACGTGGCCGACGACGTTCAAGTCGGCGTGGGCGGTGTCGATGCCGGTGTCGATGACGTACGAGTTGACGTTCGTGATTGCCCCCGTGCCGTCGCCGGCCTTGGTGGACGAGATGTCGGCGTCGATCTTGTCGATGCCCCACGGCAGGGTCTGCGCCGTGACGGTCATGACCCCGTCGGCCTCGACGTAGGCGACGTTCTCGTCGGCGCGCAGCGCCTCGAGGCGGTCGGCGGGCACCCGGGCCGAATACCCGTAGAGCGCGAAGCCCCGGTAGACGTGGCCCACGCTGACGCCGTAGCGCTGGGCGTGCAGCGACGCGACCGCCTCCGCGTCCACGGCTTGCTTGAGCACGACGATGACCGGTTCCGCGGCCTGCGCAGACGCGCCCTGGGCCGGAACCGCGAGCAGGATCGCCGCGACTACCGCAAGCGCAGCGAAAGCGATCAGTTTGGGCATCGGTTCCCTCCTGGAGTGGAACTCGGATCGTACGACAACAACCCGACGGTGCCTAGTCCCTCCTTCTTCCCTAGCGGTTCTCGATCTCGAGTCCGAAGCGGGGGAGCCGCTTGACGACCGCGCGGTTGAACTCCGCCTCGTACTCCTCGCCGGTCTCCTCGTCGAGCGTCAGCTTGAACGCGTCGCGGAGGTCGGCGAGCAGCTCCGTCCCCGTCTCGACGAGGTCGACGTAGTCGCCGTAGCGCTCCTCGGCCTCGTCGCGATCGGCCCGGTCGTAGGCGCGCTCGGCTTCGACGCAGTCGCGGATCAGGGCGGCCTGCTCCTGCTCGAAGAGGTCGAGCTGCCGCGAGATGAGGTCGGCGAAGCGCCGCCGCCGGAACATGCGGCAAGCGTAGTGGTCGCGGCCGTGAGGTCGTTCGTGGCTGGGCGAGCGAAAACCAAGCGCTGCAAGGACGCAGGGAGCGCCCGTAGCCCTGCGCTACGGGCGCGACTGAGGACGCCGCAGCGCGCCGGTTTGCAGCCGACCAGGCACACAACCGTCCTCGCGGCCGAGACCACTTAGTCTCCGCCCGGTGCTGATCCGGACCTGGAACCTCTTCCACGGCAACACCGTGCCGCCGGCCCGCGTGAACCTGCTCGAGGAGGCCGTGCGCCTGGCCGCCTCGGGCGAGCCGGACGTCGTCTGCCTCCAGGAGATCCCGGTCTGGGCGCTCGAGTACCTCGACGACTGGAGCGGGATGATCGCCGTCGGCGCGACCGCCGCTCGGCCGCTCCTCGGCCGCGAGCTCGCGCGGCGGGTGACGGCGATCAACCCCGGCCTGCTCCGGTCCGCCGTCACGGGCCAGGCGAACGCGATCCTCGTCGCGGCGGGGCTCCGCGTGCGCGAGTCGCACTCCCTCGCCCTCAACCGGCGCACGTTCCGGGAGCGCCGGGTCGCCCAGACCGTCAGGCTCGAGGTACCCGACGGCCGGATGCTCACCGTCGCCAACCTGCACGCGACGAATGCCGGCGAGGCGAGCGCGGACGCCGAGCTGCTGCGCGCCGCCGTCTTCCTCGACGCGACCGCCGCGCCCGGCGACATCGCGGTGCTGGCAGGGGACTTCAACCTTCGCCGGGGAAGGGCCCTCGACGAGCTCGCCGCCTGGGGATTCTCCAGGCCCGGCCCCGGGATCGACCACGTGCTCGTGCGCGGGGCCGAGGCGGCGCCCGCCGACGTGTGGCCCGAGGAGCGCCGCCGGATCGGCGGCCTGCTCGTGTCGGATCATGCGCCCGTGGAGGTGACGGTCTCGTGAGGGACGCCTATCCGGTGCTCGAGCGCTACGCGTACCTCAACGCCGGCTCGGCGGGCCCGCTCGCGCGCGTGACGGTGGAGGCGATCGAGCGCGGCCGCCGGCGCGATCTCGAGGAGGGCAGGGGCGGCCTGCGCTACTTCGAGGAGATGCTCGCCGTCCGGGAACGCGTGCGCGCGGCGCTGGCGGCGGAGATCGGAGTCCCCGCGGCCCACCTGGCGCTGACGAGCTCCACCACGGCCGGCTGCAACATCGTCCTCGCCGGGCTGGAGCTCGGGCCCGAGGACGAGATCCTCACCACGGACGCCGAGCACTTCGGCCTGCTCGGCGCGCTGCACGCGTCGGGCGCGCGCGTACGCGTTGCTCCGCCCGACAAGCTGCTGACGGGCGTGACGCCGCGGACGCGACTGATCGCCGTCTCGCACGTGCTCTGGACGACCGGGCGCGTCGTGCCTTTGCGGGAGCTGAAGGAGGAGACCGGGCTGCCGCTGCTCGTCGACGGCGCCCAGTCCGTCGGCGCGATCCCCGTGGACGCGTCGGGCTGCGACTGGTACACGATCTCGGCGCAGAAGTGGCTCTGCGGGCCCGACCCGACCGGCGCGCTCTACGTCGCCGACGCCGAAGGGCTCAGAGTCGCGCTGCCGACCTACTTCGCCCAGGCCGGCTACGAGCCGGACGGCGCGTTCGAGCCGAAGGAGGGTGCCGCGCGGTTCGACTCCGGCTGGATCGACCCGCCGTCGCTGGCGGGCCTGGAGGCGGCGCTCTCCGTCCACCCCGAGTGGCGCTTCGAGCGCGCCGCCACCATGGCCGCCCGCTGCCGTGAGCTGCTTGCGGAGCGGTACGACGTCGTCACCGAGCCCGGTCAAGCGACGCTCGTGTCCTTCCGCTGGCCCGAGGGGGATCCCGCCGACGCGGCGCGCCGCGCCTACGAGCGCGACGTGATCATCCGGGACATCCCGAAGACCGGCCTCCTGCGCGTTTCCTGCGGCTACTGGACGTCCGAGGAGGATCTCGAGCGGCTGCTCGAGGCGCTCGCCTAGGCCGCGCGCAGCCCCAGCTGCGGCGCGATCGGCCGCAGCGCCTCGATCACGAACGCGATGTGCTCGTCGAGGTCGACGCCGACCTGCTCGGCGCCCTCGTAGACGTCCTCGCGGCTGACGCCCGAGGCGAACGACGGCTGCTTCAGCTTCTTCCGCACGGAGCGGGGCTCGAGCGTCTCGATCCCGTCGGGCCGCACGAGCCCGCAGGCGTGAATGAAGCCGGCCAGCTCGTCGCAGGCGAACAGCGCCTTCTTCAGAGGCGTGTCCCGCGGCAAGCCGAGATGGTTCGCGTGCGAGAGCACGCCCTCGATCACCTCCTCGGGGTAGCCCTCCTCCCGCAGAATCGCCGCTCCGTCCTGGGGATGCCGGTCGAGCGTGGGGTGGATCTCGTAGTCGAAGTCGTGCAGGAGCGCGACGGCTCCCCACAGCTCCTCGTCCCCGCCGAGCCTCCGCGCGTACGCGCGAACGGCCGCCTCGACCGCGAGCGCGTGACGCAGCAGCGCCTCGCTCGTCGTGTAGCGCGTCAGCGTCGCCCAGGCCCGGTCGCGTGTCACTTCCAAGGGCTAGATGCCTGTCCGGTGACCCTCGTGGATGGCTGGCGCGCGAAAACCAAGCGATGCAAGGACGCAGCCGGCGTAGGCTCGACGGAGCCGGCCAAAGAGCGAAAGCGGCGGCTTCGCCGCCGCTGGAGCGGGAAAGGGAGCGCCCATACCTTCAGGTATGGGCGCGACTGAGGACGCCGCAGCGCGCCGGTTTGCAGCCGCCGGCCGCCGCGCAAGAGTTGCCGGACAGGCATCTGGGTAGGATAGCCGCCTCTTCGTGACGAACATCGCCCTCGCCGAAACGGTCATGGAGTCCTTCGTCATCGAGGGCGGACGCCCGCTCAGCGGTCGCGTACGCGCGGCCGGGAACAAGAACGGCGCTCTGCCGATCCTCGCCGCGTGCCTGCTCACCGCGGAGCCGGTGACGCTCACGAACGTCCCGCGGATCCGGGACGTCGAGACGATGATCGAGCTGCTCGACGACCTCGGCGCGGACGTCGAGTGGACCGGCCGGAACGAGTTGCGCGTCGACGCCGCGCACGTCGCCAAGACGGACCTCGACCCGGAGCTCTGCAGCCGCATCCGGGCGTCGATCCTCCTCGCCGGGCCGCTGCTCACCCGCTTCGGCCGCGCGACCGTCCCGCCTCCCGGCGGCGACGTGATCGGGCGCCGCCGCGTCGACGTACACATGCACGCGCTGGCCGAGCTCGGGGCGCGCGTCGTCGTCAACCGCCGCTACGAGCTCCAGACGGACGGGCTGCGCGGCGCGCACATCTTCCTCGACGAGGCGAGCGTGACCGGCACCGAGAACGCCGTCATGGCCGCCGTCCTCGCGCAGGGCGAGACCGTGATCGGGAACGCGGCCTGCGAGCCCCACGTCCAGGACCTCTGCAGCTTCCTCGTCTCGCTCGGCGCGCGGATCGAGGGGATCGAGTCGAACGTACTGCGGATCGAGGGGGTGGAGAGCCTCTCGGGCGGCGAGTGGCGCATCGGCCCCGAGCACATCGAGGTGGCCAGCCTGATCGGCCTCGCGGCGGTCACCGGCGGCGAGGTGACGATCGAGGAGGTCGCCGTCGAGGACATCACGCCGATCCTGCCGCACTTCGCCCGCCTCGGCGTCCGCGTCGAGCTGAGCGACTCGACCGTGACCGTGCCGGCCGGCCAGGAACTCGTGATCCAGGACGACCTCGGCGGCCAGATCCCGAAGATCGAGGACGGGCCGTGGCCCGCCTTCCCGGCCGACCTGACGTCGATCGCGGTCACGGTCGCCACGCAGGCACAGGGGACGATCCTGATCTTCGAGAAGATGTTCGAGAGCCGCCTCTTCTTCGTCGACAAGCTCGTCAACATGGGCGCGCGGATCATCCTCTGCGACCCGCACCGCGTCGTCGTCACCGGCCCCGCCCAGCTCTACGGCGAGCGGATGGAGAGCCCCGACATCCGCGCCGGCATGGCGCTGGTGATCGCCGCCCTCTGCGCCGAGGGCAGGTCGACGATCGCGAACATCCAGCAGATCGACCGCGGCTACGAGCGCATCGACGAGCGCCTCCGGATGCTGGGCGCTCAGATCGAGCGCGTCGACTCGTAGTGGCTACCGCGGAGGCCGGACGCGCCCGGGCGCGCATCGGCTTTCCGGGCTCGGGCACGGCGTCGGTCGCGACTGGGATCCCGGTGCTCGACCACCTGCTCGGCCTCGTCGCGAGCTCGGGAGGGCTCGACCTCGAGCTGGAGGCGGCGCCGGGGGACGCGGCCGCCGAGGCGGCGGCCTGCGGCCGGGCGCTCGGGGACGCGTTCTCGCAGGCGCTCGGCGCGGAGGGCGCGCGAGGGGCGGGCTCCGGCCACGCCCTCGCGGACGAGGCGCTCGCCCAGGTCGTGCTCGAGGCCTCGGGCCGGCCGCTCGTCGTCTCCAACGTCGACCTCTCCGCCGCGCGCGTCGCCGGAGTCGGCACCGACGTGGTCGCGCGCTTCCTCGACGAGCTCGCGAACGAGGCGGGCCTGACGCTCCACGTGCGCCTGATCGAGGGCACGGAGACCGAGCACGTGCTCGACGCGATCTTCAAGGCGCTCGGCGCCGCGCTGGGGCAGGCTTTGTCGAAGAACTGAAAGGAGCCCGATGGCCGACAAGTCCGTCATCCGCACCGAGCGCGCCCCCGCGCCGTTCCAGGGCGCGCCGTACTCCCAGGCGATCCGCGTCGGCGACCTCGTCTTCGTCTCCGGCCAGCTGGCCGTGCGCCCGGGCGGGAGCGAGATGGTCGGCGACACGATCGCCGAGCAGACGGAGCAGGTGATGGCGAACCTGCGCGCGATCCTCGAGGAGGCCGGCAGCGGTCTCGACCGACTGGTCAAGACCACTGTCTTCCTCGCCAACCTCGCGGACTTCCAGGGGATGAACCAGGTCTACTCCAGGCACGTCGGCGACCGGCCCCCGGCGCGATCCACCGTGGAGGTCGCGGCGCTGCCTTCGGGGGCGCTCGTGGAGATCGAGGCGGTCGGCGCGATCTGACGCGTCGGCGCGCGCGGGCATCATTCCCGTATGCGCGCCGAGCAGGTCATCGTCACGCACGGAAACACCGACTTCGACGGCTTCGCCTCGATGCTGGCCGCGCGCCGCCTGTTCCCGGGCGCGGTCGTCTGCCTCGCCGGCTCGCTGAACCGGAACGTGCGCGAGTTCTATCGCCTGCATGCCGACGAGCTGGGGGAGGTCGCGGAGCCCTCGCGGCTCGAGTTGGCCGCGATCCGGAAGCTGATCGTCGTCGAGACCACGAGCGCGTCGCGGCTCGGCGAGCTCGAGCCCGTCGCCCGCGACCCCGGCGTGGAGAAGGTCGTCTTCGACCACCACGAGCAGCTGCCCGACTGGGCACCGGAGGAGAACGTCGTCCTCTCCGACGACGGGGCGCTGACGACGACGCTCGTCGGGATCCTCGCCGAGCGCGACCTCGAGCCGACGCCGCTCGAGGCGACCGCGTTCGCGCTCGGCATCCACGAGGACACGGGCTCGCTGACCTACCCCTCCGCGACGCGGCGCGACGCCGAGGCGCTCGCCTGGTGCTACCGCCACGGCGCGCGGCAGGATGTGCTCGCCGGCTTCCTGCACATGCCGCTGACCGAGCCCGAGCGGGAGCTGCTGAACGCGCTGCTCGAGTCGCTCGCGCCGGTCCGCGTCGTGGGCGTCGAGCTGCTCATCGCCGCCGTCGCATGGCCCCAGTACGTGGAGGGCGTCTCGAACCTCGCCCACAAGCTCGTCGACCTGACCGACTGCCGCGCGCTGGCCGTCCTCGTCGAGATGGAGGACCGCGTCTTCGCGGTCGTCCGCAGCCGCACACCCGAGCTCGACGCCGCCGAGCTCGCGGGCGCGCTCGGCGGGGGAGGCCACGAGCAGGCGGCGTCGGCGATCTTCCGCGGCGGTCTCGACGAGGCGCGCGAGCTGCTGCTTGCGCACGCGGAGGAGGCCGTGCGGGAGCCGCTGACCGCGCGGGACGTCATGTCCTCGCCCGCCCGCACCGTCACCCCCGACGAGACGGTGGCCCGGGCGATGGTCGAGTGCCAGCGGCACCGCCAGAGCGGGATCCTCGTCACCGCGGGCGACCGCTTGGCGGGCGTCGTCGCGCGCGAGGACCTCGACAAGGCGATCGGGCACGGCCTCGCGCACGCGCCCGTGAAGGGGATCATGAGCTCGCGCGTGGCCACGGCGGCCGAGGACACGCCGCTCGCCGACCTCCATGGGCTGCTCTCGGGGGCGCCGGGCGGCCGCGTCGCCGTGCTCCGGGACGAGCAGGTGGTCGGCGTCGTCACGCGCAGCGACGTCCTGCGCGGGCTGGGAGCGGCCGGGGCGGAGGAGCCCGAGGAGGCGCCCAGCCTCGCGGACGAACTCGGGGGCCTCGAGCGCCTGCGGCCGGCGTTCGAGGCGATCGCCGCCGTCGCCGAGGGCTACGACGGGGTCTACCTCGTGGGCGGCACCGTCCGGGACATCTTGCTCGGGGAGCGCAGCTTCGACGTCGACATCGCGGTCGAGGGCGACGCAATCGCCTTCGCGGAGGCGCTCGCCGAGGCGCTCGGCGGCCGCGCGCACCCGCACGAGCGCTTCGGCACCGGGGTCGTCCTCTACGGGGACGGAGAGCGCATCGACGTCGTCACCGCTCGCACCGAGTTCTACGAGCAGCCGGCCGCGCTGCCGACGGTCGAGCATGCGTCGATCCGGGAGGACCTCTTCCGCAGGGACTTCACGATCAACGCCATGGCCGTCTCGCTCAAGGGCGACGACTTCGGGCGCCTCGTCGACCCGTTCGGCGGCCGCCGCGACCTCGAGGAGGGCACGCTGCGCGTCCTCCACAACCTGTCCTTCATCGATGACCCGACGCGGATCTTCCGCGCCGCCCGCTACGAGGCCCGCTACGGGTTCCGGATGGACGGGCAGACCGAGCGGCTCGCGAGGAGCTGCATCGAGATGGGCCTCGTCGGAGACCTCTCGTCGGCGCGGCTCCGCGACGAGCTGGTGGCGCTGCTCGAGGAGCCCGCCGCGCCGCGCGCGATCGTGCGCCTGGGCGAGCTCGGCGCCGAGCGGGCCATCCACCCGCACCTCGCCGCCGACGAGGAGGCGGCCCGCCTGCTCGAGCGGCTGCGCGGGCTGCGCGACCTGCACGGACTCGCGGTCCCGGACTGGCGGCTCGGGCTGGAGGCGCTCGCCCGCCGGCTCACGCCGGACGAGCTCTACGACTGGACCGCGCGGCTGAAGGTGCGCCGCCGGGACGCGGACCGGATCGCGGCCGCGGTCACCGTCGGCCCGCGCATCGTCGAGCGGCTCCGGGCGGGCGACCTGCCCCCGTCCGAGGTCGTGCTGCTCGCCGAGCCGTACGCGCCCGACGCGCCGCTCTTCGCGCTCGCGCTCGAGGAGCTCGAGCCGCTGCACGAGTACTTCCGACGACTCCAGAAGGTGCGGCTCGAGATCAGCGGCGCCGACCTGGCCGAGCTCGGCCTCGGTCAGTCGCCGCGCGTGGGGGAGATCCTCGAGGAGTTGCGCCGCCGCAAGCTCAACGGACAGCTCGACGGGCGCGAGTCGGAGCTCGCCGCCGCGCGGGAGCTGATCGGTGCCACCTGAGCTGCTCCGCTGGGAATCGGCGCCCGAGCCCTACGAGGTCGGCTTCTCGACGCGGCAGGGCGGCGTCAGCGAGGGCCCGTACGCCTCGCTCAACCTCGGCCTGCTCACGGGAGACGAGCGCTCCCGCGTCGAGGAGAACCGTCGCCGGTTCCTGGCCGCGGCGGGCGCCGACGCGGAGCGCGCCGCCTGGCCGCTCCAGGTGCACGGCGCCGGCATCGTCCGCGCGAACGGGCGCGGGGAGGAGGCGGACGCGATCTGGACCGACGAGCGACGCCGGCCGCTGCTGGTCGTGACCGCGGACTGCGTGCCGATCGCGCTCGCCCGCACGAGCGGCGAGCCCGCGCTCTGCCTCGTCCACGCCGGCTGGCGCGGGCTGGCGGAGGGCGTCGTCGATGCGGCCGTCTCCGCACTCGGGGGCGAGCTCGCCGCTGTCATCGGCCCTGGCATCGGCCCCTGCTGCTACGAGGTCGGGCCGGAGGTCTCCGAGCGCTTCGGCGAGCGCGGCGGGACGCTCGACCTGCGCGCCCTCACGGAGCGGGGGCTCCGCCGGGCGGGTGTGGCGCGCATCGACCACGTCGACCTCTGCACCGCCTGCGACGCGGAGTGGTTCTTCTCCCATCGCCGCGACCGCGGGCTCACCGGGCGGCAGGGCGCGGTTGCCTACATCGCCTGACGCCATCCGCGAGCGCTACGAGCGGCTGCGCGCCGAGCTTGGGCCCGGCGTGACGATCGTCGCGGCGACGAAGTACGTGTTGCCGGACGACATGGCCACGCTGGCCGAGGCGGGGATCGAGGTCGTGGGGGAGAACCGCGCCCAGGACCTCGAGCGCAAGCACGCTGCCTACGGCGACCGCTTCCGCTGGCACTTCATCGGCCACCTCCAGAGCCGGAAGGCGAAGGCCGTCAATGAGCTCTGCGAGCTCTGCCACTCGCTCGCCAGCGAGTCAGCCGCGCGCCGGCTCGAGATCCCCGCACTCGTCGAGGTGAACCTGTCCGGCGAGCCGTCGAAGTCCGGGATCGCGCCGGACGAGCTGCCCGCCTTCCTCGAGCTCTACGGCGACGTGCGCGGGCTGATGACGATGCCGCCGGAGACGCGCGACCCCGAGGAGTCGCGCCCGTACTTCCGCCGCCTACGCGAGCTGGCGGCCGAGCACGGGCTCGCCGAGCTCTCGATGGGGACGAGCCAGGACTTCCGCGTCGCGGCCGAAGAGGGCGCGACCTTCGTCCGCCTGGGCGCGGTCTTGTGGCGGGGCTAACATTCGCGGCGCATGAGCCGTAGGCTTGACGGAGGCGACATCGGCGTAGGCTCGACGGAGTCGGCCGAGAGCGCAGGGG
>JBBDQR010000150.1:0-7878 GCA_040905885.1 Gaiellaceae bacterium | reverse complement strand
CCGGCTTAGCCGGCGCCGGAGCGGGAATGGGCCTGGGTGACCTCTGGAGCCGCACGCTCGTCTACTTCGGCATCGCCGAAGAGGACGAGGACTGGGACGAGGACGGCTACCTGACCGAGGAAGAGCTCGAGCGGACGTACGCGGAGCGGCCGAACGTGCGCCGGCTCGCGCCGCGGCGGCGGGAGCAGGAGTTCGACGACTGGACCGATCCGGGCGACGAGGGCGCGCCGACGGCGATGGCCCGGCCACGGCTGCGCAGCGTCGAAGCCGCGCCTCCCCCGCAGCCCGCGGCCCCTCCGGCGGGACGTGTCCATCTCGTCGTCCCCCGCAGCTTCAACGACGCGCAGTCGCTCGCCGACCGCTTCAAGGCCGGCATTCCCGTGATCCTCAACCTTCAGGGCACGGACGCGGAGCTGTCGAAACGGCTGATCGACTTCGCGAGCGGGCTCACCTACGCGCTCGGCGGCGGCATGCAGCGGGTCGCGGACAAGGTCTTCCTGCTGACGCCGGCGAACGTCCAGGTCTCGGCCGAGGAGCGGGCCCGCATCCTCGACCGAGAGGGTTTCTTCCAGGGCTAGCGAAAGACGGCCGCATGGGCGGCTTCGCCACGATCAGCATGCTGGCGGACGTGCGCGGCTCGATCGCGAGCTTCGTGAGGGTCTTCATCACGGTCTACATCCTCCTGATCCTCGTCTACGTGCTCTCGTCGTGGATCCGCGTGCCGTACAACCCGTGGCTGAACCGCATCCAGCGGTTCCTCTACGACGTCTGCGAGCCGTACCTGCGCCTGTTCCGGCGCGTGCTGCCGCCGCTCGGCCCCATCGACCTCTCGCCCGTCGTCGCGATCATCGTGCTCTACGTGATCCAGAGCGTCGTCGTGCGCGCCCTGGACTGATGGTCGCCGCTGCACATAGCGCTCGGCCCGCTCGGCTGCAAGGCGGCGCGATGCGGCGTCCTCGGTCGCGCCCATATGTCTCATATGGGCGCTCCCTGCGTCCTGACCTCGCTTGCCTTTCGCTCGAGCGGCCTCGAGCGGATGCACAGCGGCGACCATAGGAAGGAGCTTCCATGGCACTCAGTCCCGTCGAGATCAGGCACATCGCGTTCGCGCGGCGGCTGTTCGGCTACAAGCCCTCGGCCGTCGAGGGGACGCTCACCGAGGTTGCGGAGAGCTTCGAGGAGGTCTGGCGCGAGCGCGCCGACCTCGCGGACAAGCTGGAGCAGCTCGAGCTCGACATCTCCCGCTACCGGGAGATGGAGTCGCTGCTGCACACGACGCTCGTCAGCGCCGAGCGGGCCGCGGCCGACATGAAGGAGCAGGCCCGCCGTGACGCGGACACGATCCTCGCGGAGGCGCACAACGAGGCGCGGGGGATCGCGCTCGAGGCGCACGAGAAGCACGCGCGGCTCGTCGCCGACACCCGGCGCCTGAAGGCGCTGCTCGAGTCGGCGCTCGCCGCGGTGTCGGACGCGGACGTCGAGGCCCAGCCGGCGCGGGAGGAGGAGCCGAAGGAGCCCGTGCCCGACGGGGACGACCCCTGGCAGGACACTGGCACGTGGGCTGCCTGACGCTCGGCCCGCACTAGACTGAGGGCGTGGCTCCGACAGCGCGTCTGCGGCTGCACGTCGTGCCCGGCGCCCGGCGCGCGGGCGTGGTCGGCCGCCACGGTGACGGCTGGAAGGTGCGCGTCACCGCCGCTCCCGAGCGCGGGGCCGCGAACGACGCCGTCGTCCGTCTGCTCGCCGAGACGCTCGGCCTTCCTCGCCGCGCGGTCACGATCGTTTCGGGCCACAGCGGCCGGGAGAAGACCGTAGAGCTGGCCGGAACAGACCGGGATCGCGCCGAGGCGGCCCTCGCATCAGCAGTCCCAGGAGAGCCGAAACGATGACCCCCGTGGACACAGACCGCTTCCGGAGCCTCCTCCAGGAGGAGCGCAAGCGGATCGTGAGCGAGATCGAGTTCCTCCACGAGGAGAATCCCGGCTCGGTCGAGGACGAGACCGGCGAGGAGACGCACTACGACCAGCATCCCGCCGACGCGGCCACGGCGACCCACGACCGCGAGCTGGACTACACGATCGAGGAGAGCGCCGAGGACACGCTCCGCCAGATCGACGCCGCGCTCGCCCGCCTGGACGCCGGCACCTACGGCAGATGCCGCGTGTGCGGGCGCGAGATCGGCGAGGAGCGCCTCGAGGCGCGGCCGTGGACCGACCTCTGCATCGACGACGCGCGGAAGCTCGGCCGATGATCACCCCACGCAATGCTGCGCATTCCGTGGGGGCCCCGAAATGAGCGCGCCCGAGCCGGCGCGCAGGCCGCCCGACGTCCGGGTCGGCTCGGCCCCGGACGGGCTCGCGCCCGTCTCCGTCGCGGAGCGGTCGCTCGCGGCGGGCACGCGGCAGTGGGCGGCCCTCACCGCGATCGTCGCGACGGCGGTCGCCGCCGACCAGGCCACGAAGCACCTCGTCGCCGGCCAGCTCGAGCTCGGCGACCGCGTCGCCGTCGTCGGCCCGTTCTCGATCCACCACGTCCAGAACTCGGGAATCGCCTTCGGCCTCTTCGCCAGCGCGACCTCGATCGTCATCTTCCTGACCGGCCTCGCGGTGCTCTGGATGCTCGCCTACTTCGCGCGCTCGGGCGGGCGCCATCCCGTGCTGCCCGTCGGCCTCGGCCTCGTGATCGCCGGCAGCCTCTCCAACCTCGTCGACCGGATCCGGCTCGGCCACGTGACCGACTTCCTCGACGTCGGCGCCTGGCCGGCCTTCAACCTCGCCGACACCTTCATCGTCGTCGGCGTCGCCGTGCTCGTGGCGATGCTGGTGGCGGCCGACAAGGGGCCCCCACGAAGTGCGAAGCACTTCGTGGGGAAGGGCGGTCCTGGCCGTCCGGCTCCGCGTCCCTGACGACGCGGCGGGGACGCGGCTCGACCGCTTCCTCGCCGGCGCCGCCGAGGTCGGCTCGCGCGCGGTCGCGGAGCGGCTGATCGAGGGCGGCAAGGTCACCGTCGGCGGCACGGCTCGGCCGAAGAGCTACCGGCTCGCCGCCGGCGACGAGCTCGAGTTCGAGCCGGAGCCGCCGGAGGCGCCGCTCGAGCGCGAGGACATGCCACTCACGATCGCCTACCAGGACGAGCACCTGCTCGTCGTGGACAAGCCCGCCGGCGTCGTCGTGCATCCGGGCGCCGGCATGCGGGGCGGCACGCTCGTCCACGCGCTGCTCGGGACCGCTGCCGGGGGAGAGGACCCCCACCGGCCGGGGATCGTCCACCGGCTCGACCGGGACACGTCCGGCCTCCTCGTCGTCGCGCGCTCGGACGAGGCCCACCGCCGCCTCCAGGCGGCGCTCCGCAGGCGCGCCCTCGAGCGGGAGTACCTGGCCCTCGTCCGCGGCCGGCCCCGCTCGCGCAAGGGGCGGATCGAGGCGCCGATCGGCCGCGACCGGCGCGACGCGACCCGGATGTCGCTCGACACGGACACGCCGCGCGAGGCGGTCACGCACTTCGAGCTCGAGGAGCTGCTGCCGCGGCATGCGCTGCTCCGCGTCCGGCTCGAGACGGGCCGGACGCACCAGATCCGCGTGCACCTCGACGCGGTCGGGCTGCCCGTCTCCGGCGACGCCGTCTACGGCATTCCCGGCGACCTCGGCCTGACGCGCCAGTTCTTGCACGCCGCCCGGCTCGCGTTCCCACATCCAATCACCGGCGACCGGGTCGAGGTCGAGTCGCCGCTGCCCCCAGACCTCCAGGCGGCACTCGACGCCGCTAGGAGCGAGTCCGCTTGAGCTCGTAGGAACGCGAGTCGGCGAGGCGGAAGAGCGCATCCGCGTCCTCGGCCTCGTCCGGGAACAGCGCCCAGCCGGGGCTGACGGAGAACCCGGGAGGCAGCCCGTCGCTGGCCGCCAGGGAGCCCTCCAGCCGCGTGACGTACGCGCGCGCCTGCACCGCGTCGGTCTCGACGAGCGCGACGGCGAACTCGTCGCCGCCCATCCGCCCGGAGAGGTCGGAGCGCCGCGTCGTCTCGCGGAGCACGTCCGCGACCCGCCGGAGCACGGCGTCGCCCTCGCGGTGGCCTCGCGTGTCGTTGATCTCCTTGAAGCGGTCGACGTCCAGCACCACGAGCGTCAGGCAGTGGTCGTAGCGCTTCGCCCGCGCCAGCTCGGCCTCGAGCTCGTCGGAGAACGCCTGGTGGTTCAACAGGCTCGTCAGCGGGTCCTGGCGGGCCTGGCGGGCGAGCTCCGCCGTGGCGCGGTCGAAGTAGGCGACGACGCACTCGGCGACGAGCTGGTCGAGGAGGCTGTTCAGGCGCTCCTCGACGACGAGCAGCTCGTCGGCGCCGAGCGCCCCGCTGCGCACCGAGACGAAGCGCCACAGCACCTGCCGCAGGAGCAGGAACTCGGTGACGACGTCGCGCGGCGCCAGGCCGAGTTCCTCCCGCCGCCGCGCGTGGTCGCGCGCGAGCGAGGCCAGCGGGCTCTCCCGGGCCGCCCGGCCCGCCTCCGGGGCCTCGATCTGGCCGGCGAGCTCGTGGATGAAGATCGGGATGTCGCCGAAGCGGGCGGGTTCGTCCACGGAGGCGAGCGCCTCGACCCCGGCCGCGACCTCCGCGGCGAGCTCCATCGCCGCATCGCGCATGTCCGCCGCCAGCCGCCGCAGGGTGTCGCCGCCCTCCACGGGCGAAGGATACGGGGTCGAAGCTGCTAAGGTGCGGCGGTTTTCCGTTCCCCGACCCGGTGGGAGCACCCACGTGGGGGTGCCGATTCTGAATCGGTTCCGCGCGGGCCCGCCGGCCAAGAGGCAAACAACCACAAGGGGGTAGCACCCGTGTCCGTCGTCTCCATGCGCGAGCTGCTGGAGGCCGGAGTCCACTTCGGCCACCAGACCCGCCGCTGGAACCCCAAGATGCGCCGGTACATCTTCACCGAGCGCGGGGGGATCTACATCATCGACCTCAAGCTGACCCTCGAGCTGCTCGAGGAGGCCCACGCCTTCGTCCGCAACATCGCGGAGCGCAACGGCGTCGTCATGTTCGTCGGCACGAAGAAGCAGGCGCAGGACGCCGTCGAGGAGCAGGCGAAGCGCGTCGGCATGCCGTACGTGAACCACCGCTGGCTCGGCGGCCTGCTCACGAACTGGCGCACGATCTCCGACCGCATCGAGCGGCTGCACGAGCTGCGCCGCCTGAGGGAGGAGGGCCAGCTCGAGCTGCTGCCCGCGAAGGAGCGGATCTCGATGCAGGCCGAGCTCGAGAAGCTCGACGCCAACCTGGGCGGGGTCGCAGACCTGCGCCGGCAGCCGGATGCGCTCTTCGTGCTCGACCTCCGCAAGGAGGCGCTCGCCGTCCGCGAGGCCCGGCGCCTGGGGATCCCGGTCGTGGCGCTCGTCGACACGAACTGCGACCCCGACGACGCCGACTACGTGATCCCGGGCAACGACGACGCGATCCGCGCGTGCAGCCTCGTCGCCCGCGTGATCGCCGAGGGGATCGAGGCGGGCAGGCAGCAGGTCACGCCCGCGGAGATGGCCGCGCCCCCCGAGGAGCCGCAGCCCGAGCCCGAGCCCGCCGCCGAGGCCGAGGCGCCCGCCGAGGAGCCCGAGATCGCCCAGCCGGGCGTCGAGGTCGACGCCCCGGCCGAGCACGAGGTCGTCGGCCAGAAGGAGACGGCGTCATGAGCGTCCCCGCCACCCTCGTCAAGGAGCTCCGCGACCAGACCGGCGCGGGGATGATGGACGCGAAGCGCGCGCTCGAGGAGAGCGGGGGCGACCTCGAGGCCGCCCGCCGGCTCCTGCGCGAGCGCGGCATGGCCCAGGCGGCCAAGCGGGCCGGCCGCGAGACGTCCGAGGGCGTCGTGCTGGTGACCGTCTCCGGCCACGTCGGCGCGATCGTCGGCATCGGCTGCGAGACCGAGCCGGTCTCGAAGAACGCCGAGTTCCTCGCCTTCGCCGAGCGGGCGCTCGAAACGGTCGAGGGCGGCAGCGGCACAGAGACCCTCGAGACCGCGCGGGCCGAGCTCGTCGCCCGCCTGGGGGAGAACATCGTCGTCGTCGACGCCGCGCGGATGGAGGCCGGCGAGGGCGAGTCGCTCGCCGAGTACGTCCACCCGCCCGCGAACAAGATCGGCGTTCTCGTCCGGCTCAAGGGCGAGAACCCGGTCGCGGCGCGCCAGCTGGCGATGCACATCTCGTTCGCCCAGCCGCGCTACCTCGCCCGGGACGAAATCCCGGCGGGGGACGTGCAGACGGAGCGGGAGATCTACTCCGCCCAGCCGGACGTCCTCGCCAAGCCCGAGCAGGTCCGTGAGAAGATCGTCGAAGGCATGCTCCAGAAGCGCCTCTACGCGGAGTCGGTGCTCACCGAGCAGGTGTGGATCCACGACACCTCGAAGACCGTCGCGCAGGCGCTCTCGGAGGCAGGCCTGGAGGTGCTGGAGTTCCGGCGGGTCGCCGTCGCCGGGTGAGCGCTCGGCCACAGACAGAGGACGCGGCCGTACCTTCGGCCGCTCCCGTCTTCCGCCGCATCCTGCTGAAGCTCTCCGGCGAGGCCCTGATGGGCGGGCGCGAGTACGGGATCGACCTCGCCACCGTCGAGCGGCTGGCGCGCGAGATCGCGTCGCTCCAGGTCGAGACGGCGGTCGTCGTCGGCGCCGGGAACATCTACCGGGGGATGGCGGCCGCGGCGGACGGGATGGAGCGCGCCACCGCCGACTACGCGGGGATGCTCGCCACGCTGCTGAACGCGCTCACGCTCCAGGATCAGCTCGAGCGCGCCGGCGCGCAGACGCGGGTGATGTCCGCAATCACCGTCTCGGAGGTCGCCGAGCCGTACATCCGGCGCCGGGCGATCCGTCACCTCGAGAAGGGGCGCATCGTCATCTTCGCCGCCGGCACCGGCAACCCGTATTTCACGACCGACACGGCCGCCGCGCTGCGCGCGCTCGAGATCGACGCGGAGGCGATCCTGATGGGCAAGCACGGGGTGGAGGGCGTCTACGCGGGCGACCCGCGCGAGCAGCCCGACGCCGAGTTCCTGCCCGAGCTGACGCACATCGAGGCGATCGAGCGCGGGCTGAAGGTGATGGACACGACGGCCCTGTCGCTCTGCATGGACAACGGGCTGCCGATCCACGTCTTCTCGCTCGAGGCGGGCAACATCGAGCGCATCGTGCACGGCGAGCGCGTGGGCACGATCATTTCCAAGGGGTCGCCGCCGCAGGTACGGTCATGATCGGCCGAGCGAAAGTCGAGCAGCTCAAGGACGCAGGGAGCGCTCGTACGCTCTGCCGTACGGGCGCGACTGAGGACGCCGAGATGCGACGATTTGCAGCCGGCCGAGCGGGCCGTACTTGCGGTGGAGACCCCCAGGGAGGACGCGATGGCGACGGTCGATGAGCTGATGCAGGACGCACGCCGCCGGATGGACCGGTCGGTCGAGGCGACCCACACGGAGTTCAACACGGTGCGCACCGGCCGCGCCTCGCCGGCGCTGCTCGACCGGATCACGGTCGACTACTACGGCCAACCGACGCCGCTGAAGCAGCTCGCCACGATCGGCGCGCCCGAGCCGCGCCTGCTCACCGTCCAGGCGTTCGACCCCAGCTCGGTGAAGGCGATCGAGAAGTCGATCATGGAGTCGGACCTCGGCCTGACGCCGTCGAGCGACGGGAAGCTGATCCGCCTGCCGATCCCGCAGCTGACCGAGGAGCGGCGCAAGGAGCTCGTCAAGGTCGTCCGCCAGATGGCGGAGGAGGGGCGGGTGGCGGTGCGCAACGTCCGCCGGGACGCGATCCACCACCTGAAGGAGATGGTCGACAAGGGCGACGTGGGAGCCGACGAGGAGCACCGCGCCGAGGAGCTCGTCCAGAAGGTGACCGACGAGCACG
>JBBDQR010000149.1:0-3142 GCA_040905885.1 Gaiellaceae bacterium | reverse complement strand
TCCCGGGACCACCCGCGGCGCCGGCCGTTCTGGTCGCTTGCCTAGGCGGTGCGCTTCTTGTGCAGCGCGGCCCAGGCGAGCACGATGAAGCCGATCCCGCTCAGCAGGAGCGCGATCCCGACGACGAGGCCGAAGAGCGCGAGCTGCTCGGCCATGAACGACATGTTCAGCGCCGTCGTCAGCGCCGTCGCCGTGACCCACGTGTTGCGGGCGGAGTTCGAGACCGGATTGCCGGCCTCGTCCTTCAGCGCCGCTGCCGGGTCGCTGGTCCCCTTGGGGCTCCCGTCGGGGGTCGCGAAGCGGCCCATCTCGGCGTACGTCAGCCCGCCGCTGCCCTCGAGCGCGTGGATGCGCATGTACTGCGCGAACGCGCGAGCGTCGGCGCCGGTCGTGATCTCCTTTCCGGCGACGTCGCGATCCGGGATCACGAGGCCGGGAAGCCCGGCGATGCCGGCCTCCTCGATGCCCTCCTGGATCCCGCTCGGGGACATGTCGTCGGAACCGACGATCTTCTCGGCGGCGAGGCTGTCGCGGACGGTGCTGCGGCCGTCGACGCCCATGTAGATTGCGGCCGCGCCGAACGCGATCAGGAGCGCGCCCGCGATGAAACCGCCGATCTGGAGCAGGCGCATCGTGGACAGGCCCTTGACGCTAAAAGCAACGGGGCGGCTGGTGGTGGTGCTCATCGTTCTCCTCCTTGCATGGTGGTTCCGAGATGTCCCCAGTCAAGCGCCGATCGGGCCCGGCTCCATCGGCATCGCCCCACTGATCGGTTGCGGCTCGCCTGTCCCGCTCGTGCGGCTTTCTACGAACCGCTTGAATTGGCGTCGTGAGCGAGCGGGGGCTGCTCGAGCTGCTGGAGGAGGGCGGAGGAGAGCTCGAGCCGCAGCTCGCCTACGTCGCGGTGCAGTCGCTCGAGCTCGACGAGGCGGAGCTCCAGGGCGCGCGGCGGCGGGCGCTGCTCGTGCTGGCCTCCGGCGGCGATCCGCGCCGGGAGCTGGAGCCCGACGGCGGGGCCGTGTCCGTGCTGGCCGGCGAGCTGGACAGCGTCGAGCGCCGCCGCGGGCTCCAGGAGGCTCTGAGACGGCTGCGGGAGCGCGCGGAGGGCCTCCCGGCGGTCTCCGCGGCGCTCGACGGGCTCGTGGCGGACGACGCGGTCGCGTGGCGCTGGGCGGCCTGCGCGCTCCTCGCCGAGGAGCTCGCCGAGTAGGTGGTCGCGACCGCAAGCACGGTTGTCGCCCTGGCCGGCTGCAAACGCTTCGCATCTCGGCGTCCCTCAGCCCTTCCCCACGAAGTGCTCCGCACTTCGCGGGGGCCCCGGGAGTCGCGCCCGTAGCTTCAGCTACGAGCGCTCCCTGCGTCCCTGAGCTGCTCGGTTTTCGCTCGGCCAGGACGGAACGTGCTCACGGTCGCGACCACAAGGCTCACTCGTTCGAGTGAACTTGGAGGTTCCGCACCCTTTCGGGGGAGGACTCGGCTGCCCCAGGCGACGACGATTGCTCGCAGACGGCAATGCGGCCACCGCGCTCAGCGCGGGACAGGAGGAGAGGAATGCGTTCAACCCACTGCGGTGGAGGAGGAGAACGAGCTAGCGCGCTCTGGGGCACTGGTAACCGGGGCGGCGAGCATCGTTCCAGCGCGCTTTGGGGCAGCAACGGCCGCGGCGGCGATCATCGCTCGAGGAAGGGCGTGACGACGCTGGTCGTCCTCGCGCTCGCTCTGGCGATGCCGCTGGCAGCGACCGCGAAGAGCTCCAAGGAGCCCGGCGGTGCCGCATACATCGCACCGGGCGTCTACCAGGCCGTGAAGAGCAACCCGGGTGGGAAGATCCGCGTGATCATCCAGAGCTCGGCCGGCCTCGAAGGCGCGAAGAAGGCGAACCACGGACTCGGCGACCTGAAGCAGGAGCTCGCCCTGATCGGCGCCGTCGCGGCGGAGATCCCCGCGGCGAGGCTGAACGCGCTCGAGAAGATCGACGGTCTCGTCGTGACGCTCGACGCTCTGGTCAAGGCGACCGACTTCAGCTCGACCCAGCTCTGGCCGCACGAGAACGGCGCGGCCAAGCTGTGGGGCACCACGCTCAAGCCGGCCCCCCAGGCTCCGGCGATCGCGATCGTCGACTCCGGCATCGACAAGAACCGGGCGGACTTCGATCTCGGCGCCCGGGTCGTCCACCGCGAGGTCTTCACGAGCCTGTCGCAGAACCCGCTGACGCTGGACGGACGCGGGCACGGCACGTTCGTGGCCGGGATCGCCGCCGGCTCCGCACCGGGTCTCGCCGGCGCGGCGCCGAACGCGAACCTGATCGACCTGGACGTGATGGACGACAACGGCATGGCCCTGACGAGCGACGTCATCAAGGCCGCCGAGTGGATCTACAACAACAAGGACCAGTACAACATCCGCGTGGCGAACTTCTCGCTGCACTCGTCCTCGGTGCTCTCGATCCGCTGGCATCCGCTGAACGCGGCGGTCCAGAAGCTGTGGTTCTCGGGCGTGGTCGTCGTGGCCGCGGCCGGCAACTACGGCAGGGCCGACGGGCCGAGCGGCGTCGTCCACGCACCCGGCAACGACCCGTTCGTACTCACGGTCGGCGCGTTCGACATCGGCGGAACGGCCAGGATCGGGGACGACGTGGTCGCTTCCTGGTCGGCCTACGGCTACACGAACGAGGGCTTCCTCAAGCCCGAGATCGTCGCGGCCGGGCGCTACATGGTCGGCCCGGTCCCGGCCGGCGCGACGCTCCGCACGGATCGTCCCGCCAACGTCCTCGACGCGGCCAACATGCAGCTCTCCGGCACGTCGTTCGCGGCTCCGGTCGTGGCCGGCGCGGCCGCCCAGATGCTTGCCCGCAACCCGGGCTGGTCGCCGGATCAGGTCAAGGGCGCGCTGATGAAGACCGCGCGTCGCGTCCCCGGCTCCTCGATGATGGCGCAGGGTCGCGGTCAGGTGAACCTCGTCAAGGCGAGCATGACCAACCCGCCCGTCGCCAACGCCGCCCTGAACCAGTTCGTGGTGTCGGCGTCCGTTGGCAGCGGCAAGGTCTTCGACGCAGCCGCCTGGGGCTCTGCTGCCTGGAGCGACGCGGCCTGGAGCGACGCGGCCTGGAGCGACGCGGCCTGGAGCGACGCGGCCTGGAGCG
>JBBDQR010000148.1:0-3142 GCA_040905885.1 Gaiellaceae bacterium | reverse complement strand
CGACTGAGGACAAAGCCAGCCGACGGTTTGCAGCCGGCCAGGACGACAACCGTACTTGCGGCCGCGACCGCTAAAACAGCGCGGCCGATAGCCGCCGGCGGTACGTCGCCGACAGCGGATGATCCGCGCCCAGCTCCTGGAAGAGGGCCACCATCAGCGTGCGGACGCGCTCCCGGTCCTCGTCCAAGCGCTCGAGCAGGAGGTCCAGGGCGCGCTCGTGGTCGCCCTCGTCGACGGCCGCGACGACGTCGGGCCATGTCCCCTCGGCGCGGAGCTCCTCGAGCAGCCGCTCCGCCTCGCTGGGGCCGGTCAGCCCGTCCAGGAACGCCGCGACGGCCTGCGGCGAGCGCACGCCCACGAACTCGTCCGCGACCGTCCCTCTCCGGAAGGCCTTGACCGCCGGGATCCCCTGGATCCCGTACTCGGCCGCGAGGGCCGGATTCGCGTCGACGTCCACCTTCGCGAGCACGACCTGCCCGTCCCGCTCCGAAACAGCGCCCTCGAGGATCGGCGCCAGCGCGTGGCATGGGCCGCACCACTCGGCCCAGAAGTCGACGACCACCGGCACCTCGTGGGACCGTGCGAGCACCTCCTCCGCGAACGTCGCCTCGGTCACCTCGACGGGCGTCACGCGAACACCTCCGCGGAGCACCCGAAGACGAGCGCTGCGAACGCGTCCCCCTCGTCCACGCCGGCGAGGGAGGGATGCGAGAGATCCGCCTGGACGTCGTCCCACCGCTCCAGCCCGAGCGCTGCCGCCCCTTCGTCCGAGCCGAAGCAGAGCAGCGTCTCGAGCGGAACGACGTTGCGGCGACCGGCCTGTCGGCGGGCGATCCCCTCGAGCTCCCGCAGCTCCTCCAGCGGGTCGATGCGGACGTTCGAGTCGGAGCCGATGCAGAGCCCGATCCCTCGCGTCAGCAGCCGCTCGACCGGCAGGAAGCCGTCGCCGAGGTTCGCCTCGGTCGTCGGGCAGACGCAGACGCGGGTGCCGGCGCGGGCAATCAGGTCGAGCTCCCCGCCGTCGGCGTGCGTCGCGTGGACGACGGTCGTGTGCGGGCCCAGGCAGCCCGTGTCGTCGAGCAGCTCGATCGGCCGCACGCCGTGCTCGGCGAGGCAGTCCTCGATCTCGCGCGGTTGCTCGTCAGCGTGGACGTGCAGCGGCAGCCCCTCGGCGGCCGAGTAGCGCCCGATCTCCTCGAGCCAGTCCGGCGGGCAGGCCCGCACGGAGTGCGGGGCGACGCCCACGCGGGCTCCCGTCGCCCGCAGGCGCTCGACCTCCTCCAGGTACGCGGCCGGCGACTCCTGCCGAAACCGCTCGAGCCCGCCGCGGGCGTAGGCGGCGTAGAGGAGCACGAGCTCGATCCCGGCCTCCGCCGCCGCCTCGATCGCCGCGAGCGCCTCCTCGAGCCCCAGGTAGTGGAACTCGCCGACGGCCGTGTAGCCGGCCCGCCGCATCTCGCGGTAGACGTCTACGTAGCTCTCACGGACATGGCTAGGGGACAGTCCCCGAGCCATGTCCAGCATGGCCTCCCGCCAGGCCCAGAAGTCGTCGCCCTCCGCGCGGCCCCGCAGGGCACGCTGGAACGCGTGCGAGTGCGCGTTGACGAAGCCCGGGAGGGTCAGGCGGTCGGACACGCCGAGGAGCCTACTGGCGGACCAGCCGGACGCCCGCGCGCTCGAGCAGCTGCTCGAGGTCGACCACGGAGTCCTCGCTCGAGTAATGAGCCCGCAGGCGGCTGCCGTCGCGGAGGAAGGCGACCGCGGTGTGGCCGGAACCGAGCTCGACCCGGTCGATCGAGCGGGGCGCGTCGTGGGCCAGCCGGAGCAGCTGGCTGTAGAGGACGTCCATGTCGGACACTTCGGAGCCCACGCTGGAAAGGTAGCTTCCCAGCGTGGCCGCACCTGCAACATCCCCACCGCTGTCGCAGGTTCCCAACGCGCTCACGGTCGCCCGGCTCGCCGTGATCCCCGCCTTCGTCGTCCTCCTGCTGCTCGCGGACGAGGGCAAGAGCTGGCCCGCGGCGATCCTCTTCGGGGCGGCCGGCGTGACCGACCAGGTCGACGGCTGGCTCGCCCGGCGCTGGCGCGTGGAGTCGGTGTTCGGCAAGATCGCCGACCCGCTCGCCGACCGGCTGCTGATCGACGCCGCCGTGGTGCTCCTCTTCCTGGCCGACCGGCTGCCGTGGCCGGCGCTGGTGCTGATCGTGGGCCGGGACGCGCTCCTTCTTGGCGGCTACAAGCTCGTCGTCCCGCGCGGCTACGAGTTCGAGGTCAACGCGGTCGGCAAGCTGGCGACCTGGGTGCTCTACGCGGCGCTCGCACTCGTGATGGCGACCGCGCCCGGCACGGACTGGCCGCTCGGGCTCTTCTGGGCCGGGGTTGCGCTGGCCGCGCTGGCGGGAACGCAATACCTCCTGAAGGCGAGGAGGGAGGTGCGGGCGAGTTGAAGGCGGTCGTGATGGCTGGGGGCGAGGGCACGCGCCTGCGCCCGCTGACGTCCAACCAGCCGAAGCCGATGGTGCCGGTCGTCGGCAAGCCGTGCATGGAGCACATCCTCGAGCTCCTGCTCGCCCACGACTTCGAGGACGTGATCGTCACGGTCGCGTTCCTGCCGCAGGCGATCCGCGCCTACTTCCGCGACGGGGAGGGGCTCGGGCTGCGGATCGAGTACTCCGTCGAGGAGTCGCCGCTCGGCACGGCCGGCTCGGTGCGGCTCGCGAGCGGCGCGCTCGACGACACCTTCCTCGTCATCTCCGGCGACGCGCTCACCGACATCGACCTCACGCGGCTGGTCGAGTTCCACAAGGAGAAGGGCGCCGCGGCGACGATCGGCCTCAAGTCGGTCGACAACCCGCTCGAGTTCGGGATCGTCGTCACCGACGAGGACGGGCGGATCGAGCGCTTTCTCGAGAAGCCCTCGTGGGGCCAGGTCTTCTCCGACACGATCAACACCGGCATCTACGTGCTCGAGCCGGAGGTGCTGAAGCACGTCCCGGACGACCGGCCCTTCGACTTCTCCAAGGAGCTGTTCCCGCTCCTGCTGGAGATGGGCCGGCCGCTGTACGGCGCCGTCTGCGAGGGCTACTGGCAGGACATCGGCAACCTCGACCAGTACCGGCAGGCGAACTTCGACGCGCTCGAC
>JBBDQR010000147.1:14533-19339 GCA_040905885.1 Gaiellaceae bacterium | reverse complement strand
CGCGGGGGCCCCGGAGGTCGCGCCCGTACCGCAGAGGGTAGGGGCGCTCCCTGCGTCCTAGCCTGGCTTGCCTTTCGCTCGCCAGAAACGCGAGACCATTACCTGAGGGGCACTAGGATCGACCCGATGCTCCAGGATCTCCGCGCCCTGGCCGCCCACGTCAGCGACGGCGATTCGGACCGCGCCACCCACGGCGAGGACCTCACCTACCACCCGCCGCGCGCGCCGGAGGCGGTCGTCTACCCGGAGTCGGCCGAGGAGGCGGCGGCCGTCCTTTCCTACGCGAACGAGCGCGGGATCCCCGTCGTCCCCTTCGGCGCGGGCACGAGCCTCGAGGGGCACGTGATCCCGGTCGCGGGCGGGATCAGCCTCGACCTCGGGCGCCTGACCCGCGTTGAGATCCACGCGGCCGACCTCTCCGCGACGGCCGGGGCGGGAGTGACCCGGAGCGCGCTCAACCGCCGCGCCGGTGAGCACGGTCTCTTCTTCCCGGTCGATCCGGGCGCCGACGCGACGCTCGGCGGCATGGCCGCGACGAACGCGAGCGGCACGACGACGATCCGCTACGGGGGCATGCGCGCGCACGTGCTTGCGCTCGAGGTCGTGCTCGCCGACGGCACGATCCTCCACACCGGCTCACGCGCCTTCAAGACGTCGGCCGGCTACCACCTGACGGGCCTGTTCGTCGGCTCGGAAGGCACGCTCGGCGTGATCACCGAGCTCGTCCTGCGGCTGCACGGCATCCCGGAGTACACGATCGCCGCCCGCGCGACCTTCCCCGACCTCGACGCGGCCGTGGGCGCCGCCGTGGCCATGGTCGGCTCGGGCGTCGCGCTCACGCGGGTCGAGCTGCTGGACGCGCTCACGCTGCGGGCGCTCAACCGCTACAAGGAGTCGTCGTACCCGGAGGCGCCGAGCCTGTTCCTCGAGTTCGCCGGAACGCAGCACGGGGTCGCCGGCGAGGTCGAGGCTGCGCGCCAGATCTGCGAGGCGGCCGACAGCGCCTCGTTCGACTCGGAGCGCGAGGAGGAGGCCCGCAACCGGCTCTGGGAGGCGCGCCACCACGCCGCCTTCGCGCTCGCCGCCGCTGCCCCGCCGGGCTCGAAGTTCAAGGCCACGGACGTCTGCGTCCCCGTCTCCGAGCTGCCCGGCGCGGTCCGGCACGCGCGCGGGCTCGTCGAGGAGCGGGACATCGAGGCGAGCATCATCGGCCACGTCGGCGACGGCAACTACCACGTCGGCTTCTCGGTCGACCCGGCCGACCCGGCCGCGATCGCCGCGGCGGAGGAGGTCAACCACGAGATCGTCGCCTACGCGCTCGCGCGCGGCGGCACCTGCACGGGCGAGCACGGGATCGGGCTCGGCAAGATCGGCTACCTCGAGGCGGAGCACGGAGACCTGATCCCGGTGATGCGCGGGATCAAGCACGTGCTCGACCCGAACGGGATCCTCAACCCCGGGAAGGTTCTGCCAGCGTGAGCTCGTAGCGCTCGCGGTAGCTCACCGGTCCGATCAGCGAGGGCGTCGTGTTCTCGTTCTCGACCGCCATGCGGAGGGGGATGCCGTCGGGGCGCAGCCACAGCTCGCGGGCCCCGGAGCCGGTCGAGCCGCCGCTGAGCGTCGTCTCCACCCGCACGTGACCGTCCTCCGACGAGACGACGCGCGCGACCTCCGTCGTCTCCCCGGTCGAGCAGCGGTACGCGCCGTCGAACCGGGAGCTCTCGTCACAGCGGTAGGTCCGGCGATTGTCGTTCCC
This sequence comes from Gaiellaceae bacterium, assembly GCA_040905885.1. Lineage (GTDB taxonomy): Bacteria > Actinomycetota > Thermoleophilia > Gaiellales > Gaiellaceae > JACVRU01. The sequence continues at coordinate 17,583 of JBBDQR010000147.1, read as the reverse complement.
GAAGAATTCGTGCCGCTCGGAGATGCTGCGGAGCCGGAGCCCGTCGCAGAGCTCCCACTCCTGGAACCGTTCCTCGAAGGGCTGCCAGCGCAAGACGAGCCCGCAGCCGCCCCGGCGCACGACGATCGTGGTTCGCCGCGGATACTCGTGGCGGGCGCCGCCGAGGATGTCCACCTCCTCGAACCCGGACGTGTCGTACGCGAAGACGCCGGGTCGCAAGGGCTCCGCGCGCGCCGGCGTGACCTCGTCCCGCGGCAGCAGCCGCCAGACGGCGGCCCCCGCGACGACGACGAGCAGGGCGAGAGCGGCTGCGGGGAGCCTGCGCATCGCGGCAAGTAGATCAGGCTCGCGGGTCGGTAGCCTGCGGCCGGTGGGCGAGCAGCTGATCGAGGCAGCCGGGCTGACGAAGCGCTTCGGCGACTTCACCGCGGTCGACGGGATCGACTTCGCCGTCGTGCCCGGCGAGACGTTCGGCTTCCTCGGCCCCAACGGCGCGGGTAAGAGCTCGACGATGCGGATGATCGGCGCGGTCTCGCCGCGCAGCGGCGGCAAGCTCCGGGTCTTCGGGCTCGACCCGGCCGAGGCGGGGCCCGAGATCCGCGCGCGCCTCGGCGTCGTCCCCCAGGACGACAACCTCGACACCGAGCTGACCGTCTTCGAGAACCTGCTCGTCTACGGGCGCTACTTCGGGCTCCCGTCGCCGCTGATCCGCGAGCGCGCGGACGAGCTGCTCGACTTCATGCAGCTCGCCGAGCGGCGCAAGCACCGGGTCGAGCCGCTCTCCGGCGGGATGAAGCGGCGGCTGACGATCGCCCGCGCCCTGATCAACGAACCCGACCTGATGCTGCTCGACGAGCCGACCACCGGCCTCGACCCGCAGGCCCGGCACGCGGTCTGGGACAGGCTCTACCGGCTCAAGCAGCGCGGCGTGACGCTCGTCCTGACGACGCACTACATGGACGAGGCCGAGCAGCTCTGCGACCGGCTGGTCGTGATGGACCGCGGCCGGATCGTCGCGGAGGGCTCGCCGCGCGAGCTGATCGCGCGCCACGTCGAGCGGGAGGTGGTCGAGCTGCGCTTCGCGGCCGGCTCCCAGGACGGCGCCATGTCCAGGCTCGAGGGCCTTGGCGAGCGGATCGAGGAGCTCGCCGACCGGATCCTGATCGGCACCGGGGACGGCGACGCGACGGCGGCCGCCGTCCACGAGCGCGGCGTGCAGCCGGAGAGCGTGCTGATCCGCCGCAGCACGCTCGAGGACGTCTTCCTCTCCATCACCGGCCGCACCCTCGTCGACTAGTGCCCCGTCCAGCAATACATGGCGGCTTCTGGCCCGCGATCACGCGGCGCCGGTGTCCACCCTCGCCCTTGCCAAGGCGGCTTGCCTTGGCTGCGGACGAGTGCGGCCCCTGGCTTGGTGCTCGCGACCCAGAAGCTCGACGGCATTACCGGACGGGGCACTAATGGTCGAGCAGGCCGCCAACGTCCTCGCCTGGCATGCGCGCAGCTACCGCAAGTCCTGGCGCGCGACGATCACAGTCGCCTTCCTCAACCCGCTCTTCTTCCTCTTCTCGATCGGCGTGCTGCTCGGCGGGATCGTGGACGAGGGGAGCGCGAACCTCGGCGGGCTCAGCTACCTCGAGTTCGTCGCGCCCGGGCTGCTCGCCGCGACCGCCATGCAGATCGGCACGAACGAGGGGAGCTTCCCCGTGATGGCCGGGCTGAAGTGGACGAAGACCTACCACGCCGTCGTCGCGACTCCGGTGCGCGTGACGGAGCTCTTCCTCGGCTTCTTCGGCTGGGTGGCGCTGCGGATCCTCGTCGCCTCGGCGATCTTCACCGCCGTCGCCGCGGCCGTCGGCGCGTTTCGCTCGCCCTGGGCGCTGCTCGCCCCGCTCGCCGCGCTCGGCTGCGGCCTCGCCTTCGCCGCTCCGATCGCCGCGACCGCCAGCGCCGTCGAGAACAGCTCGGTGCTGACCGCGATCTTCCGCTTCGGGATCCTGCCGCTGTTCCTCTTCTCCGGCACGTTCTTCCCGATCTCGCAGCTGCCGGCGGCGCTCGAGTGGGTGGCCCGCGTGACGCCGCTCTGGCACGGGGTCACGCTCTGCCGGGAGCTGGCCGCCGGGACGGCGGAGCTGTGGCCTGCCCTCGGCCACGCGGGCTACCTGGCCGCCTTCACGCTGGCGGGCAGCGGGTTCGCCGTCCGCCTCCTCCGCGGGAAGCTCCTGAAATGACCAGCGTCGCCCTGCCGATCCGGACGCTGCCCGCGGGCGGACGCTTCGCCTGGCGGCTCGTGCAGCGGAACCTCGTCACGGGCCGCCGCCAGTGGCTGCTGATCGTCTCGGGATTCTTCGAGCCGGTCTTCTTCCTGCTCGGGCTCGGGATCGGCGTCGGCAAGCTCGTTGGGGACGTCGAGTTCGCGGGCGGGCTCGTCCCCTACCGCGAGTTCGTGGCGCCCGCGCTGCTCGCCGCGGCGGCGATGAACGGCGCCGTCTACGAATCGACGATCAACGTCTTCGCCAAGCTGAAGTGGGGCAAGGTGTACGAGGGCGTGCTCGCGACGCCGCTCGGCGTGCGGGACGTGGCTCTCGGGGAGCTCGTGTACGCGCTCATGCGCGGCGGGATCTACGCGGGCGGCTTCGTCGTCGTGATGGCGGCGCTAGGGCTGATCGGCTCGCCGTGGGCGGCCGCGGCGATCCCGGCGGCGCTGCTGATCGGGGCCGCGTTCGCCGCCGTCGGCCTCGTCACGGTGACCGTGATGCGCTCCTGGGCCGACTTCGGCTTCCTCGAGGTCGTGACGCTGCCGCTCTTCCTCTTCTCGGCGACCTTCGTGCCGCTCCACGAGTACCCGCAGGCCGTCCAGTGGATCCTCCCGCTGACGCCGCTCTACCACGGCGTCGAGCTGCTGCGCGGGCTGACGCTCGGGGAAGTGGGAGCCGGCCTGCTCGTCCACGTCGGCTACCTAGTAGCGATGACGGTCGCCGGGCTCGCCGTCGCCGACCGGCGGCTCGGTCGGCTGCTGCTCAAGTAAGCCCTGAGGATCCGCCCGGGCC
>JBBDQR010000147.1:13725-14523 GCA_040905885.1 Gaiellaceae bacterium | reverse complement strand
GCGCCCTCGCGGCGGCCCGGGCCACGGTCTTTGCTAGCGGCGCGTGCCGAAGCGCTTGTTCCAGCCCATCTCCTCGGCGAGCAGCGCGGCGGCCGTCGCGGCGAGGCCCCACGCGAGCACGTCGCCGTAGCGCGCCCCCTCGGAGAACACTGCGATCACGAACAGGATCACGGCCAGGACCAGCAGCAACCCTCTCAAACCGATCATCCCTGCCTCCCTGCGTCGAAGGACCCTTCGTGACGTTCGGCGCGAGAAGTCGCGTTCCTGCTAGGCCCCCGCCGCCTGCCGCAAGCCCTCGACCTCGATCTTGCTCATCTTCAGCATCGCGTTCATGACGCGGTTCGCCTTCTCGGGATCCGGGTCGCCCAGCAGCTCGCCGAGCGCCCGCGGGATGATCTGCCAGGAGACGCTGAACTTGTCCGTGAGCCAGCCGCACGGGCCCTGCTCGCCGCCCTCCGAGAGCCGTTCCCAGAGCTCGTCGACCCTCGCACGAGACGAAGAGCGAGATGCCCTGGCGAAGCTGAACGACGGCCCGCCGTTCAGCGCATGAATCGCTGACCGGCGAGCTCGAACTCGGCGGTCATGAAGGTGCCCGCGGGCATGGGGCCCGCCTCCCCGTAGCGGCGGATGCTCAGCACCCGCGAGTCGGGAAGGATCGACGTGTAGTGCTCGACCGCCTCTTCGGCCTGGTCGTCGAAGGTCAGGAAGGTCGTGATCGTCTGCATCTGCGGCTCCGTTCGTCGATGACACAGATGAGACTCGCGCGAGCGTGAGAACTCATCGAACCGAGCCGCCGGC
>JBBDQR010000147.1:0-13715 GCA_040905885.1 Gaiellaceae bacterium | reverse complement strand
GGCCATCGGCGGGGCGGCGGTTGGGGCCCGACCGCAGGCGGCGGCTATGCCTCGCAGTTCGTGTTGGACTCGCCGTTGACGCAGGTGTCGGGGCCGCGCCCGCCGTCCAGCGTGTCGATGCCCGCCCCGCCGTCCAGGTGGTCGGCGCCGTTGCCGCCCCTCAGCGCGTCGTTGCCGGTGAAGGCCTCGAGCACGTCGTTGCCGTTCCCGCCGTCGAGCGTGTCGTTGCCCTGCCAGCCGTGGAGCTCGTCGGCACCCTGCTCGCCGTAGAGCGTGTTGTTGCCGAAGTCGCTCGCATGCAGCGTGTCGCTCCCCTGACCGCCGTAGAGGATGTCGTCGCCGGTGTTGCCGGGTCCGCAGCAGCCGAGCACGCCGCCGTCGATCAGGTCGTCGCCCTGCTCGCCGGCGAGCGTGTCCGTTCCGTCGCCGCCTTGCAGCGTGTCGTTGCCCGACCCGCCGCAGATGACGTCGTTGCCGCCATGGCCCCAGACCTGGTCGTCCCCGACGCCCGCCGCGATCACATCCGGCCCCGCCGTGCCGTTGATGACGTCCGCTCCTTGCGTGCCGACGATCGTCGGCGTCAGGCCGAGGCAGGAGCTGAGCGGCGGACCGCCGGTCGCGCCGCCGACGAGGACTCCGAAGGCGACCGCGGTCGCCGAGAGCGCGATGGCACTGAGCTTCGCCTTCTGCATCTCTTACCCCCTCCTATTGTTCGTCGAGTATGCCCGGGTTTGCCGACCGCTACGCGGGTGCCGGCAGACCCTCGATCGCGCGCAGCGCGCGCTGGATCTCGTCCTCGTCGAGCTCGACGTCATCGAGCTTCCCGGCGAAGTAGCTGTCGTAGGCGCCCATGTCGAAGTGCCCGTGGCCGGAGAGGTTGAAGAGGATCGTCCGCTCCTCGCCCGCCTCGTCGGCGGCCTTGGCGACCCGGAGCGCGCCGTGGATCGCGTGCGCCGCCTCGGGCGCCGGGACGATCCCCTCGCAGCCGGCGAAGAGGACGGCGGAGGCGAAGACGTCGTTCTGGAGGTAGGCCTCGGCGCGGATCAGCCCGTCGAGCACGAGCTGCGAGATCAGCGGCGCGACGCCGTGGTAGCGGAGCCCGCCCGCGTGGATCGGCGCCGGCACGAAGTCGTGCCCGAGCGTGTGCATCGCGACGAGCGGCGTCAGCTTGCTCGTGTCGCCGAAGTCGTACGCGAAGAGGCCGCGCGTCAGCGTCGGGCACGCCGCGGGCTCGCAGGCCAGCACGTCGATCTCCCGGCCGGCGATCTTCTCCCGCAGGAAGGGGAAGGCGAGGCCGGCGAAGTTCGAGCCGCCGCCAACGCAACCGATGATCACGTCGGGGAAGGCGCCGGCGAGCTCCATCTGCGCCAGCGCCTCCTGGCCGATCACGGTCTGGTGCAGCAGGACGTGGTTCAGCACGCTGCCGAGCGAGTAGGCGGTGTCCTCGCGACCGGCCGCGTCCTCGACCGCCTCCGAGATGGCGATCCCGAGGCTGCCCGGCGAGTCGGGGTGCTCCTCGAGGATCGCCCGGCCGGACTGCGTCTCCTCGGACGGGCTGGGGACGATCGTCGCGCCCCAGGCCTGGATCAGCGAGCGCCGGAACGGCTTCTGCTCGTAGGAGATCCTGACCATGTAGACCTTGCACTCGAGCCCCAGCAGCTTGCAGGCGAAGGCGAGCGCGCTCCCCCACTGGCCGGCGCCCGTCTCCGTCGCCAGCCGCGTGCGGCCTTCCTTCGCGTTGTAGTACGCCTGGGCGACCGCCGTGTTCGGCTTGTGGCTGCCCGGCGGGCTGACGCCCTCGTACTTGTAGAAGATCCGCGAGCGCGTGCCGAGCGCCTTTTCGAGCCGCCGTGCCCGGTAGAGCGGCGTCGGCCGCCAGAGGCTGTAGATGTCGAGGATCTCGTCCGGGATCGCGACCTCGGGCTCCTCGCTCACCTCCTGGAGGATGAGCTCCATCGGGAAGAGCGGCGCGAGGTCGTCGGGGCCGACCGGCTGTCCCGTGCCCGGGTGCAGCACGGGCTGCAGCGGGCTGGGCATGTCGGCGCGGATGTTGTACCAGCGTCGCGGGAGCTGCGACTCGTCGAGCAGGAACTTCGTCTGCTCCACCCTCGTCTGCGCCACGGCCGGAAGGATACGCCTCTCCAGCTCGTCTTGCGTCGTGCGTCAGTCGGGAAGCAGTGGCACCGTCAGGCCCTGGTCGCGGCCGAGCAGCACGGCGCGGATCACCGCGTTCGACCCGTAGCGCTCGCGGATCTCGTCGAGCGCGGCGTCGAGCGCGACGCCGTCGTACCCATCCAAGGGCAATGCGAGCTGGACGGCGCCGCCGTCGTCGAGGTTCGCCACCGAGATCCCGACGAGCGTGATGCCGTCGCGCTGGATCATCGGCCTCGCCGTGGCGAGGAGCTGCCGCGTGGCCTCGAGGATCGTCCCCGTGTGCGCGGTCGCGCGGGGCAGCGTGTGCGAGCGGGTCGCGCGCGAGAAGTCGTCGAAGCGCAGCCGGAGGACGACGGTGCGGCCGACGCGGCTCGCGGCGCGCATCCGGCGCGTGACCCGCTCGACGAGGCCGATCGCCACGGCGTCGATCGCGTCCGGCGACTTCGGCGAGCGCCCGAGCGCCCGCTGTGAGCCGATCGACCGCCGCCGCCGTCGAGGCTGGACAGGCCGGGGATCGCGGTTGTGCGCGAGCGCGTGGAGGTGGCGGCCCTGGGCGCGCCCGAGCAGGGCGACGAGCGCCGCCTCCGAGAGCTCCGCCACCTCGCCCACGGTGCCGATGCCCCGGCTGCGCAGCTTCGCCGAGGTCACGGCGCCGACGCCCCAGAGCCGCTCGACCGGAAGCGGGTGGAGGAACTCGAGCTCGCGGTCGGGCGGCACCACGAGCAGCCCGTCCGGCTTCGCGACCCCGCTTGCCACCTTGGCGAGGAACTTCGTCCTGGCCACTCCGACGGTGATCGGCAGGCCGACGCGCTCGCGCACCGCGATTCGCAGCCGGGCGGCGATCTCGACCGGCGAGCCCGCGATCCGGCCCATCCCGCGGACGTCGAGGAACGCCTCGTCGATCGACAGGCCCTCGACCAGCGGGGTCGTGTCCTCGAAGACGCGATAGGCGGCCTTGCTCGCCTCGGAGTACGCCGGCATGCGCGGCGGGACGACGATCGCGCGGGGGCACAGGCGGCGCGCTCGGCCGAGGGGCATCGCGGTGCGGACCCCGAGCGCCTTCGCCTCGTAGCTTGCCGCGAGGACAACGCCGGCGCCGACGATCACGGGCCGGCCGCGCAGGCTCGGATCGTCGCGCTGCTCCACGGACGCGTAGAACGCGTCCAGGTCGGCGTGGAGGATCGTCGCCTCCATGGCGAACACATGTTCGCAGAACGTTACGCAGTCCGCGGCGACCAGGTCCGGACGAGGACGACTCCGGTTCGCCAGGCGATCGCGAAGAGGAGGACGGCGGCGCCGGAGAAGACGCCGAGCGCGGCCACCGACAGAGTGGCGCTGAGGGCATGCGACGCCTCGACGCCCGCGGCGATCAGCGCGGTGGTGCCTGCGGCGACCTGGGTTGCGGTGCCCGCAAGCCCGAGCGGCAGCGCCGCGGCCGCCGCCCCGGCGCAGAGGAAGAGGAGCGCGAGCGAGAACGAGAAGCCGATCCCGAGCGTCCCGAGGAGCAGGAACACGGCGACCGCTCGCACGAGCCAGCAGGCGGAGACGAGCGCCCACGCCTCGGAGGCGCTGCGCAGGGAGCTGGTTCGCGGGCTCAGCCAGCGGCCGAGCCGGAAGCGGGTCGCGCGCCGGCTCGCCGCGAGCCGCGGAAGCATCGCGATGACGACGGCGGCTCCGACTCCGCCGGCTGCGACTACGGCGAGCCCCGCCTGGACCCCGATCCCGCCGCGGGAGAAGACGACCGCCGCGAGCGCGAGCGGCGCGAGCGCCACGCTGTCGATGAGGCCGAGCATGAGGAGGGAGAGGGCGAGCGTGCGAACGCCCGCCGGGCAGCCGGGGTAGCGGCGCACGACCGCGATTCGCATGGCCTCGTCGAAGCGGCCGGGCAGGACAACCCCGATCACGGCGGCGCCGCCGTTGCCGGCCGCCAGCGCGAGCGGCGTGGGCCGCTCGGCGCGCGCGAACAGCCGCGCCCAGCCGAGCGCCTTCAGGGCCTGGGCGAGCAGCAGCAGGACCCCACCCGCGAAGAGCACCGCGGCGTGGCCGGTCGACAGCGGCCAGGGCGCCGTGCCGAAGTGCCGTGCGGCCAGGAGCGCGAGTGCGACCATCGAGACCGCGGAGCCCGCCGCGATGACCCATCGCCCCGCCCGAGAGCCGCCGAGCCGTCCGAGCGCCTTGCCTCTCACGCCGGGGTGTGCTGCTGGAACCGAGTGAGCACGCCGGTGACGAGAGAGGCCAGCGACGCCGGGTCGAACGGCTTCGTCAAGTAGGCGAGCGCGCCGAGCGCGTATGCGCGCGCGGTGGCCGCGGCCTCGCGCTGGCCGCTGAGGAAGATGAGCGGGGTGCGCCGCGTTCGCCTGTCGCGGCGCAGCGCCTCCGCGAGCTGGAACCCGTCCAGGCCGGGCATCATCACGTCGGTGAGGACGAGCTGCGGCTGCTCCGAACGTGCCCGCTCGAGCCCGCGTCGGCCGTCGGCCGCTTCCAGCACGACGATCCCTTCGGTCTCGAGGTTGGCGGAGCAGAGCAGCCGGATCGCGGGATCGTCGTCGACGATGAGCACGCGCGGCCGCTTCCCGTTGGTCGCGCCCTGTCCGTTCGCGCCTACGGTCTGCGACCGGACGCACTCCTGGGACTCCTGGATCACGGCCACGCGCTCGGTCTGCGTCAGCACGCGCTGAACGTCCGCGAGCTCGTGGCCGGGCGCGACGAGGAAGCGCGTCGCGTGCGCCCGGACCGCCTCGTACTCGGCGAGCGTGAGCTCGAGCGTCTCGCTGCATCCCGCCCGGCTGCACTCGCACAGAATCAGTCGCACGCCTCGAGCTGCGAAGCTGTCGAGCCGGACGAGTTCGTCGTTGACCGCGCGGAAGAAGGCACCGACCGTCCGGGCCATCGGCAACTCGACGGGAATCTCCATCGTCGATCCTCCCTCGTCCAGCAGCTGTATCGCCGACCAGGGCGCTGGGGTCGGCCCACTGCTCCGACCTGCTTGCTGAGGGCGGATCCGCGCGGTCCCCGATTGCTTGGGCGCCGCGTTTGAAGTCTAGCACCGTCGATTTTCCGCTGATAGATTCGGGGCAAGGTCAGGGGCGATGGTCGAAGACGGAATCCAGGTCGGAGCCGTGACGGCGAGGGAGCACCCCCCGCCGATACCGGAGTCGGCCGCCGCCCCGGACGCGGGCTAGCCGCCGCCGCAGTGCGATTGGGCCCCCCGCCCGTCAGTCCTTGGCGTAGCAACGAGGTCTGGGACGACCGTCTGCGCGAGGACCGCGCGATCCTCGAGGCCCAGTTGAGCGACGCGCAGGACGCGGCGATCCGCGAGATCGTCGCGGGAACGGACGGAGGCGGGCAGCTCGAGTTCCTCGTCGTCTACGGATCGGTGAGCCGCGGCGAGCAGCGCGCCGACTCGGACCTCGACATCTACTACGAGACGCGCGATCTGGGCGTCGAGTTCGAGCGGGCGGATCCGGAGTCGCGGTGGCACGTCTTCGGCAAGCAGTCGGGTGCGCTGGTGGAGAGCCTGCGGGGCGGCGACGAGATGGCGTTTGCCATCGTGTCGGACGCGCTCGTCGTCTTCGACGAGGGGCCGTTTCGGGAGCTCGTGATCGCGGTCGACGAGGAGAAGCTGAAGCCGGCGTAGGGCCGGCGCCATTCTATCCCCCTGTCTGAGCGGATCTGCGATTCCGGCTCCGGGCTACCCTGGCCCGGTGCAGCTCCGCGAGGACATCCGCAACGTCGCCATCGTCGCCCACGTCGATCACGGGAAGACGACGCTCGTGGACGCCATGCTCTGGCAATCCGGCTCCTTCCGGGAGAACCAGGACGTGGCCGACCGTGTGCTCGACTCGATGGAGCTCGAGCGCGAGAAGGGCATCACGATCCTCGCCAAGAACACCGCCGTCCGCCACGGCGGCCTGAAGATCAACATCGTCGACACGCCGGGGCACGCCGACTTCGGGGGCGAGGTCGAGCGCGGCCTGACGATGGTCGACGGCGTGCTGCTGCTCGTGGACGCGAGCGAGGGGCCGCTGCCGCAGACCCGGTTCGTGCTGCGGAAGGCGCTCGAGGCGCGGCTGCCGGTGATCCTGGTCGTCAACAAGGTCGACCGGCCGGACGCGCGGATCGAGGAGGTCGTGAACGAGGTCTACGAGCTCTTCCTCGACCTCGACGCCGACGAGAGCCAGATCGAGTTCCCGATCGTCTACTGCAATGCGCGTGCGGGACAGGCGGGGCTCGAGGCCGGCGAGCTGGAAGCCGACCTGGAGCCGCTCTTCGAGACGCTGAAGGCGCACATCCCGGCGCCCTCCTACGAGGAGGGGCACCCGCTGCAGGCGCATGTCACGAACCTCGACGCCTCGCCGTACCTCGGCCGGCTGGCGCTCTGCCGCGTGCGCGAGGGGACGATTCGCAAGGGCCAGCAGGTCGCCTGGTGCCGCGCCGACGGCAGCATCGAGCGCGTGAAGGTGACCGAGCTCTACGTCACCGAGGGGCTCGACCGGGTGGACGCGGCGGAGGCCGGGCCCGGGGAGCTGATCGCGGTCGCGGGCATGCCCCAGGTGACGATCGGCGAGACCCTCGCGGACGCCGACGACCCGCGTCCGCTGCCGGTGATCGGCGTGGACGAGCCGAGCCTCGCGATGACGATCGGCATCAACACCTCGCCGCTGTCCGGCCAGGACGGCGACCGGCTGACCGCCGGCATGATCCGGGCGCGGCTCGAGCAGGAGCTCGTCGGCAACGTCTCCCTGCGCGTGCTGCCCACCGAGCGGCCCGACGCGTGGGAGGTGCAGGGCCGCGGCGAGCTCCAGCTCGCGGTGCTCGTCGAGCTCATGCGTCGCGAGGGCTTCGAGCTCACCGTCGGCAAGCCGCAGGTCGTCACGCGCCTCGTCGACGGCAAGGTGCACGAGCCGGTCGAGCGGCTCGCGATCGACGCGCCCGAGGCGTACGTCGGCGTGATCACGCAGCTGCTCGCGCTGCGGAAGGGCCGCCTCGCGCAGATGGTGAACCACGGCACCGGCTGGGTGCGGATGGACTACCTGGCGCCCGCGCGCGGCCTGATCGGCTTCCGCACCGAGTTCATGACCGAGACGCGCGGCACCGGCATCCTCCACCACGTCTTCGACGGGTACGAGCCCTGGCACGGCGAGCTCCGCATGCGGCCGACCGGCTCGCTGGTGGCCGACCGGCGCGGCTCGGCCACGTCCTTCGCGCTGCTGAACCTGCAGGAGCGCGGGCAGCTCTTCGTCGGGCCCGGCGTGGAGGTGTACGAGGGGATGATCGTCGGCGAGAATGCCCGGGCCGAGGATCTCGACGTCAACCCGACGAAGGAGAAGAAGCTGACGAACATGCGCTCGTCGACCGCAGAGGAGCTCGTCCGCCTGATCCCGCCGCGTCCGCTGTCGCTGGAGCAGGCGCTCGAGCTGATCCGCGACGACGAGTGCGTCGAGGTGACGCCGAGCCACGTGCGCCTGCGGAAGGTCGAGCTCTCCGCGCAGAAGCGCCAGACGGCCGTTTCGCGCAAGTCCCGCGGTCTGGCGACCGTGAACGCCTAGACAGGAGGTCCGATGGCTCGATCCAAGAACCGGCAGACGTTCAACAAGATGGCGCGCGAGCGCGACCTCAAGGAGCGCCGCGCGCTGAAGCAGGCGAAGAAGGACGAGAAGAAGCGCATCGCGGCCGAGGGCGAGGAGCCGACCGGCGAGGCGGAGAGCGCCGAGCCGGAGCTCTCGGTCGACGCTGAGAGCTAGCCCGCGGGAAAACACGGATGGGGATTCGTTCCGCCCCCGATGTCGCTGTAGAGGCGCCGTGGGAGGCTCCGATCTCCGGCGTCGTCCTCGTCGCCGGGATCTGATCAGGAGGTACGATCGTGAACCTCGCGCAAATTGCTCTGCTCGCTGACACGTGGGGCATGCACGACGGTTTCGGCGCCGGCTGGATGATCTTGATGATGGTGCTGATGGTCCTGTTCTGGGGCACCGTCGTCTTCGGGATCGTCTGGCTCGTCCGCGGCGCCTTCGAGGGCTTCTCGGGACGGCGACGCGAGTCGCCCGCCGAGATCCTCGAGCGTCGCTTCGCGGAAGGGGCGATCTCGGTCGAGGACTACACGGCGCGCCGGGAAGTCCTCGCCAGAGGAGGAGGACAGTGATGAAGAAGGCGATCGTCGGGCTCCTGGCCGTCGGTGCCATCCTCGGGCTGCGCCCGATGGCCAGGCGGATGCAGAAGATGGGAGAGCACTGCAAGCAGATGGCTGCGCAGTTCGGCAGGACCTGAGACGCATGGCCTCGATCCGGCTGATCGCCGAAGAGGAAGCGACCGGAAAGGTCTAAGGCCCTCTACGACGAGATCAAGGCCGACCACGGCATCGACTTCGTTCCGAACCTCTACCGGGCGATGGCCTCGAACCCGGAGTACCTCGAGGCCAACTGGCGCCGGGTCAAGGCCATCATGGGGGACTCGGGCAAGCTCGATCGCCTGACGAAGGAGATCGTCGCGGTCGCCGTCTCGGCGGTGAACGCCTGCCGCTACTGACTGGACGTCCACACTTCCGCGGTGCGGAAGCTGGGACTGGACGACGAAGGAATCCTCGAGCTCATGGCCGTCGTCGATCTGTTCAGCGGCTTCAACAAGCTGATGGACGGCCTTCAGGTCGAGCCCGACGAGAAGCCTGGTACGGCTGAGGGTAAGGAGAGCCGCCGTGCGCGGCTCACCGAATCCGGCGGTATCGTCCGCGCGTGATCCCGGCCCCCCGCCCTCGGGAGCACGGCTTGGCGACGAGCGCCGACGGAACGCGGATCGCCTGGTACCGGTACGGCGGCGGCGAGCGGGCGATCCTGTTCGTGCCGACCTGGAACCTCGTCGACGCGCGCGTCGTCGGCCACCAGGTTGCCGCCCTCCAGCCGCACGCGACCGTGGTCACGTACGACCCGCGTGGGGCCGGAGCGAGTGAGCGGCCGGCGCGCGGCTATGACTTTCCGCTCCACGCGGCCGATGCGCTCGCAGTCCTCGCCGCCACCGCGATCGAGCGCGCGTCGCTCGTCACCGCGTCCCGAGGGCTGAACGCGGCCGTGCTACTGACCACCGACCACCCGGAGCGGTTCGACCGCCTGGCCGCGGTCGCCCCGTACATGAGGCTGGAGGCCGAGCCGGCGCCTCCCGATCCCCAGCGGCTCGAAGCCCTGCGGACCGACTGGCCCGGATTCATCGTCCCGTTCATGCACACCGTCTTCACGGAGCCGGACTCGGCCGACGTGATCGCGGAGATGATCGCGATCGGCCTCGAGGCGACGCCGGAGGCGATCGTCACCCAGGAGGTCGAGCTCGACTGGAAGCGGCCGGCACGCGTGCTCGGGGCGGTCGCCTGCCAGACGCTCGTCGTGCACGGCGAAGCCGACAGGTTCGTCCCCGTCTCGCTCGTCCGCGAGATCGTGGCGGCCATGCCGAATGCACGCTTGGAGCTGATCCGTGACGGAGGGCACCGGCCCGACATCCGCAGCCCGGAGATCGTCGATCCGCTCCTGCTGGATTTCCTGAGCCTCGGCTAGCGTCAGCGCATGACCGCGGCTCCCCTGCGCCGAAACCGCGACTTCATGCTGCTCCAGGCCTCGCAGCTGCTGTCGAGCGGCGGCTCGCAGGTGACGGCGATCGCGTATCCGCTGCTCGTGCTCTCGCTCACCGGCTCGCCGGCGAAGGCCGGCATCGTCGCGTTCGCGCGGCTGCTCGCCATGGCGCTCCTGGCCCTGCCCGCAGGGCTGGCGGCCGACCGCTGGAGCCGCAGGCGGCAGATGCTCGCAGCCCACCTCGTGCGTGCGCTCGCCGTCGGGGGCCTCGGCGCCCTGATCCTCCTCGACGAGATCGTCTTCTGGGTGATTCCGCTGGTCGCGTTCGTCGAAGGGAGCGGCGCCGCCGTCTACTCGGCGGCCCAGTCGGGGGCGCTGCGGGCCGTCGTGCCAAGACGCCAGCTACCCGCGGCCGTGTCCGTCGTGACCGGCCGGGAGGCCACCATCAGCCTCGCCGCCCCTCCGCTCGGCGGTGCGCTCTTCGGGCTGTCACGGGCCCTCCCGTTCGCCGTCCACGCCGCGTCGTATGCATTCTCGACGCTAGCGCTGCTTGCGATGCGGACGCCGTTCGAGGAGGAGCGCGAGCGCGACCGCTCCCCTGTTCGCTCGCGGCTCGCCGAAGGGTTTCGCTTCCTCTGGGGTCACCCGTTCCAACGCACGACCGCCTTCCTCTTCGGGCTCTCGAACTTCGTCGGGCCGGGGGTGCTGCTCGCGGTCATCGTCATCGGAAAGCGAGAAGGGCTGTCGGGCGGCGAGGTCGGCTTGCTCCTGTCCGTCTTCGGGGCGTTCCTGCTGCTCGGCGCGTTCCTGTCGCCGCTCATTCGCCGGCTGCTGCCCGTCCGGGGAGTGCTGCTGCTAGAGCTCTGGACCTGGGTCGGCTGCGGCCTCTTCCTCGTCTGGCCGAACGTGTACGTGCTCACCGCGAGCATCCTCCCCACGGCGCTCGCGATCCCGTCGACCGACTCGGTCGTCAGGGGCTACCAGCTCGCGATGACCCCGGACCGCCTGCTTGGCCGAGTCGAGAGCGTGCGGAGCACGATCGCGCTGGTTCCCGCCCCTCTCGGCCCGCTGACCGCCGGCTTCCTGCTGGACGCGGTCTCGGAGCGTGCGACGATCGCCGTCTTCGCCGCCTTCGGCCTCGTGCTCGCCGTGTGGGGAACGCTGAGCTCGTCGATCAGCGCCGCGCCGAGCCTCGACGAGCTCGCCGAGCTGCCGGTGCCGGAGACCATTCCCGCTGCGGTCGGCGGCCAGCTGCATCCTTGAGCAGGAGCCCGCCGGTACGAAGGAGATCCAGCGAGCGCTACAAGGTTCCACGATCCCGGGATGGGTGAATGGGCAAATCTCGGCGGCCGCCTTCCGGGACCGCCGGGACGCAGCCAGACTCCGCGTCTATTGGCCCCTGGAATCGATCATCGAAAGCATTGAGCTGTCGATGGGGTTCAAGTCCAATACTCTTTCTGCATTCGAGACGCCGCCGGCCGCGAGCAGTTCGGAGTGCTCCGACGGGAAGGACAATGACGGCGACCGGCTGGTGGATGGGCGCGTCGACTCGGGATGCACGGGGGCAGAGGACGGGTCGGAGAGCTCGGCCTTGACGTGCAGCCTCGGCTACACGACCGGTACGACGACTGTCGTACAGGGCACGTGTTCCGGTCCTTTCGCGAAGCTCGAGCTCACCGCGCCCACAGGCGTCGCCTTCGACACGGGGGCGATGCCGGTGGTTCAGCAAGCGCAGGCGTGCCGCTACGCAACCGAGCGCAGGCTCGACTGCATCATGAGCGACGGTGTGGCGAATCCGGGGCACGTCGTCAATGCTCGCTTCAAGCTCACGAAGCGCTCGGCGTCCGGGCTGAGGATGCTGATCAGGGACTTCCGCGGCCGCGGGCGTGTGTGGCCTGTGAACGCTGCGACGTACCTACGGTTCAAGCTCTCCTACACCCACGAGGGGCTGTCCCACGTGTGCGCCTCGATCGAGGCCACCTCAGGCGCGTTCCTCGAGCTGACCCTCGAGGGGCCGAACGGGCAGAGTCTGGCGGGCACGCTCCAGCTGAAGAAGAAGGAGCACGCGACGGCTCCCGGCGGGTTCTCCTTCCGGATCCTCGAGTTCGGCACCTACCGGGTGACGATCAAGGCGACGGCGAACGGCAAGTCGGTGACGAAGACGCAGACGATCGAGGTCACCGACGCCCGCGGCGACTCGAGATGTAGCGCGACCGGCGCGCCCCCGCCCTAGCCCTCGAGCGGGATTCCGAGACGGGAGCGACGGGACTCGAACCCGCGACCTCCGGCGTGACAGACCGGACAGGGCCTTCCTGGCTGCTCCGGGATAGGCGGGGATTCCCGGGATGAGCAGGGCTTTCCGCCGTCGTCTTGCGGCGATTGGCGGGTGCCGGCGGCGATTACCGGCGACCCCCTGCGGGATGTGCGCGGGATGGAACTCGCTCTTGTTTGGTGTCGGACAAGGCAACAAATCATGAACTCCTGCGTGGGCGGGACCTCTGGGAGCTCGCCAACCTTCCGGGCGGGCCGCGAACGGACGAGGAGCCGGTCGACATCCGGCGAGCGGCCCCCTCGTTGTCGTTCGTCAGAGAACGATGGGGACGGCGACCGCGAAGTAGATTACGATCGAGAGCAGGTCCTGGACGACCGTCGCGAGCGGACCGCTCCCGAACGCAGGGTCGCGGCCGAGCCGCTGGAGGAGGAAGGGCAGGCCCATCGCGACCAGGGTCGCGACCGAGCAGCTTGCGAAGAGGGCGAGGGACACGGCGACCGCGACCGGGCCGCTCCCCCAGGCGACCCACGCGAGAGGGAGGAAGGCCACACCGATCACGACGCCGATCAGGAGGCCGGTGACGAGCTCACGGACTACGATCTGCGCCGGTCGCACACCCACGGCCAGGCCGCGGATCACGATGGCCTCGGTCTGGGTGCCGACCGCGTCGGCCATGTAGACCACGCTCGGGACGAAGAAGGCGAGAAGCACCTCCTCCGCGAGCTGGCTCTCGAACGCGCCCACGATCGCCGCGGCGAGCGCCGCCCCCGCGAGGCCGACGAGCAACCAGGGGATCCGGTGCCAGAAGCGCCGGCCCACGGGCTCCTCGGCCGCGCTGCGCGCCGACGCGGTGCTGCTGAGGAAGCCGCCGAGGCGCGCGATGTCCTCGTCGTGCTCCTCGACGAGCACGGCGAGCATCCGCTCAGGTGGGATCAGGCCGAGGAACGCGCCGCTCTCATCGACGACGGCGAGGCTGACGCCGCCGCTGCGGACGAGGTGGAGGACGGCCCGCTCCTGGTCGACGCCCGCACGCACGACCGCCGGCTCCGCGCCCATCAGCTCGTCGAGCGTGGTCGCCTCGTCGGCCGCGAGGAGCGCCTCGATGGTGACGAGCCCGGAGAGCCGATCGCCATCGAGCACGGCGACAGCAGAGGCGGTCGTGAACCGGCGGCCGGTCAGCGCGCGCCGCACGTCACCGGCCCGATGAGAAGGGCCCGCGCGGGGTACGTCGCGCGCCACATGCTCCTCGGCCGTGTCGAGGACGTGCGGCGGAACGGGCGCCAGGGCGCTTGTCACAGCCCACATCGTCGCGCGCCCTGCGGACAGCGCCCGCGGTCCGTGGAGCTGCTCGACGCGCGAGCTCCGCCTCGGGTGCGCCGCGCCGCGTTCGCATTAGCCGCCGACCACCGGAACGAGAAAACCCGCTCCAGGAGCGGCTTCCCTGAGACGGGAGCGACGGGACTCGAACCCGCGACCTCCGGCGTGACGGGCGGGTCGGGGCCGACGACGGCCGGCAACGAGTCCGACGAACGGCCACATTTGCAGGGGCTTTTCCGACCGGGGTTTCGCGCGAGCCGCATGGTTGCGTCGATCGTCGTTGGGACGTTCGGGCCACGAGTGGGCCACGGCGTAGCATGATTCGTGCTACACTTTTCCCGTGCCCCGTTCGCTGCACGTTCGCCTCGATGACGCTTCCGCCGACGCACTCGAGGTCGTTCGCGCCGGCGAGCTGACGG
>JBBDQR010000146.1:0-19594 GCA_040905885.1 Gaiellaceae bacterium | reverse complement strand
CCCCCCCCTCGTCCGTGGAGACGACGCGTGGCCTACTTCCCCGCCCCCTTCAAGGCGAACGACCTCTCCTGCGTCTGCGGGTTGAGGTGGCCGAGCTTCTTCGCGCCCGCCACCGCCCTGTCGCTCAGGTTCCAGATGATGAGCCCGCGCGTGATGTCGGACTCGTAGATCCGGCCGTCGTACCAGTAGGACGACCAGTCGCCGCCGACCCTCGTCGGGGTGAGCGGAGCCGGGTCGGCGAACGCGATCTCGGTGGCGCTCGACGGGTTGGTGAAGTCGACCACCGAGATCCCGGACTGGTAGTTGCCGGCGACCAGCACGTACCGCTTGTCGGTCGGCACGACGTCGAAGTTGTGCCACGTGCAGTTCTCCGTGGCCTCCTGCGGCCGCGGATGGATGAACCTGCCGAGCTCGTCACCGGTGCGCGCCTCGAAGAAGAACAGCGACCGGTTCACCTCCGGGCTCGTCGCCTGGCACTCCGGCGCGCCGCCGCCGCCGGGCTCGTGGCCGAAGATCAGCACCTCGCCGTCCCAGGTGAACGACGCCGAGTGGCCGATCGACACGCCCGCGATCGTGTGCGAGTAGAGGATCTCCGGATCCTCGAGGTTGCCCGGGTCGAGGCTCCAGACGGTGAAGCCGTTCCCGCCCGCGCACGCGGCCATTAGCTCGTCCCCGAGGATCACGCCCGTGTCGTGGCAGCTGCGCTCGGGATCGTCGGGCTGCGGGGCGGCGCTGAGCCGGCCCGTTGCGGGGAGCCCGGCCTTGATCGTGTTGCCGTCGGCGAGCGACACCATCCCCGCGGGAATCGTCACCTGAGAGCCGAACGCCCCACCGCCCATGGTGATCGGGGGCCCGGGGGCGCTGTTCACGACGATCACCGCCACCGCGCCGGCGTTCTGCGCGTTCAGCGCCTTGAGCCCGAACTCGCAGGCACCGCGGTCGACGATGGCGATCGCCCCGGCGGGGAAGCCGACGAGCGCGTTGCAGCCGAGGGTCGGCTGGGCACTGCCGTCGTCGACGACGGCGAGATCGCCCGGGACACCGGTGACGTCGAGCTCCGGGCCGAAGGCGGCCGCGGAGGCTCCGTACGTGCCCGCCGCCGGGCCGGAGTCGACGGTGACGAGGTTCGGGAAGGCGGGCGTGGGATCGCCCGACGGCTCGAAGCGCAGGTACGAAGCCGCTGACGGGTTGTCCAGCGGCACCTCGAGGATGTCGAGGCCGCGGCACCCGATCGCGCTGCTCGACGAGCTGTTGTACACGAGCAGACGGCCGTTCGCGAGGTCCGGAACGCCCGTGGCGGTGTGCGAGCCGCAGGGCGTCGCGACGAACGCGAGGCCGACCGGGCTCGTCGGGTCGCTGATGTCGAAGACGTGGACGCCCTCCTGCCCGGCAGGCGTGAACACGCCGCCGCAGAAGCGGCCGCCGGCGGGTGTCGGAGAGTTCCACGAGCGGACCAGGATGTTCCTCCACACGATCACGTCGCCCTGGTTGCCCGTGGTCGTGCCCTGGACGCAGTCGGTGAAGTTCGTGACCTGGACAGGGTTCTCCGGATCCGAGACGTCGATGATCCGGAAGCCCTCATACGTTCCCTGGTAGGCCGTCTTGCCCCAGAAGGCGAGATCGGAGTTGAAGACTCCCGCCCCGGCGCCGCTCGGCGGAACGACCCGGGCCGAGTAGCCCTGCGGGTGCATGTTCTTCGTGTACGTGAACGTGCCCACCGCATCTTCGACGGGCTCCGCTGCGGCTGCGGGGACAAGGCTCAGCGCGGCCGCTGCGGCGATCGCGCTGATCAGCGAGCGTGCAAGCATGAGAGACCTCCTTGGTTACTCGACGGGCCGAGAGGAAAGCGGCCGCAGTGCGAGCTCCGTGCTGAGCGATCCCCCACGCCTCCCCCGGTCCGTGGACGATTGGAGCGCCGAATCTACCGCGAAGCGATGTCGCGGTGCAGCGGTTGCGTCAGGCACGTCGGGCCGCCGTCTCCCTTGAGCCCGAGCTCGCGGCCGTCGAAAACGCGCACCTCGACCCCGGAGGCCTCGAGTCGCCGCCGGGTCTCGGGGTTCCCGTCGAGCGCGAGCACGCGGCGGGGCCCGAGCGCGAGGACGTTGCAGGCGAGCGTGTCGTACTCGTCCTCGGCGATCTCGAGGAGCTCGACGCCCCGCTCGCGCAGCAGGTGCACGAGGCGGGTGGGCATCAGCGGCAGGTGGACGAGCGCGAGATCGGCGTCGAGCGGGCTGAGCATCGACATCAGGTGCAGGACCTCGGCGGGCCCGCGGAAGTGCGGCAGGTCGAAGGCGAGCACCTCCACGTCGGGAAGCGCCTCGGCCAGCGCCGCCGCGCCCGCCTCGTTCGTGCGGTAGCCCAGGCCGACGGCAAGCGTGCGCTCGTCGAGCCAGACGGTGTCGCCGCCCTCGACGCAGGCGGGCGGCTGGAGGCGCCCGAGGATCGGGATCCCCGCCGCCTCGAGCTCGCGGCCGAGGGCGTCCGGCTCGCCCCGCCGCGTTTCCTTCCCCGGCCGCAGGAGGAGGGCTCCGCGCTCCGCGAGCAGCGCCGGGTCGTAGACGTAGACCGCGTCGGGATTGCCGTCGAGCGGCTCGGCGAGGACGACCTCCGCTCCGGACTCGGCCAGCGCCTCTCGCAGCGCCTCGTGCTCCGCCTCGACGCGGGAAGCGTCCGGCTCGGCGCGCCAGCCGAGCTCGCGCCAGCGCTCCAGCCCGCCGGGACGGCGGACGAGCACGCGGCGGAGCGGCGCCGTCATGGGCCTCATCGCGAGACCTCGGCGAGGCGGCGCTCGAGGAAGGAGCGGTCGGCCGGGCTGGCGGCGAGCTCGAGCGCCCGCCGGTACGCCTCCGCGGCCTCGTCGAGCCGGTCGAGCCGGCGCAGCAGGTCGGCGCGGGCGGCGTGCAGGAGGTGGTAGCCGTCGAGCGCGTCGAGCCGGTCGATCAGCTCGAGGCCGGCGAGCGGCTCCTCGGCCATGGCGACCGCGACCGCCCGGTTCAGCTCGACGACGGGCGACGGCGCGATCTCCCCCAGGCGCGCGTAGAGGGCGGCGATCTGCGGCCAGTCGGTCTCGTCCCGGGTGTGGAGCGCGGCGATGGCGGCCTGGAGCTGGTATGGGCCGGCCCGCCGGAACGAGAGCGCGCGCTCGAGCACCCGCTCGCCCTCGGCGATCCGGTCGCGATCCCAGAGCGAGCGGTCCTGGTCCTCGAGCAGCACGAGCTCGCCGTCCGGGCCGACGCGGGCGTCGCGGCGCGAGTCGTGGAGCAGCATGAGCGCCAGCAGCCCGAGCGCCTCCGGCTCGTCGGGCATCAGGACGGCGAGCAGCTTCCCGAGCCGGATCGCCTCGTCGGCCAGGTCGGTCCGCACGAGCGTCGAGTAGCCCTCGTTGAAGACGAGGTAGATCACCGCGAGCACGGAGCGGAGCCGCTCCGGGAGCACGTGGTCGGCGGGCATCTCGAGCGGGATGCCGGCGTCCCTGATCTTCCGCTTCGCCCGCACGAGCCGCTGCGCGAGCGTCGGCTCGGAGACGAGGAAGGCGCGCACGATCTCGTCGGTCGTGAGGCCGCCGACGAGGCGGAGCGTCAGCGGCACACGCACCTCGGCGGCGAGCGCGGGGTGGCAGCAGGCGAAGATCAGGCCGAGGCGCTCGTCGGGGAAGTGGCTGTCGTCGTCGGGCACGCGGAGCTCCTCGAGTCCGGCCAGGAGGGCGGTCTTCCGCGTGAGCGTGCGGTCGCGCCGCAGGCGGTCGATCGCCCGGTTCCGGGCGGTGGCCATGATCCAGGCGCCCGGGTTGGCGGGCGGCCGGTCGCCCCAGCGCTCGAGCGCCACGGCGAAGGCGTCCTGGACGGCGTCCTCGGCGAGGGCGGGGTCGCCGGTCGCGCGCGCGAGGGCGGCGACCGTGCGACTCCACTCCTCCCGGAAGACCCGCTCGAGGTCTACGCGCCGACCTCCTCGCGGTCGAAGACGACGACGGGGCGCACCTCGATCGAGCCGTAGCGGGCCGAGGGGATCTTCGCCGCCCACTGGAGCGCCTCGTCGATCGAGCCGACGTCGACGAGGTAGTAGCCGCCGAGCTGCTCCTTCGTCTCGGCGAAGGGGCCGTCGGTGAGCAGCTGCTCGCCGTCGCGCATCCGCACGGTCGTGGCGGTGTCGATCGGCTGGAGCGCGTCGCCGGCGACGTACGCCCCCGCCTCGCGGAGCTGCTCGGTGTAGGCGAAGTACTCGCCCATGACCCCGTTCCGCTCCTCCTCCGACATCCCGCGCCAGGTCTGCTCGTCGTCGTAGATCAAGAGCATGAACTGCATTTGTGTTCCTCCTTCGAGTCGCTTACGACTGTACGACGAACGGGCTACGCGTTTCTCGACAGCATCCGGCGCAGCAGCGTGAGCGCGCCGGCCTTGTCGAGGAACTCGTTCAGGTTGCCGCACTTCGGGGACTGGACGCAGGAGGGGCAGCCGCCCTCGCACGGGCAGCCGGCGAGCAGGCGCTCCGTGTCCCCGACCCAGCCCTCGAAGCACTCGAAGCCGCGCTCGGCGATCCCCACGCCGCCGGGGTGGCCGTCGTAGACGAAGACGGTGGGGCGCCCGGTCTGGAAGTGGAGGTTCGTCGAGAGACCGCCGATGTCCCAGCGGTCGCACATCGCCCAGAGCGGCAGCAGCGCGATCATGGAGTGCTCTGCCGCGTGCAGGCTGGAGAGGAGCAGCGGCATCTCCTCGAGCCCTTCGAGCTGCGACGGCTCGGGGAGGAACCAGACCGCCTCGGTCTCGAAGGTCGTCTCGGGGAGGTCGAGCGCTACCAGCTCGAGCGTCGCCTGGTCGCGGATCGACTTCTTCTGGTAGCCGACTACCTGCTCGGTCACCGAGACGCGGCCGAAGGCGAGTTCGAGGCCGAGCCGGCGCTCGCTGCGGTAGGCCTCCTCGATCGCCATCGTCGTCTCCTTCTTCGCCTGCGTGTACCAGTCGCCGTCGAACGGCGTGACGACGGCCGCGCGGGCCTCGTGGTCGAGCTCCTGGACGAGGTAGCGCTCGCCCATGTGCAGGTAGACAGCGCCCTCGTGGACGGTCGAGTAGGCGCGCTCGCGCTCGACGAGGCCGAGCGTCTCGCCCGTGGTCGCATCGACCACGCCGAACGAGTCGGCGCTCACCGAGCGGAGGGGGATCCGGCCGGCCGGGTAGTCGCGGCCCGCCCAGACCCAGCCGGCGGGGGTGTGCGTGAGCTCGGGGAGGAGGGCGGCGCGCTCGAGCGCCTCGTCGCCCAGCGTCGCGCGGTCGGCGTCGTCGAGCGGCGCTTCGTAGGCGGCGGAGAGGACGTGGCCGTCGAGGACGCGCGGGTTGGCATGGTCGGAGCGGGCGGCCTCCACCGTCCTGGAGAGGAGCGCCTCGGGCTCGCGCATGAAGTACTGGTCGAGCGCGTCCTCCGAGGCGACGAGCGCGGCGAGGCCGTGGCTGCGGCGGCCCGCGCGGCCCCACTGCTGGCGCAGGCTCGCGACCGTGCCGGGGAAGCCGACGGAGATCGCGGCGTCCAGGAGGCCGATGTCGATCCCGAGCTCGAGCGCGTCCGTCGCCGAGACGCCGAGCAGCTCGCCCTCGACGAGCCGCCGCTCGATCTCGCGCCGCTGCGCGGGCGTGTAGCCGGCGCGGTAGGGAGCGAGTCGCCGCGCGGTCTCCGGGTCGACGCGCTCGGCCGTGAAGCGGTGGATCAGCTCGGCCGCCTTGCGACTCTTCGCGAAGCAGATCGTCCGCTGGCCGCGTTTGACGAGCTCGGCCATCAGCCGGGCCGCCTCGCCGAGCGCGCTCGCGCGCCGGCCGAGCTCCGGGTCGAGGAGGGGCGGGTTCCAGAGCAGGATCGTCCGCTCGGCGCGCGGCGCCGCGTCGTCCTGCACGACCGTCGCCTCGACGCCGGCCAAGGCGCGCGCGAGCTCGGCCGGGTTGGCGATCGTGGCCGAGGCGAAGAGGAACTGCGGCTCCGCGTCGTAGACCTTCGCCAGCCGCCGCAGCCGGCGGAGCACATTGCCGACGTGCGACCCGAACACGCCCCGGTAGACGTGCGCCTCGTCCACGATCACGTAGCGGAGGTTGTGGAGCACGTCGGCCCAGCGGTCGTGGTGCGGGAGGACGCCGACGTGGAGCATGTCCGGGTTGGTGAGGACGACGTTCGCCCAGCGGCGGATGCGCCAGCGCGCCTCGCTCGGCGTGTCCCCGTCGTAGATCTCGGGGCGCAGGCGCGGCAGCCGGAACCCTCCGAGCGCCCGCAGCTGGTCCTGAGCGAGCGCCTTGGTGGGGTAGAGGTAGAGCGCGCGGCGCTTGGGCTCGGCGGCGAGCGCGTCGAGGACCGGGAGGTTGAAGGCGAGCGTCTTCCCGCTGGCGGTGCCGGTGGTGATCACGACGTGCTCGCCTCGCGCTGCCGCCTCCCAGGCCTCGGCCTGGTGCGCGTAGAGCGAGTCGAGTCCCTGCGCGTCGAGCGCGGCGCGGACGCGGGGGTGGAGCTCCGCCGGGATCGGTGCGCTGCGGGCCGCGCGCGCCGGCTCGGTGCTCGCGTACGCGACCTCCTCGGCGGCGAGCAGCTCGTCCCAGACCATCGCCTCGACCGCCATCTGCGCATCGTGCCTTACGCTCGCGCCATGGACGCGGGATCCGAGCCGCTCGAAGGAATCCTCTGGGAGAGCGAGTTCTGGGTCGTCGTGGTGCCCATGCCCGAGCGGTTCCTGTCCGCGGACGAGCGGACCGCAGTCGCGGCGGCCCTCGGCGCATAGGGCGAATGGGCCGATGGTAACTTCGGCCTCAGCCATGCCCGTTCCGCGCTGCCTGACGATCGCAGGCTCCGACTCCGGCGGCGGGGCGGGGATCCAGGCCGACCTGAAGGCGTTCGCCGCCGCCGGCTGCCACGGCATGAGCGCGATCGTGGCGCTCACCGCGCAGAACACGCGCGGCGTCACCGCCGTCCACGAGACGCCGCCCGACGTGATCCTCGCCCAGCTTGAAGCCGTCTTCTCGGACATCGGCGTCGACGCCGCGAAGACCGGGATGCTGTTCTCGCGCGAGACGATCGAGACGGTCGCCGACTTCCTGGCCGGAGAGCCGGTGCCGCTGGTCGTCGACCCGGTGATGATCGCGAGCTCGGGAGCCCAGCTCCTCCGCCCCGACGCGGTCGAGACGCTCGTCGGCCGGCTGTTCCCGCTCGCCACGGTCGTGACGCCGAACCTGCCGGAGGCCGAGGCGCTCACCGGCCTGCCCGGCGCGCCGCGGCGGGTGCTCGCCGAGCGGCTCCACGAGCTCGGCGCCGCCGCTGTGATCGTCACGGGCGGCCATGGCGACGAGCCGGTCGACCACCTGCTCGACCGCGGCCGGCACGTCGAGATCCCCGTCGACCGCGCCGAGGTCGCCGCCACCCACGGCGCCGGCTGCACGCACTCGGCCACGCTGGCCGCGCTCCTGGCGCGCGGCTTCGAGCTCGAGGAGGCCGCCCGCGGCGCGGCCGAAGCGGCGGCAGCGGCGGTGAGGGCCGGGCTCGCCGAGCTCGGCTCTGGAGAAGGCCCGGTCGACGTCCTCGGGATCCGTGACCGTGAACCTGTCTGAGCTGGGCGAGCTCGGCCTCCTGGCGGAGCTCGAGCGCCGCGGGCTTGCCGTCGGCATCGCCGACGACGCCGCCCAGGTCGGCGGGCTCGTCGTCACGCAGGACGTGCTCGTCGAGAACGTGCACTTCCGCCTCGGCGACATCTCCTGGCGGGACCTCGGCTACCGGGCCGCTGCGGTCAACATCAGCGACCTCGCAGCCTCGGGGGCAAGGCCGCTGGGGCTGCTCGTGGGCTTGTGCACCCCGGCCCATCACTCCCTCTCGGACGTGACCGAGCTCTACGAGGGCATGGCCGAGACGGACGTGCCCGTGGTCGGAGGGGACACGTCCCGCTCGGAGCGGGTCGTGATCGCCGTGACCGCGCTCGGCACGGCCGAGCACATCCCCGGCCGCGGTGGCGCGCGCCCGGGCGACCTGCTCGTCGTCACCGGCCCGCTCGGCGGCAAGCCGGTCCGGCCGCCGCTCCGCGTCGAGGAGGGCGTGCGGCTGGCGCGGCACGCGCACGCGATGCTCGACCTCTCGGACGGCCTCGCCCGCGACGCGGGCCACATCGCCGCGCGCTCGGGCGTCCGCTGCGTGATCGAGCTCGACCGCGTCCCGCTTGCCGAGGGTGCCACCGTCGAGGACCTCGGCTACGGCGAGGACTACGAGCTGCTCGCCGCGGTCGAGGACGCCGACGGCTTCACCGTCATCGGCCGCTGCGAGGAGGGCGAGGGCGTCGAGGGCCTCGGCTCACTCGGCGGCTGGGACCACTTCGCGTAGCGTGCGATCGTAGTCGGCCTTTCCCCGCGCGCCGTCGAGCCGGGCGACGACCGCGTCGTCCCGGAAGACGATCACGGTCGGGAGCACGAGCACGTCGTGGCGCACGCCCGCCTCGACCTCCGCGTCCACGTCGATCTCGGAGAACTCGACCTGCGGGTAGGACGGCGCGAGCTCTGCCAGCGAGCGCGCCACGGGCTTGCACGGCCCGCACCAGGGCGCCGTGAACTGGACGACGCGGATCACGAGCGGAGCCTCAGCGCGGGGACGCGCCAGATCGCCTCGAGCACGATCGAGCGGCTCATCTTCGACCCGCCGACCTCCCGGTCGACGAAGACGATCGGCACCTCGTGGACGCGGAAGCCGGCACGGAGAGCGCGGTAGGTCGTCTCGATCTGGAACGCGTAGCCCTTCGCGGAGATCGAGCCGAGGTCGATGCGCTCCAGCACCTCCCGGCGAAAGCACTTGAAGCCGGTAGTCGCGTCGCGCACTCCCCAGCCGAGCCACAGCCGCGCGTAGAGCGAGGCGCCGTAGGAGATCGCGCGCCGGACGGGCCCCCAGCTGGGGATCGACCCGCCCTCGACGTAGCGCGAGCCGAGCACGAGGTCGGCGTCGGCGGCCGCCGCGATCAGGCGCGGCACGTCGGCGGGGTCGTGGGAGAAGTCGCAGTCCATCTCGAGGATCAGCTCGGCGCCGTCCGCGAGCGCCCGGCGGAAGCCGGCGACGTACGCGGGGCCGAGCCCCTCCTTGCGCGGGCGGTGGAGGACGTCCACGTAGCCGAGCTCCGCCGCGAGCCGGTCCGCGATCCCGCCCGTGCCGTCCGGCGAGCCGTCGTCGATCACGAGCACGCGGACGCCGTGCTCGCCGAGCGCGCGCACCATCGGCTCGACGTTCTCGCGTTCGTTGTAGGTCGGCAGGCAGACGGTCGTCTCCACGCGCCTATCATCGCCAACGGTGGCTGTGACCCTCCCCCGCAACCAGGACGTCGCCGAGCAGTTCGAGCTGCTCGCCGACCTGCTCGAGCTCGAGGGCGAGGACGCGTTCCGGGTGATCGCCTACCGCCGGGCCGCGCAACGGATGCGCGAGACGGCCGGCTCGATCGCCCAGCTCGCGCTGGACGGGAAGGCGAAGGAGCTCTCCGGGATCGGCAAGACGATCGAGGAGAAGATCGTCCAGATCGTCTCCGGCGGCCGCATCCACGCGCTCGCGAAGCGCGAGGAGCGGATCCCTCCCGACGTGCGCCTGTTCATGAAGCTGCCGGGGCTGGGGCCGAAAACGGCGGCCAAGATCTGGCTCCAGCTCGGCGTGACGACGCTCGACGGCCTGAAGGAGGCCGCGGAGCAGGAGCGGCTGCGGTCGCTGCCGGGTCTGGGTGCGAAGACGGAGGAGAACGTCCTGCGCGCGCTCGCGACCCGGGCGGAGGCGCCGGCCGAGAGGCGCGCGCTGCTCGGCCAGGGCCTGCCGGCGGTGCTGGCCGTCGTCGCCGCGCTCCGCGACCATCCCGCCGCCGACCTCGTCTCCGAGGCGGGCAGCGTCCGCCGGCGGCGAGAGACCTTCCGCGATCTGGACATCATCGCCACCTCCTCGGACCCGGAGGGGCTGATCGCCGCGTTCGTCGAGCTCGACCTGGTGTCCGAGGTGGCGGCGCGCGGAGGCACGAAGGCCACGGTCGTCTCCCACGACGGCCTCCGCTTCGACCTCCGCGTGGTGCCGCCCGAGTCCTACGGCAACCTGCTCCAGCACTTCACCGGCTCGAAGGATCACAACGTCGCCCTCCGCGAGGACGCCGTGCGCCGCGGGCTCTCGATCTCCGAGTACGGGATCACGACCGTCGAGACCGGCGAGGTCTTCTCGACGCGCGAGGAGGCGAAGGTCTACGAGTTCCTCGGCTACGCCTTCATCCCGCCGGAGCTGCGGGAGAACGCCGGCGAGCTGGAGGCGGCGAGGAGCGGCGGCCTTCCCGACCTGATCGAGCTCGACGACCTGCGCGGCGACCTCCACTCGCACTCGACCTGGTCGGCCGACGGCCGCAACTCGATCGAGGAGATGGCGCGCGCGGCGAAGGCGCGGGGGTACTCCTACCTGTGCGTCACCGACCACTCGCACTACCTCCGCGACGGCCGGTTCGAGGCCCAGCTCGAGGAGATCGAGGCCGTGAACGAGGCGCTCGGCCGGTTCCGGGTCCTGCGCGGAGTCGAGGTGAACATCCGCGCCGATGGCTCGCTCGACATGGCCGACGAGGACCTGGCCCTCTGCGACTGGGTGGTGGCGTCGCTGCACTCCGCCTTCGACCGGAGCCCGACCGAGCGGATCGTGGCCGCGATGGAGAACCCTCACGTCGACCTGATCGGCCACCCCACCGCGCGGAAGCTCAACCGCGGGCCCGGCGCCGACGTGGACATCGAGCGCGTGATCGAGAAGGCCGTCGAGACGGGGACGGCGCTGGAGATCAACTCGCAGGCAGACCGCCTCGACCTGCGGGACGTGCATGCGCGCGCCGCCGGCGAGGCAGGCGCCCGGATCGCCATCTCGAGCGACGCGCACGGTGTCGGCGCGCTCGGCAACGTCGAGCTCGGCGTGGCGCAGGCGCGCCGGGCGTGGCTGAGCGCCGCCCAGGTGCTGAACACGAAGTCCTGGCGCAGCGTCAAGCCTTGAGCGCGGCGAGCGCCGCGTCGTGGAGCGCGACCCGGTAGCGCCAGAAGGCGCGGCCGGTCGCCAGCAGCCGCTCCCGGAGCGGGCCGGCGAGCTCGGCGAGCGTCCCCCAGCGCGTCGCCTCGATCTCCTCGAGGTCGCGCGGCGCCAGCTCGTCCTCCTCGGTCGTCGCGTGGACGACGTGCGTCCGCCAGCCGAGCTCCAGGCCGTCGTGCCGGAACACCGCCTCGACGAGCACGAGGTAGCGCACCGGCTCCACGGCCAGGCCCGTCTCTTCGAGCGCCTCGCGGACGATGCCCGCTCCGACGTCCTCGCCGGGGTGGATGCCTCCGCCCGGCGGCCGCCAGATCCCCTCGGCGAACTGCGGCTTGCGGATCAGCGCCAGCCGGTCGCCGTTCGTTATGAACATCGTCACGTCGTGCGTTCGCTCGGGGTTGTAGGTGGCCAGGCGCATCTCGGCCTCCTCGACGTCCCCTTCCCAGCGCAGCAGCGAGGGCTCGCCGTACCGCCGCCTCAGCTCGGCGTCGATCACAGCGCGCGCAGCACGTCGAGCAGCTCCTCCGGACTCTCGACGGCCACGTCAGCTCTCTCGCGGAGCTCGGGCGGTCCCTCGGGCGTCACCACGGCGACCCGGACGCCGAGCTCCAGCCCGTCGAGGGCGGCGAAGGCGTCGAGGTCGGTGGTGTCGTCGCCCGCGTAGAGCGCCCGGCGGAGGCCGTGCTCCCCGAGCAGGTGCCGCACGGCCGTGCCCTTGTTCGCCGCCACCGGCGGCCGCAGCTCGAGCACCTTGCGCCCGAACCGCGCCACCAGACCCTCCGCGCGCGCCCGGGCTGCGACGTCCTCGAGGAGAGCGCGCGCCGCCTCCTCGTCGCCGGCGCCGCGGTAGTGGAAGGAGGCGGAGAGCGGCTTGCGCTCGACGGGCCAGTCGACGCCGTCCGCGAACGCGTGCAGCCGCTCGGCCCACTCCGCGGCCGCGGGATCGAGGCCGAGCCCGTGCTCGCCGACGATCGCGATCCCGTCCAGGCCGAGCACGCGGGCGGCGTCCTCCGCCGGCCGGCCGCTGATGAACGCGACGAGCGCATAGCGGCCGGCGAGCCGGCGCAGCTCGGCCCGCGTCTCCTCGGGGACGGCCGCGTCCTCCGGCCGCTCGACGATCGGCGCCAGCACCCCGTCCACGTCCAGCAGCACGGCGGCGAGCGTGGGCTCGCGCGCGAGCTCCGCCAGCAGGGCATCGCCGTCCACGGACGTACGATACGGCCGCGTGCCGCGCCTCCTCCTCATCGGGCTCGTCGCGGGCTTCTTCGCGGCGCTCTTCGGTGTGGGCGGCGGCATCCTGATCGTGCCGCTCCTGATCCTCGTCGCCTCCTTCGCCGAGCGGAAGGCGATGGCGACTTCGCTGGCGGCGATCGGGCTCACGGCCGCGGCCGGCACGATCGTCTACGCCCTCCACGGCTACCTCCACCCCGTCGACGCGGCGCTCGTCGGCGTGCCGGCGATGGCAGGGGCCGTGGCTGGTGCGACGCTCCAGCAGCGGGTCGCGAGCCGGACGCTGTCGCTGCTCTTCGCCGCGCTGCTCGTCGGCATCGGGGTCAGGCTGATCGCGTCGTGAGCGTGACGACGGCCCTCCTCGCGGTCGCCCTCGGCTTCGGCGCGGGCGTGCTAGCCGGCACGTTCGGCGTCGGCGGCGGCATCCTCTTCGTGCCCACCCTGCTCGCCCTCGGCCTCTCCCAGCTCGAGGCGGAGGCGACCTCGCTCCTCGCGATCCTCCCCACCGTCGCCGCCGGCGTCTGGCGGCAGCAGCACTACGGGAACGTGAACTGGCGCGGCTCGCTCGCGATCGGCCTGGCCTCGATCCCCGGCGTGATCGGCGGCTCGTACCTCGCCGTCTGGATGGACCAGGACACGCTCCAGACGCTCTTCGGCGTGCTCCTGATCGGGGTCGCCGCCCAGCTGGTCTGGCGCTCGCGAAGTATCCTTCGACGGTGAGCGCGCCCGAGCCCGACGTCTGGCTTCCTCTCGTCGACGAGCCGATCGGCTCGATCGTGGCCGAGATCCAGCGGGAGGACGCGGAGGTCGCGCGACTGGTCGAGTCGCCGCAGCGGATCCTCGCGTTCCGCACGTTCGCCTACCTCCGCGTGGGCATCCTCCTCGGGCAGCTGCTGATGGAGGAGGAGGTCGAGCCTTACGACGGCTCGGGGACCTGGATCGAGCAGCTGATGCGCGACCCGAGGCACCGGCAGCGGATCGCGGACGAGGTGCGGCAGGTGGCGCAGGAGATCGCCGCCGACCCGAAGTTCGCGGACGAGGGGCCCCTGGGGCCGGACGACGAGGCGCGCGCCCGCTTCCGCGAGTTCGCCCGCAAGCAGCTCGGTTAGCCCGCCGCCAGCCGGCTCACGCCGAGGATCGCGACGAAGCCCAGGACGGTGAGGGCGACCCGACGCCACGACGGGTGCTCGTGCGCGTGGGGGAGGAGGTCGGTCGCGCCCATGAAGAGGAAGAACCCGGCGTAGACGGCGAGCAGCTCGCCGAGGCTCTCCTCGGAGACGTGGAGGCTGACGCCGACCATCGCTCCCGCGAGCGGCGCAAGCGAGTCGGCGACGAGCCAGCGCATCGCCTGGCGGCGGTCGTTCGACTGGCGCAGGACGAAGCTGACGGTGTTGAGGCCGTCCGCGAAGTCGTGGGCGACGACCGCGAAGAACACGAGCAGGCCGGTCGCGGTGTCGAGGCCGAACGCAAGCCCGATGCCGAGACCGTCGATGAAGCTGTGGATCGCGAGACCACTCGCGCCGAGGGCGCCGACCCGGCTGTGGGCCCGCGCCTGCTCGGGCTCGTCGCGGTGATGGAGGACGAGGAAGCGCTCGGCGAGGAAGAAGACGATGAAGCCGGCGCCGACGAGGAGGCCGACGCGGCTCGGGTCGTCCACGGTCTCCATCGCCTTGGGCAGCACGTGGAACAGGGCCACTGCGACGACGACGCCGCCCGTCAGCGCGATCGCCGTCGTCAGCTCGCGGGCCAGGCGGAGGGCCACGAGCCCGCCGGCGAGCGTGGAGAAGACGGTGATCGTCGCGAGCGGCAGGACGATCCAGACCGTGCTGAGGGTCACGTCAGGCGGCCCGGCAGTCGGCGCAGGTGCCGAAGACGTCGAGCTCGTGCGACGCGGGCGTGAACCCGTGCCGGCGCCGCAGCTCCGCGGCGGGCGGCGCCGCGCAGAGATCCGTCTCCTCCACCGAACCGCAGGAGAGGCAGATCAGGTGATGGTGGTGGCCCGCGCTGCAGCGGACGTACTCGGCCCGCGCCGAGCCGGCGAGCGGGCGGATCGCGTCGCTCCGGCGCAGCAGCTCGATCGTCCGGTAGACGGTGGCCAGGCCGAGCGTCGGCTCGCGCCGCCGCGCGCGGTCGTAGAGCTCGGTCGCCGTGAAGGAGCGGGGGCCGCGACGGATCGCCTCGAGCACGGCGCGCCGCTGGCGCGTCATCCGCGCTCGCGGTGGCAGCCGGACCGGCTCGGATTTCGCTCGCGCGCGTCCCATCGATCGCTCGGCGCCAAGTCTACCAGCTACTTGATAGTGATTATCAATACGGGGGACGACGGACATAGTCCCGGTGCGGTCGGAAAGGCCGAGGTGGTCGAGGTCTCCGGCGCTTGCCCCATAATGCGTGCCTGTGGGGAAGCTCTGGCCCGTCGTCGGGGGACTCGCGGTGCTGCTCGCAGCCGGCTCGGCCGGCGCGGGCGCTCAGTCGACCGCGGCCGGAGGCTCGGCGCGCGCCTACGCGATCAAGATCGTCGTCCCCGCCCAGCCCGGCACGATCGCCGGCTCGGTCGTCGCGCCGCCCGACGCCGTCTCCTTCGGCGCGGGCTTCGCCTACCCGAGCGACGGCAGCATCGTGGCGAGCGGGGCGCTGACGGCCAGCGCGTCGACCGGCGTGGGCGAGACGAGCGCCGCAGCCGGGGCTTCGAGCGAGGTGCAGGCGCTGACGGTGTTCGGCGGGGAGATCGCAGCGGCGAGCGTCGTCGCCCGCGCGAGCGCGCAGGCGACCCCGGCCGGCTCGACCGGCGACCTCTCCGGCGCGTCGGTGAGCGGCCTGAACGTGCTCGGCCAGGCGATCGAGAGTCCGGCGCCGGGCTCTCGCATCGCGCTCGGGGACTGGGGTTACGCCCTCGTGCTCGCGCAGGGATCGGCGCCCGCGCAGACCGGCTTCCGGGGCTTCGTCACGGCGCTCGAGATCCACCTGAACGCCGACCACGGCGGCCTCCCCGCGGGCAGCGCCATCTACGTCGGCTTCGCCGAGGCCGCGGTGGCCGCCTCGCCCCCGGTCAAGCAGCCGGCCGGGCCGCCCGCCACCACGCCGACGGTCCCCGCGAGCCCGAAGGCGAACGCCAGGCAGAAGAAGCGAGCTCCCCCGCGTGTCCTCCGCTGGCCCCTCCCCTCGCTCGACATCGAGCTCACCCCGGGCGGCTACGTCTTCCCGGTCTACGGGCCGGCGTCCTTCACGGACACGTTCGGCGCCGGCCGCGCGGTCGTCGGCTGGCACCACGGCGAGGACATCTTCGCGCCGCTCGGCGCGCCCGTGCTCGCGGTCGCCGACGGCACGGTCTTCTCCGTCGGCTGGAACGACCTCGGCGGGAACCGACTCTGGCTACGCGACCTGAACGGGAACGAGTTCTACTACGCGCACCTCTCCGCCTACTCGCCGCTCGCCGTCAACGGCGCCCGCGTGAAGGCGGGGGACGTGCTCGGCTTCGTCGGCAACTCCGGGGACGCCGAGGCCACGCCGCCGCACGTGCACTTCGAGATCCACCCGGTCAGCCTGCTCAGCCTGGAGTACGACGGCGTGATCGCGCCCTACAAGTACCTGCTCGCGTGGCGGCGGCTGGACGACATCCGCTTCATCCCCGGCGCCGCGTGGCTGCCGCCGCTGACACCGTCGACCGCACCGGAGCCGGGGGCCTACCTGCTCTCGGCCCGCGACATCTCGTCGCTCTCCGGGCTCGAGCCGGGCTCGCTGCGACGCGCGCTGGCGCCGCCGCCCTCGGCCGAGCTTCCGTAAGGCTCGGGAACGGCGCCCCGGGCGACGTGGCGTCCCTCGGCCGCGCTCCAGTCCTTGTCGCCGATCTCCGGTGACTGCGCCGAGACCTCGCCCATGCGCCCGCGGAGCTGGTCGAGGTAGGCCTTCGGATCGCTCCGCTCCGCCAGGTAGTCGGGATGGAGCGCGAGCATCTGGTCGATCTCGCGCCGGATCGCCGCCCACAGCTCGGCCGAGGCCCGATGCTTCTCGGCCCGCTCCTGGAAGCGGAGGAACGTCTGGAGGCTGGCGAGCACGGCCGCCACGACGCTGACGATGCCGATCGCGATCCGCCAGCCGACGCTCACGTTCTCCTGCAGCGTCGCGAACACGCTCGTTCCGACGACCGTCGAGAAGACGACGACGGGAATCCCGAACCACAGGTTGGAGCGACCGAGGCGGGTTGCGATCAGGTAGTGCGCGTCCTGGCTGATCGCGGCCCGTTGCTGCCACTCGCGGAGCAGCGCGAGCACGGCCTCCGTCCAGGGAACCTTGACGGCCTGGGGGCGTCCCATCTCCGGCTCGCTGCTCATCCGGCCTCTCCGACCTCTCCCGGAGAGTGGCGGCAGCGCGCGCGAGTGTCAAGGAAAGTCGCGCTAGGTCGCCGCCCCGTCGCCGCCCGCGTAGGTGAACTCGTCGCTGGAGCCGCCCTGGAGCTGACCCTTCAGCCAGCGCCGGACCGGCGGGCCCGTGACCGGGTTGAAGAGGACGGCCGCGGCCACGCCCGCCACGAGCAGCAGCGAGTTCCGGGCCTTGTGCTCCTCCTTCCCCTGCAGCCGGTCGGCGGCAGCCCGGAGCTCCTCCAGCGCAGTCCGGAGGTTGTCCTGGATCTCCTTGTCGGTCGCCGCGCGTACGGCGACGCCCGTCATCCCCGTGCGGCCGAAGAGCTCGCCGTACGCGTCGCGCGCGGCGATGAAGGCGTCCCTGATGTGGTCGCGCAGCTCCTGGTCGTTGAATGCGCGCTCGACGAACGGCTTCGCGTCCGAGACTCGGTCGATCGCTCTGTCCATCGTCCTCGCCATCCTCGTCCTTTCGTCTTCGCTTGGCCTGCGGTCAGTTTCCCCCGCAAGCATGCGGCAAACAGATCCTAGTGGTCTCCGCCGTAGGTACGGTCGAGGCCGCCGCTTTGCAGCCGGGCGGGCCGGCCGTATCTGCGGTGGCGACCACTAAGCCTGGGCGGCGGCGCGGTCCTGGGCGGCGCGCACGGCACGCGGCCGGGACGGTCTCGCGCTGTCGAACGCGGCCTCGAGCACCTCCTGGATCCCGTCCACGAGGACGAACTCGAGCTCGTCGCGCACGTCCTGCGGCAGCTCCTCGAGGTCGGGCTCGTTCTCCCTCGGCAGCACCACGCGGTCGAGGCCGGCCCGCTGCGCCGCGAGCACCTTCTCGCGCACCCCGCCGATCGGCAGCACCTGGCCGGTGAGCGTGATCTCGCCGGTCATCCCCACGCCGTCCGAGACCGTGCGTCCGGCTGCGAGCGACGCGATCGCCGTCGCGATCGTGATGCCGGCGGAGGGCCCGTCCTTCGGCACCGCGCCCGCCGGCACGTGCACGTGGACGTCGTGCTCGGCGAACCACTGCTCGTCGACGCCGACCAGGTCAGCGTGGCTCCGCACCCAGGAGTGCGCCGCCTGGGCCGACTCGCGCATGACGTCGCCGAGCTGACCGGTGATGACCAGCCGACCCTTGCCCGGGTAGGCCGTCGCCTCGATGAAGAGCACGTCGCCGCCGACCGGCGTGTAGGCGAGCCCGGTCGCGACGCCCGGATCGGATGTCCGCTTGCGCACGTCGCCGGGGAAGCGGCGGGGACCGAGCCACGTGCGGACGCGCTTCTCGTCGAGCCGGACGCCCTTCGAGCGCCCCTGGGCGATCTGCGTCGCGACCTTCCGGCAGAGGTCGGCGATCCGGCGCTCGAGGTTGCGGACGCCCGCCTCGCGCGTGTACTCGCGGATCACGAGCGTGAGGCCGCGCTCGGTGAAGGTCGCCTGCTTGGGTGTGAGCCCGTGCGCCTCGAGCTGCTTCGGCACGAGGTACTTGCGCGCGATCTGCACCTTCTCGCGCTCGGTGTAGCCGGAGAGCTGGATCACGTCCATCCGGTCGAGCAGCGCGGGCGGGATCGTCTCGAGCTGGTTCGCGGTGCAGATGAAGAGCACCTTCGAGAGGTCGAACGGCAGGTCGAGGTAGTGGTCGCGGAAGGTCGAGTTCTGCTCGGAGTCGAGCACCTCGAGCATCGCGCTCGTCGGGTCGCCGCGGTAGTCGGAGCCCATCTTGTCGATCTCGTCGATCAGGAAGACCGGGTTCCTCGCGCCCGCGTCCCGCAGGGCGCGGAGGATCGTCCCCGGCATCGCGCCGATGTAGGTGCGCCTGTGGCCGCGGATCTCCGCCTCGTCGCGGACGCCGCCGACCGAGATCCGGGCAAACTTCCGCCCGAGCGTCCGCGCGATCGAGTGACCCAGCGACGTCTTGCCGACGCCGGGCGGGCCGACGAAGCAGAGGATCGGCCCGGAGAGGTCGTTCTTCAGCTTTCCGACGGCGAGGAACTCGAGGATCCGCTCCTTCACCTTGTCGAGGTCGTAGTGGTCCTCGTCGAGCACCCGGCGGGCGCGGCGCAGGTCGAGGTCGTCCTCGGTCGCCTCCGACCAGGGCAGGGTGATGATCCAGTCGAGGTACGTGCGGATGACGCCGTACTCGGCGGCCGCCGGCGGCAGCTTCTCGAGGCGCGAGAGCTCGCGCCGGGCCGCCCTGTCGATCTCCTCGGGCAGGCCGAGCTCGTCCAGGCGCGTCCGCAGCTCCTCGATCTCCGCCTGCTGGTCGTCGCCCTCGCCGAGCTCCTGCTGGATCGCCTTCAGCTGCTGGCGGAGGAAGAACTCGCGCTGGCTCTCCTCGAGCTCCGACTGCACCTGCGACTGGATCTTGGAGCCGAGCTCCATCAGCTCGAGCTCGCGGTTGAGGATCTTCGAGATCTCGCGCAGGCGCTCGCGCACGTCGGCGGTCTCGAGCAGCCGCTGCTTTTCCGCGGTCGCCAGGCGGAGGGCCGAGGAGACGAGGTTGCAGAGGGCGCTGGGGTCTTCGACGTTCGCCGCGGCGAGCTGCAGCTCCTCCGGGAGGTACGGGACGAGCCCGATCACGCGCGCGAAGAGGTTCTGGACGTTGCGCGTGAGCGCCTCGGTCTCGCGGGACTCCTCGACCTCGTCGGGGACCTCGACGACCTCCGCGACGAGGTACGGATCGTCCGTGACGGGCTGTTCGATCCGGACGCGGTGCAGGCCCTGGACGAGGATCCGCAGCGTGCCGTCCGGGACGCGGACGAGCTTGTGGATCGTTGCCGCCGTCCCGATCTCGTAGAGGTCGTCGAAGCCCGGATGCTCGACCTCGGAGTCGCGCGTAGTCACGAGCGCGACGGTCTGGTCCTCGCCCGCGACGACGTCGTCGACGAGCCTGATCGAGCGCTCCTGTCCGATCGCGAGCGGCGCGACCGAGTCGGGGAAGACCACGGTCTCCTTGAGCGGCAGGATCGGGAGCTGCTTCGCCTCGGTCATGCCCGCTCCCGGGG
>JBBDQR010000145.1:6258-20077 GCA_040905885.1 Gaiellaceae bacterium | reverse complement strand
GGACGCCGCAGCGCGCCGCGTGATAGCGGGCCAGAAGCCGGAGGGTATTGCTGGATGGGGCACTAGTCAGTGCTCATCAGGGCGCGGAGATCGGAGATCTTCTCGCGCCGGAGCTCGTCCCGCTCGCCCGCCTTGAGCCGGTCGAGCAGATCCCGGACGAGCGGGGCCAGCTCGACCGGGTTGAACGGCTTCGTCACGTAGTCGACGCCGCCGATGTCGAGCCCGCGCGCCCGATCGCGGAACTCGGCGCGTGCGGTGAGGAACACGATCGGGATCTCCTGCGTCGTCGGGTCGTCGAGCAGCTCCTCTGCCACGCGCCAGCCGTCGAGCCCGGGCATCATCACGTCGAGCAGGATCACGTCCGGCCGCCGGCTCTTGGCCTTCGCCAGCCCGCTCGGCCCGTCAGCGGCCTCGAGCACCTCCATCCCCTCCGCCTCGAGGTTCACGCGGCAGAGGAGCCGGATCGGCGGTTCGTCGTCGATGACCAGTACGCGAGTCACAGGAGCTCAGGGGTCGGCTCGATCCCTACCCGCTCGGGCTCGGGTTCAGACACGGCGGCCGGCAGCTCGAAGGTGAAGCGGGAGCCTTCGCCCTCGCGGGAGGTCACCCACATGCGGCCGCCCATCGCGGCGACGAGCCCGCGCGCGATGAACAGGCCGAGGCCTGTGCCGCCGAGTCCCTCCCGTCCGGGCGACGAGTCGGCCCGGTAGAACTTCCGGAAGATCCGCGCCTGCTCGCCGGACGGAATGCCGATCCCCTCGTCGGTGACGCTCACCTCGACGGTGCCCGCGCGGCGCCGGGCGGCCACGGTCACGCTGCCGCCCTCGGGCGAGAACTTCACGGCGTTGTCGATGAGGTTCTGGAGCACCTGCCGCAACCGCTCGGGGTCGGCTTCCGCTGTCAGCGAGTCGCCGGAGACGTCCACGACGAACTGGTGGCCGTTCTCGCCGGCATCCGAGCGGCGGAGGGTATCGACAACCTCGGAGACGACGGCGCGGACGTCCGTCGGGACGACGGTGAGCTGGAGGTCGCCTGCGTCGAGCCGGGCCACGTTCAGAAGCGCGTCGACGATCGTCGTCAGCCGCTCCGACTCGCTGGCGATATAGCCGAGGAAGGTCCGGCGCTCCTCCTCCCCGAAGAGGACGTCCTGGCGCAGCAGCGTCTCGGCGAAGCCGTAGATGGAGGTCAGCGGCCGGCGGATCTCCTGCGAGACGGTCGAGACGAAGTCCGACTTCATCTGCTCGACGAGGTGCTCGGACGAGATGTCGCGGAAGGCGAAGATGCGGCCGGCGACCGCGCCCGCCGGGTCGCGCATGACCGCCTCGGTCAGGGAGAGCCAGACGTCCTCGCCTCCGCGGAGGATCGGCACGAGCCGGTCGCCCGCCGGGGCGTCGCCCTCGGACTCGAGGGTGCGGCCGAGCACCTGGACCGGCGTGCGACCCACCGCCTCGTGCGCGGGGACGCCCGTGATCTGCTCGGCGGAGCGGTTCCAGAGGACGACGGTGCCCTCGCGGTCGACGGCGACGATCCCGTCGGCGATGTTGGCGAGGATCGCATAGCTCCGCTCCTTCTCGACCGCGACGCGCTGGTAGAGCTCGGCGTTCGAGAGGGCCGCCGACGCGTTCGCAGCCAGGGCCATGAGCGCCTCGATCTCCTCCTTCCGCCAGGTGCGCGGCCGGCGCGAGTAGACCGAGAGCACGCCGTGCGCGGCGCCCTCCGGCGCGATCAGCGGCACCCCGAGGAAGCCGACGTAGCCCAGGCGAAGCAGCGCGTCGGCCTCGGCGAGGCGCTCGTCCGTCGAGGCGTCCTCGATCGCCACAGGCGAGCGCGACTGGACGACGTCGCCGGAGAGCCTCACCGCCACGGAAGAGCGCGAGCCGATGAGGTCCCCGTCGTCCCCGTCGGACTCGACGGCGGTGACGACCAGTTCCTCGTCCTCGACGACCCGGATCGCGCAGGCCTCGGCGCCGACGAGGCTCGGCGCCTGGCGCACGACCTCGTCCAGCACGGCGGCAGGATCGAGCTCCGTCGCGAGCAGCGAGCCGGTGCGCGCGAGCTGCTGCGCGAGCGAGCGGGCGGCGCGCTCCTCCTCGTAGAGCGCGCTGCGCTCCAGCGCGCCCCTGGCCGCTCCCGCGAGATGGCGCGCGAGCTCGAGGTCGTCGTCGTCCAGGCGGCGCTCCTCCCCGAAGCCGACCAGCACGAGACCGGAGCCGGCGTCGTCCCGGCCCGAGGGGACGGGGACGGCGAGCAGGGCGCGGCAGCCGGCGCTCTCGGCGAGCTCGCGCCACTCCGGGCTGAAGCGATCGTCCGCGGCGAGGTCGGGCGAGGCGACGAGCCTGTCGTCCGCGAGCGCCGACGCGAGCGTGTCGTCGAGAGCGGGCGAGCCGTCCGCGAGGGCGACGGCGAGCGGCTGCGGCAGTCCCTGCGAGCCGACGAGCGCGAGCGCGGGCCCGCGCGGCATCAGCACGGCCGCGAACGAGCCGCCGAGCGCGTCCGCCGCGGCGTGGGCGACCGCGTCGAGCGTCCCGGTCAGCGAGAGCGGCTCGCCGAGCACGCTGGCAATGCGGTAGAAGCCGCGCTGGACGCGCGCCTGTCGCGAGCGCTCCTCGAAGGCCTGCGCGTTGCGGAGCGCGGGCGCGGCCAGGCCGGCGAAGGCTCCGATCACGTCGGCGTCGGCTTCGTCGAAGCGGTCCGGCTGCCGCGAGCCGACGCCCAGCACGCCGAGCACTTCCTCCCCCGACGAGATCGGCGCGACGATCGCGCTTCCGAAGCCCTGGTACTCCTCGTGCGGGACCGGCTCGTGCGCGGTTCCGTACTCGGCGGCGGTCACGACCCGCCGGCGGCCGATCGCCTGCCCCGAGAGGCCCGCCGTAGTCGCGAACTCGAACCCGACGAGCTCGTCCGGCAACCCTCTGACCGCGGCGCAGCGAAGCACGCCCCGGCGGTTGTCGACGAGGTAGCAGTCGGCGGCGTCCCCCCCGAGCAGCTCCGCGACCTCGTCGACCAGCCGCTGGAGGACGGTGTCGAGCCTCAACTCGGCCGTGACTGCGTGCGACGCTTCGAGCAGGGACACCTGCTGGCGGAGCCGGCGCGCGTTTTCCTCCAGCAGGCGCGCGGTGTGCACCGCCAGGCCCAGCTCGTGCGCCACGGCCTCGATCAGGGCGATGTCGTCGTCGGCCCAGGGGCCGGGCTCGAGCCGGTGGAGCGCGAGCACCCCGATCAGCGACTCGAAGACGACGATCGGGGTGGCGACGACCGAGGCGGAGCCCAGCCGGAGCAGCGTCTCCCGGCCGCCGAGCGAGGGATCGTCGAGGCGGGGGTCGCCGTTCACGTCCACGACGGTGATCGTGCGGCGCTCGCGGGCGGCGAGGTTGGAGACCGGCAGCCGCGGCGCGAGCTCGCCGACCGGCTGGAGCCCCGCCACCGTCCACTCCACCGCCATCGGCATCTCCTCCCCCGGCCGACCGAGCCGGACGAAGCAGCGCGCGACCCCGAGCGCGGCGGCGGTCTCGCGGACGGCCACGTCGAGGAGGGAGGCGAGATCGAGCTCCGAGCGGAACTTCTGCGAGATGCGAGCGACCAGGCGTTCCCGCTCGAGCGCCCGCGCGAGCGCCTCGCCCGACCGGGTGCGGGCGATCGCGAGCGCCGTCTCCGAGGCGAGCTCCTGAAGCAGCGCGACCTCGGCGGGCGTGAACGAGCGCAGGTCGCGCGTCGTCGCAACGGCCAGCACGCCGAGCACCTGCTCGCCGGAGACGAGCGGCACCCAGACGCCGCTCTTCGCGCCGACCTGCTCGGCGACCTGCCGGTTCACGTACGGCGAGGACTGGACGTCGTAGACCGCGAACGGGGCCGCCTCGAACGTTGCGCTCGCGATCGCGGACGGCTCGCCGAGGTCGAGCCGCAGCTCCGGCCACCAGGGCACCTCCTCGCCGTCGAGCTGCGCATGCACGCCGCGGGTCGCGTCCCCCTCGTGCAGCACAAGTGCCGAGAACTCAGCGCCGAGCAGCGCCGCGACGCTCTCCGTGAGCCGCCGCGCGATCGACTCCTCGTCGTCGAGCCGGGAGAGGACGCTCGTGTACGCGTTGACGAGCTCGCGCTGCCGCTCGTGGGCGCTCGCGAGCTCTGCGGCCTCGCGGACCCGGCTCGAAGCGGTCAGGAGCTGCGAGCGCTGGCCCCAGTTGACCAGGAAGGCAACGGCCGGGAGGGCGGCGACCACCGTCGCGGCGAGCCCGATCCAGACGTTCCCCAGCGGCTGCCGCTCGACGACGATCACCGCGGCGACGAGGGCGGCGCCGATCCCGAGCATCGGGAAGACGAGCGCCAGCGAGACCTCGGGGTCGCGAAGCCTGCGCCGCTCGCGCCAGATCCCCGGGACGATGGCCGCGGACGCGACGAGGTAGACCGCCGCGACCCCGAGCAGCGGCACTGCGTTCAGGAAGAGCGCCTGTGTCTCCTCGTTCACCTGGCCCCACGCCATGATAGGGAAATGCGCGGAGAAACCTGCGTTCGCGCGGCTTGCAAAGATGGGCCGGGCGGCCTATTGATCCGGTAGTCAACCGGCACTAACGTCATCGCCACTGGGCGATGCGAACCGCCGCCGCGCGAACCTGGCCTTGCGGCGGCGGTGAGCAATCTGAGGAGGCCTGCCGCGCCGACCCCCCCGAGCGGCAGGCCTTCTTACTAAGGCAGGCGGCGGCCAGCTTTGCCGTCCCAAGGCTAAGCTCCTCCCAATGGGAATTACTGTCGAGAAGGTCCTGCTTGCTTCTCCTCGGGGATATTGCGCCGGCGTCGAGCGCGCGGTGGACACCGTCGAGCTGGCGCTCCAGCACTACGGCGCGCCGGTCTACGTCCGCAAGCAGATCGTCCACAACATCCACGTCGTCCGCGACCTCGAGGAACGCGGCGCGATCTTCGTCGACAGCGAGGAGGAGGTGCCGGACGGCTCGGTGATCGTCTTCTCCGCGCACGGCGTCGCGCCCTCCGTGTACGCGAACTCGACGGTGCGCGGCCACCGGCAGATCGACGCCACCTGCCCGCTCGTGACCAAGGTGCACTCGCAGGCGAAGCGCTACGCCGCCGAGGGCTACACGATCGTCCTCATCGGCCACGAGGGGCACGAGGAGGTCGAGGGGACGATGGGCGAGGCGCCGGACTCGATCATCCTCGTCGAGTCGGCCGAGGACGTGGACCGGCTCGATGTCCCGGAGGGGGCGCGGCTCGCCTACATCACGCAGACGACCCTCTCGGTCGACGAGACGCAGCACGTGATCACGGCCCTCCGCCGCCGCTTCCCCGACATCTACGCGCCCAAGAAGGAGGACATCTGTTACGCGACCTCCAACCGGCAGTGGGCGGTGAAGGAGATGCTCCACGAGATCGACCTGCTGCTCGTGATCGGGTCGCGGAACTCGTCCAACTCCAACCGGCTGGTCGAGGTGGCGCGGGCGCTCGGGGTCGAGGCGTACCTCGTCGACGACGAGAGCGAGATCGACGAGGCGTGGCTCGACGGGCCCCGGATCGTGGGGATCACGTCGGGAGCCTCGGCGCCGGAGAGGCTCGTCGTCCGCGTCTGCGACTGGTTCCGGGAGCGGGGGATCGACGACATCAGTCCGTACCAGCTCGTCCAGGAGGACGTGACGTTCAGGCTGCCGGTGGAGCTTCGGCGCGAGCTCGAGCTCGCGGAATCGCAGTCGGCCTAGCCCTCCTCGCGCTCGCTGCGTGCGGCGGGGGCGCTGCCGAGACGGTGACGGTCGCCGAGGCCGTCGGCGTGCCCGCGGCCGTGGAGGCGAAGCGGCAGGCGATCCGGGAGGCGACGGAGTCCGGAGACGCGGACGCCGTGGCTGCCCTAGCGGCCGATCCGTTCAGCTACACGTTCGGCGGCGCGGTCGAGGGCGGGCCGGCGGCGTACTGGCGCCGGCTGGAGGCCAACGGCGAGCAGCCGCTGGCCGCGCTGGCGGCGATCCTCGAGCTGCCGTACACGCTCAGCCACGGCATCTACGTCTGGCCGTTCGCGTACGACAAGACCGAGGAGCAGATCACGGACTACGAGCGTGAGCTGCTGAGGCGGCTGCCGCCGGACGCGGCGACGTTCGTGCCGGGCGGCGGCTATCTCGGCTGGCGCGCCGGCATCGAGCCGGACGGCGACTGGATCTTCTTCGTTTCCGGCGACTAACCGGGACAGGTCCGAATCCGGCATCTTGTCAGGGTCCGGCCGATGTGACTATGGTACTGTGACCATGGACGTGGCCAGAGAGATCGCAGCGGGCAAGTTCAAGGCCCAGTGCCTGGCGCTCCTCGACAGAGTCGCGGCGACGGGGGAAGAGATCGTGGTCACGAAACGCGGCAAGCCCGTCGCCCGTGTTCTTCCTGTCGAGGAGCCGCCGTCGCTACTCGGAAGCATCGTCTACAACGTCAGCGACGAAGAGCTCATCGCGCCTTTGGACGACTGGGAGGTCGACAAGCTCTGATCGTCCTCGACACCCACGCCTGGGTGTGGTGGACTGAGAGCCCGCGGAAGCTGTCGCGCAGCGCCCGGGACACGATCGCGGGGGCAGAGAGGATCGGCGTGGCCACGATCAGCTGTTTCGAGTTCGTCGTGCTCGCCGAGCGAGGCCGCATCACCGTGGACCGAGATTCCGCGGAGTGGGCGCGCCAGGCTCTCGCGCAGGACAGGGTCGAAGAGCTGTCGCTGACGGCCGACATCGCCGTCGCCGCAGCCCTGCTCGAGCGAAAGGGCTTCCACGGCGATCCCGGCGACCGGATCATCTACGCCACCGCCCGCGCACACGACGCGCCCCTGGTCACGAAGGATGCGCGCCTGCTCCGCTTCGACCCTCAGCGAACCCTCTGGTGAGGACTCCGGCGAACGCCGTAAACGCAAGGGCTCCGATCGATACAGATAGGGAGCCTAGCTAGGGCGCCTTCTCGACGGCGGGCTCGCCGGTCGCGCCGTCCAGCTCGATCCGGACGGCGAGCACCTCGTCCTTGATCCAGTCCTCGTGCTGCTCCACCAGGTCGGCGTGCTCGGCGGGCAGGCGGACGACGATCCGGTCGGTCAGCTCGAGCCCGGCCTGGCGGCGAAGCTCGTTCAGCTGACGGATCAGGTCGAGCACGCGGCCTTCCCTGCGGAGGTCGTCGTCGAGCCGGGCATCAATTCCGACCGAGAAGCGCTCGCCGTGCGCCCAGCCCGGTTCGGCTTGGCGCTGAACGAGGATGTCCTCCGGCCCCAAGTCATGCCCAGCGGCGCGGACTCCGCCATTTGGGAGGCTGTCAAACTCGGCCCTCGCAAGAGCGTCTCTGACTTTCGGCAGGTCCTTCCCCAGGCGTGGTCCCAGCGTCCGCAGGTTAGGCTTGTAGGTGAAGCGGACGAGTGGGCGCTCTTGGAATTCCAGCTCTTTGACCCTGAGCTCATCCTTATCTGATCGGCCCAACGCTCGGCTACATCGGAGCCGTAAACGAAGGCGCGCCGGAGAGGCTGACGTAGCTTGATGCCTTCGGCGTCGCGCGCTTGGCGCCCCAGCTCCACCACCTCGCGCACCTCGTCCATCTCCGCCAGCAGGGCCCGGTCGTGCAGCGGCTCGACGGCGTCGGGCCAGCCGGCCAGGAAGACCGAGTCGCGCCCGACGAGGTTCTCCCACAGGTGCTCGGCCAGGAACGGCATCACCGGGGCGACCACGCGCAGAGATTGGACGAGCGCGTACCAGAGCGTCCTGAACGCGACGTCGTCGTCCCCGTAGAAGCGGCGGCGCGAGCGCCGGATGTACCAGTTCGAGAGATCGTCGACGAACGCCTCGAAG
The DNA here is from genome assembly GCA_040905885.1 of Gaiellaceae bacterium. GTDB lineage: Bacteria > Actinomycetota > Thermoleophilia > Gaiellales > Gaiellaceae > JACVRU01. The sequence continues at coordinate 12,281 of JBBDQR010000145.1, read as the reverse complement.
GCGCGCACGACCCCGGGCGTCCAGTAGGCCTCGTACGCCTGCTCGGCCTCGTCCACGAGCGCCTGCACGCGCGCCAGCAGCCAGCGGTCGAGCGGCTGCAGCGCCGCGTCCACGGGCCCGCCGGCGAGATCCTCGTAGCGCGGCGTGAAGCCCTCGATCCGCGCGTAGTCGACGAGGAAGCGCGCCGAGTTCCAGAGCGTGAGCAGCCGCCGCTTGACGTCGTCGGCGAGCCCGTAGCCGAAGCGCAGGTCCTGGCTCGGGTTCTGCTCGCAGTAGAGCCAGCGCATCACGTCGGCGCCCATGCGCTCGAGCGAGTCGTTCAGCTCGATCGCGTTGCCCCACGACTTGTGCATCTCGCGCCCGGTCTCGTCGAGCACCTTCTCGTAGGTGAGCACGCTCCGGTACGGCTGGCGCCCGTCGAGCGTCACAGCCATGAAGCACTGGGAGTAGAACCACAGCCGGATCTGCTGGCGCATCTCCGAGACCCAGTCGGCCGGGAACCAGCGCTCCCAGTACACGTGGTCGGGCAGGTCGGCGCCGGTCAGCCCCGCGGCCGACCCGGTCGCGTTGCCGCCCTCCACCCACTTCGGGTTCTGCCAGCCGAGGGTCGAGAAGTGGACGATGCCGGCGTCGAGCCAGGCGTCGCCGACCTCGGGGATGCGCTCGACCTCGGCGTCGCACTGCTCGCAGCGGACGCGCACCGCGTCGATCCAGGGCCGGTGCAGCTCCTCCAGCTGGTCGAGCCCGGAGACCGCCCGCTCCTCGAGCTCCGCGCGCGAGCCGATCACGTTCAGGTGCCCGCAGGAGCACGGGTAGAACGGCAGCGGCAGACCGAAGTAGCGCTTGCGGGAGATGTTCCAGTCGCCCATGTTCCGCAGCCAGTCGTCCATCCGCTTCTTGTACTGCGGCGGCTGCCAGGCGACGGTGTCGTTCGCCTCGAGCATCGGCTGACGGATCTCGTCCGCCGAGATGAACCAGTCGTCGACGACGCGGAAGACGAGCGGCGTCCGGCAGCGCCAGCAGATCGGATAGCGGTGCTTGATCGTCCCCGCCTCGACGAGCAGCTCGCGCTCCCGGAGCGACTCGACGACGGGCTCCGCGACGGCCTCCGTCGTGCGGCCCTCGAAGTCGCCGTACCCGGCGACGAAGCGGCCCGACTCGTCGATCGGCCCCAGCACGGGCAGGCCGTGGACGCGCGCGAGCTCGAAGTCCTCCGAGCCCGCTCCCGGGGCGATGTGGACGATCCCGGTCCCCTCGGTCAGCGAGACCTCGTCCCACGGGATCACTCGGTGGACGACCTCCTGCTGGGCCGGCAGGTCGTCGAAGGGCCCCGCGTACTGCCAGCCGACGAGCTCCGACCCGCGCTTCCGCTCCACGTACGTGTCGGACGGGAAGACCTCCACCGCGACCCAGTCGCCGCTCTCACGGCGGCCGTACTCGGCCTCGGGATGAACCGCGGCCGCGACGTTGGCCGGCAGCGTCCACGGCGTCGTCGTCCAGACGACGAGCGACTCGCCCTCACGGCCGGAGAGCGGGAAGCGGACGTAGAGCGACGGATGCTCGAGCTCCTCATAGTTTTCCTCGCCCGACTGCTCGTGGCGCGAGAGGGAGGTGCCGCAGCGCGGGCACCACTGGGTCGAGCGGTGGCCGAGGTAGAGCCAGCCGCGGCGCTGCACCTCCTTCAGGAAGCGCCAGATGTACTCGATGTTGGTGTCGCTGAAGGTGTAGTACGAGTTCGGCCAGTCCATCCACATGCCGAGCCGCTTCGACTGCTCGGTCTGCACGGAGGCGAAGTGGGCGACCCGCTCGCGGCAGCGGCGCGCGAACTCGGCGAGCCCGTACTCCTCGATCTCGCGCTTCGAGTTCAGGCCCAGGGACTTCTCGACCTCCACCTCGACGTGCAGGCCCTGGCAGTCGAAGCCGTTCTGGTAGCGCTGGTCGAAGCCGCGTAGCGCCTTGTAGCGCTGGAAGACGTCCTTCAGCGTCCGGCCGTGCCCGTGATGGACACCGGCCGGGTTGTTGGCCGTGATCGGCCCGTCCATGAAGCTGAACGTGGGCCCGCCGCGGTTCTGCTCGCGCAGCCGCTCGAACGTCCGCTCGCGCTCCCAGCGCTCGAGGATCTCGAGCTCGAGCGCGGGATGGTCGGGAACCGCGGGCAGCGGCGAGAAGGCCTCCATCCGGCGATTGTAGAGCGGGAAGTCCGGGCCCCCCCGTAGCGTTTAGAGGTCTTGGAACCGACGGACGAAAGGGATTCATGGCGACAGCAGTGACCGAGCAGACCTGGGACGAGGAAGTCATCAAGAGCGAGAAGCCCGTGATCGTCGACTTCTGGGCGGAGTGGTGCGGGCCGTGCCACGCGGTCGCGCCCGTGCTCGACCGCATCGCCGAGGAGCGCGGGAGCGAGCTCCGGCTCGTCAAGGTGAACATCGACGAGGAGCAAGGCCTCGCCCAGCGCTACGGGATCGCCTCGATCCCGACGATCGTCCTCTTCAAGGACGGCGAGCCGGCGGCCGCCGCCATCGGCGCGCAGCCGAAGTCGGCGCTCGAGCGCTCACTCGGCCTGGCCTAGCCCTCGGGCCTCTTCTTTCTCGGGGTACGCGACCGGCGCGGACGCGCGCGATAGCTCAGCTTCACGCCGGGCAGCTATTCCCGGCGGAGCGAAAACCTAAGCCGCTTCGTGCGTCTCCAGGTAGGAGAGGAAGGCGGCGTGCTTCGCGAGATACGCCTCGATCTCCGCGACGCCCGCGCCCGCCCAGTCCTCGAGCCAGCCGTCCGTCAGCTCGTCCTGGATCTGGTGGAGGCGCCTCTCTTCCATTCCGGAATGATTCCGCCGCGACCGGACGACCACCATGGGCCGTTCGGCTCATCTTGCGGTGGCGTCCGGACTACCCCGAAAGCGCGCCAGCACGCGGGCGACGTTGGGAAAGGCGATCTCGTCGTCCTCCGGCAGCTCGCCGGGCGCGAACCAGCGGAGCTCGCTGACGTCGTCCGCCGGCTGGGGGTCGCCGGAGGCGATCCGCGCCTCCCAGTAGAGGTTGAGCGTCCAGGGCGAGCCGTCGTCGCTGCCGTACACGTCCATCTCGATCGCGGCCAGCTCGAGCGGCTCGATCTCGACGCCGCCCTCCTCGCGCAGCTCCCGCCTGACCGCGTCGAGCGGGTGCTCGCCCTCCTCGAGGAAGCCGCCCGGCAGGTCCCACTTGCCGAGGTGGGGCTCGGCGCCCCGGCGGGCGAGCAGCAGGCGACCGGCCTCGTCGCGCACGATCGCGCTCGCGGTCGGCTCCGAGCTCGCGTACTCGACGAGCCCGCAGCCGGGGCAGGTCACCTTCCCCTCGCCGCGCTCGAGCTCGCCCCGGCAGCGCGGACACCATCTCCAGTCGTGGAGCCCGGCCATTTCGGCCACGATACAAACGTGAGCCCCCGTTTCGTGCCCGCTACCGTCGCCGAGCTCGCCCGGATCGGGCTGCTCGCCGAGCTGCCCGGCGAGACGCTGACGAAGCTCGCCGCCTGCATGGATCGCGAGCAGCTCGCGCCCGGCGCCGCGGTGATCCGGGAGGGCGAGCCGGGCGAGCGGTTCTACGTCGTCCTCGGCGGGATGCTCGCCGTCAGCCAGGAGAACATGGGCGCCCGCCGGCTGCTCCAGCCGGGCGACTACTTCGGCGAGGTGGCGCTCGCGATGGAGATCCCGCGCACGGCCTCCGTCCGCGCGCTGACACCGGCGGTCGTCGCGAGCTGCGACCGCGAGACCTTCGACGAGTTCCTGCGGCCGCTGTTCAGCGACTAGTGATCGCCGCCGTGGGCACGGTCATGATCGGCCGCGCGAAAACCGAGCAGCTCTAGGACGCAGGGAGCGCTCGTAGCCTCAGGGCTACGGGCGCGACCCCCGGGGCCCCCGCGAAGTGCGGAGCACTTCGTGGGGAAGGGCTGAGGGACGACGAGATGCGACGGTTTGCAGCCGGCCGAGCGGGCCGTGCTCGCGGTGGAGACCACTACGACAGCTCGGCGATCGCCGCGTCCGAGAGGCGCGGCCACGCCTCGAGCGCCCAGTCCCCGAACTCCCGGTCGGTGAGCACGCCCAGCGCGGCGTCCAGCTCCGGGTCGACCCAGAGGAAGGTGCCGCTGCCGCCGAAGTGGCCGAAGGTCCGCGAGGAGTTCCGGGCGCCCGTCCAGTGCGGCCGCTTGGCGTCCTTGAGCTCGAAGCCGAGCCCCCAGTCGTTCGGGTCCCAGCGGCCGAAGCCCGGCAGCATGCCCGAGAGGCCCGGGAAGACGACATCCGTCGCCTCGGCGAGCGTCTCCTGGGCGATCAGCCGCGGCTCGAGCAGCTCCCGCGCGAAGGCGACCAGGTCGGCCGGCGGCCCGAAGTACTCCGCCGCGGGCGAGCCCCGCAGGTCGCCCGCGAGGCCGAGCGGGTCGCAGACCGCCGCGCGGAGGTAGTCCCGGAACGGCATCCCGGCGGCCGCCGCGACCGCGTCGGCGAGCGCCTCGAAGCCGGGATTCGAGTAGATCCGGCGCTGCCCGGGCTGCGCGATCGGCGGGCCGTCGCCCTCGAAGGGCAGCCCCGAGGCGTGCGCGGCGAGGTGGCGGACGGTCGAGCCGGGCGGCCCGGCCGGGTCGTCGAGGTCGACCACTCCCTCCTCCAGCGCGACCAGCAGCGCGTAGGCGGTGAGGAGCTTCGTCACCGAGGCCCAGCGGAAGACGTGCTCCGCGTCGCCGTGCAGGACGGGCTCGCGACCCGGGCGGACGAGCGCGGCCGCCGCGTGCTCGGCGCCCCAGTCGTCGATCTGGGCGAGTGCTTCCACGCGCGGCGCAGGGTAGATACTTGAGCCCTTGGACCGGCAGATCTACCCGGCCTCGATCACCGGCGGCGACTTCGCCGAGGGCGGGAGCGTGCTCGAGCATCGCTTCGGCCAGGGCGACCCGTACACGCTCGGAGTCGAGGAGGAGTACATGCTGCTCGACGGCGAGACGTTCGACCTCGTGCAGCACATCGACACGGTGCTCGGGGCGATGGCCGGGCACGAGTTCGAGGCGCGCGTGAAGCCGGAGCTGATGCAGTCGGTGGTCGAGATCGCCACGCCGGTCTGCCGCACGGCCTCCGACGTCTTCGACGAGCTGCGGCAGCTGCGCGGCTTCGTCACGACGACCGCCCGCGAGAAGGGCCTGCGGGTCGGCTCGGCGGGCACCCACCCGTTCTCGCTCTTCGAGCGGCAACGCATCACGGCCCGCGACCGCTACCGCAACCTCGTCGACCAGCTCCAGTACATCGCCCGGCGCGAGCTGATCTTCGGCCTGCACGTCCACGTCGCCGTCGACGACCCCGAGAAGGCGGTCCAGGTCGTCAACGGCCTCCTCCCCCACCTCGCCCCGCTGCTCGCCCTGTCGGCGAACTCGCCCTTCTGGCGCGGCGAGCCGACCGGGCTCGCCTCGACGCGGAGCGCCGTCTTCGCGGCCTTCTCGCGCTCGGGCCCGCCGCCGCGCTTCCGCGACTACTCCGACTTCGCCGCCGTCGTCGGCCAGCTCGAGAAGACCGGCTGCATCGCCGACTACACGCACATCTGGTGGGACATCCGCCTCCACCCGCGGCTCGGCACGGTCGAGTTCCGGGTCTGCGACGCCGTCACGCGGGTCGAGGACGCGGTCGCGCTGACCGCCTACTGCCAGGCGCTGACGAAGTACTACTGCGAGCAGCACGACCGGGGCGAGGAGATCCCCTCCTACCACCGGATCCTGACGACGGAGAACAAGTGGCTCGCCGCCCGCTACGGGCTCGAGGCGCCGCTGATGGACCTCGCCACGGGGCGGCGCAACCGGGTCCCCGCCGCCCAGCTCGTCCGCCGCGCCCTCCGAGCCGTCGAGCCGCACGCGAAGGAGCTCGGCTCGGAGCGGGAGCTCGAGGGCGTGCGGGAGATCCTCTCCCGCGGCAACGGCGCCGACCGCCAGCTGCGCACCTGGAACGCGAACCGCGACGTCGTCGAGGTCGCGCGCGAGCTCGCGGACGCGACCGAGGCGCGGGGGGGGGGGGGGGG
>JBBDQR010000145.1:0-6248 GCA_040905885.1 Gaiellaceae bacterium | reverse complement strand
GTTCCGCCACGATAGGCTGCCGGCCGCTGTGCGAGCTGCGCCGTCGCCTCTCGGCCGGCGGAGCCGGCCTTCGGCGATGGACTGACGCCCGGTGCCCCGACGCCCAAGGCTCAACCCGGCCTGCGCGCGTGGCGCTGCGCGCCAGGCGCTCCGGCCGAGGCACCCCGACCAGGGAGCCACGCCTCGCGACGGCCGGAATGCGCGGCTGTCTCCGCTGCGATTCCGGCCGTCCGATAACCGCGAGAGAGTCGGCGGCCCCACTGCGCCGGCCATCCTCAACAGCCTGCGCGTGACGAAGTAGGCTCGCGCCGTGCTCGGCCAGGGCGACCTGATCCCGGACGCGACGGTCTTCGCCGCGCCTCGCGAGCCGGTGCCGCTGCCGCGGGTCGTCGAGGACCGGCCGGCGCTCCTCCTCTTCTACCTGTTCGACTTCTCGTCCACCTGAACGGACGAGATGACGCTCCTGCGTGACAGGAGCCCGGAGTTCGACGAGGCCGGCGTCGCCGTCTACGGGGTCTCCCGCGACTCGCCGTACACGCACATCGCCTGGTCGCAGGTGCTCGACCTGACCTTCACGCTCCTCTCCGACTGGAACGGGGAGGCGACCGAGGGCTTCGGCGTGTCCCACACCTACCGCGAGCTGCAGGGGGTCGCGCGGAGGAGCGCGTTCCTCGTCGACACGGACGGTACGGTCCGCGGCGCATGGGCCTACGAATCCGCGGAGGTGCCGGACTTCGACGAGCTCCTCGCGGCCGCGCGGACACTGCAGGCCTCGTCGTAGCGCTCTACGCGGCCGCCGGCGCGGCGGTCACGTGGCCGGCGCTCCGGCACGCGGACTCGAGGTTTCTCGCGCTCGCCGAGCCCGGCCACGGCGAGGCCGCGGCCGGGGACCACCTCCAGGTGACCTACCAGCTCTGGCTCGCGGGCCACCGGCTCGCGCACCTGGCGGCGCCCTGGAGCGACCCGTACTCCTTCCGGCCGGTGACGGAGGGGGTGGCCGTCTTCCAGGGCTGGCTCTTCGGCCTCCCGCTCTGGCCGGTGTTCGCCGCGGCCGGCCCGGTCGCCGCCTGGAACGTGCTGGTTCTCGGCTCTTACGTGCTGGCCGGCGGGCTCGCCTACGGCTGGCTCCGGTCGCTGGGCCTGCCGCGCGGCGCGGCGCTCGCCGGCGGCCTCGTCTTCTGCGTCTTCCCGTACCGGGTCGCGCAGAGCACGGGCCACCTGCTGGGGCCGATCTCGGCCCTGCTGCCGGGGATCCTGTGGGCGCTCGAGCGGCGGCGGTTCGCGCTGGCGGCTCTGGCGCTCGCGGCGATCCCGCTCTCCGGGCAGCTGCACCTGGCGCTGGGCGCGATCCCGCTGGCCGTCGCGTACGGGGCCGTGCGGGGGCGGGCGCTCGGATCGGTTGCGGCCGCCGTCCCGGCCGTCGCCGCGGGCGTGGCCGTCTCGAAGATCGCCGTGGAAGGCACGATCGCGGAGGGCGGCCGCTCGCTCGCCGCCGTGTCGTTCTTCTCCCCGGACTGGCAGGACGCCGTCTTCCGCGAGCTGCGACACCCGCCGCCGATCGGGCCGGAGTTCGTGCTCTTCATGGGCTGGCTGACGCCGCTCGTCGCGCTCGCCGGACTCGTCCTGCTGCTCCGGCGGCGCGACTACGGCCTCGCCGCCCTGCTCGGGCTCGGCGTCCTCATCCCCGTCTGGCTGGCACTCGGGACGAACCTGCCCACGTACGAGCTGCTCTGGGACTACGTGCCGCCGTTCCGCTACCCGCGGGTGCCGGAGCGGCTGCTGCCGATCGCCGCGCTCGCGATCGCCGCGCTCGTCGCCGTCGTCCTCGCGCGACGGCCGCACCCGCTCGTGGTCGCGGCGGCGCTCGTGGTCGTGTTCGTCGACCTGCGCATCCCGGCCTACGGAGCCTCCGAGGCCGACCCGGCGAACCTCGCTTACGCGGGCGCGCCGGGCCGGGTGCTCGAGCTGCCCGTCTTCCCGGCGGAGCGCCACTGGAACAGCGTCTACCTCTACTACGGGATGCAGAGCGCGGAGCAGCGCCTCGGCGGCTACTCGACGACGGCGCCGACCGAGGCGGCCGCCGTCCTCCAGCGGCTCGACCGCCTGAACTGCGGGATCGGCCTGATCCCGAGCGACCTCGGGATCCGCTCCATCGTCGTCCACGGCGGCCTCTACCGTGCGAGCCCGCTGGTCCCGGCGTCGTGCCTCGCGCGCGCGCAGGCCTCGCTACGACGCCAGGGCTGGCGCGAGGTCGCCCGCGACGGGCCGGTGACGCTCTACGGCCGCCAAGAAGCTCCCAGGGTCACCTCATGAACCAGATGAAGAACCGGCCGTCCTGCGCCGCCCCGGTGTTCCCGTCGACGATCCGGACGCGGGCGTCGTTGTGCGTCGCCGGGCAGTCGCCGAGATCCTCTCCCCGGTCGACGGCGACGCTCGCGACGAGGTTCCGGTCGGCGGCGGCCGCATCGGCGTTGTCGAGCGACACGACCGCGCTCGCCGGCTTGAAGCCCAGGCTGCCGAAGCAGTATGTCCCCGTTGCCGCGCCCGCTTCGCCCTTGACGAGGTCCCCGGCGTCGATGCCCTTCACCTGGGGCGCGAACCCGGCCACGTTCGGCTGCAGGGTGCCGTTGGCCGCGACGCGGGCGAAGGCCTGCGGGCCCGGCGCCGAGGACGCGGGCAGCGTTCCCGGGGCGAGATCGCCCGCCGCGATCGCGCCGTCCGCGATGTCGGCCGAGCCGATGCTGTTGTCGACGACCTTGGACGAGTCGACGCTGTTGGCGGCGAGCTTGGACCCGTCGACGCTGTTGGCCGCAAGCTTGGCCGCGCCGACGGCGTTCGCCCTCAGCTTCGCGGCGGTGACGGCGCCGTTCTTCAGCTTGGCGGTGCTGACGGCGCCGTTCTTCAGGTGCTGCGTACCGACGGAGTTCCGCGGCAGCTTGACCGCGGCGTAGCTCGCGCCGCTCAACGCCACCGCCAGCGCGATGCACGCGACGACCATGGCCGGCGACGGCAGCTTCAGCTTGCGCACTCCCTCTCCCTCCTCGAGCCTGCGATCACCGGTCCAACAAAGCACGTTTCGTGATCGCGTACAAGCCGGCGGCGCGCTACATGCCCATCGCGTGGTTCAAAGGGGCGGATTTGCAGGGGTTTCCCGAGGCTTTCGGTTCCTTGTCATCACGATGACATCACCGGAAGAGGCCTCGACGACCATACCGAAGCGGCGCGGGAGACCCCGAGAGCAGCCCTCGCGTATGCGAAGGCTTAGCCCCGATCTGCTCCACGCCCTAGCGCTTCGCGCCTATCGATCACCCCAGTCTGGCTCCTCAGACGGCCTGGGCCAGATGGAGGAGTTCCGACAGAGAGGGTCCGGACAAGGCGAGGTTTACCAGGCCGATGCGATCGTGCTTAGGCCCACGGGCTCATGAACGAGCGCGCCATGATGTCCTCTAGCGACGTGAACCGTCAATGCACTGATGGATAGCGCGTCTTTGGTCCGCCGATGCAAGCCCCCACTGATAAACGACCGTACCCTGACGCTCTATGCGTCGGCTATCCAGCGCGAGAAAGTCTGCGGCATCTCTCGCATCGTCCTCGGTGTCAGCCACATGCACGCGCACCAGGAACTCGTGAGAGCCCGTTGCGACCTCGAGCACGTCCACGTAGCCGCCCGACCGCCGTGCGTCCCACGCGGTGACGTCGAAGTGTGAGGCCACTAGGCAGGCGCGGCTGCTCTCGACACTCACCGAGGCAGGATGTTCCTCGCGCCAGAGGGGCTCTGCGGCTACGGCCGCCACCGCCATGGCGACGAGAGCCACAGCCGCACCTAGGGCGGCGACTACTCGTCTCCTACGCACCGGGCGGATCACCCAGCTCCCTCGGTCGCCCTCACATCGTACGTAAGAGGGATCTCGTTCCTCTGGTTCCTCCGAGACTCGAGACCGCGGTCTTGGTCCACCTTACACTCCCGTGCAATCGTTGTCCCTAACAGGCCGGCCGCTAACCGTTCGCAGCTCATAGCACGAGCTGTACGATCCCAGGACCCAGAGTCTCCCACCTGGCCGTGCTTGCTGGAGGAGCAGATACAACAGTGTATCTCGAAATTCACTCACCATAGCGAGGCTGGCAACTCCACCCGTCAGACTCGTCGCTACTGATCTGCCAATCGCATTATTGTGGAGATCCATGCTACGAGCATTTCGCCAGTGCAGAGGGCCGAGAGGATCCTTACGAGGATCGCTCTTTTCGTGGTTATCGCCGACGGTCTTTGCGACGGATTCACCCAACGCAAGCGTGATCAGACCCATCCAGTACGCGTGGCGGAAAGCGTCACCGGTCCGATCGATCGCGAGGCTAAGAATGCCGATTTTCGCAAAGTGCTCCTCCGCATCGTAGGCCTCATCACGAAAGGCCCACACGAGTCCGCACTCGAACGGGTGACTCCCACACCACCTGATGTCCGCGGCGGTAATTCCTCGCGAAGAAGATTGCCCCGGATCGGGATTGTCAGCATAAGGGAATACCTCGGGCGCGGACTCAGGCTCCTGAGCAGGGCATCGGTCGACACACGGAGGCGGGTGTCCTTCCGGCGGGGCGATCGACTGCCAGTAACTGACGCTCGCACCATCGACAAGCGCCTGAGCCGAGTAGAAGGCGTGGCCGTCAGCTTCGACGTTGTTGATCGGGTTGGCGCCGGTGAAGAGGTAGCGGTTGGCGAGGAGTGGGTTGCTGGCGAGGTTCAGGTTGTTGAGGGCGCCGTGGTAGAGGTCTTGCTGCAGGAACCGGCCGGTCGTGGCGGAGTAGCGGCGGGCGCCCATGTCGAGGGTGTTAGAGCCGGTGTCGAAGCGCTTGCCGGTGTAGGTGTAGGGATTGGCGCTTGCGTTGAAGCCGGACGCGGTCTTGGTCAGGACCGTGTTCTTGCCGCCGTAGGCGCTGTAGCCGTAGGAGGCCTTGAGGCCGTTGTTCTGGTCGAGGAGTAGGCTGACGGAGCCGTGCGCGTCGTAGAGGTAGCTGTAGCGGTTGGCGCCGTCGGTGATGGTGGAGCGGAGCCCGTGGGCGTCGTACGCGTAGCGTTTGGTGGTGTTGGTGACGCCGGTGAGGGTCTCCTTCGAGAGGGCGTTGGAGATGCCGATGTAGGTGAACTCGGTCGTGGTCGTGGCGGCGCCGTGGGTCTCCGTCTGGCGCACGGGCCGGTCGAGCGGGTCGTTGACGTAGTCGGCGCTGTCGGTGAGGGTGCCGGCGCCGTTGTAGCTGCGGCTGGCGGCGAGCCGGTTGGCGTAGTCGTAGACGTAGTCGGCGAGCAGCGCCGCGTTGCCGAGTGCCGGGCAGGTGGCGGCTGTCCAGGAGCTGGTGACCTCGTAGCGTGCTGCCAGCCCGCGGTTCGCGTACTCTGATGCGAACGTGGCCTTCGATCGGATCACCGTGCGAGCTGACCAGATGGGCGGCGTGCCCTGCATCCGCGGGCTGCGCATCCCGGTCGCCACGGTCGTCGGAATGGTCGCTGACGGGATGAGCAGACCGGAGATCCTGGCCGCCTACCCGGATCTGGAGACCGAGGACATCGATCAGGCGCTGCGCTACGCGGCCGAGGCGGTGCGGGAGCGCGAGCTCCCGATCGCCGCCGGTTGAGGTTCCTGCTCGACAACCCGCTCTCCCCGCTCGTCGCAGAGCGGCTGGCTGCGGCCGGGCACGACGTCGCGCACGTCCGCGACTACGCGATGCAGTCAGCGAGCGACGAGGAGATCTTCGAGCGAGCCCGAGACGAGGACCGCGTGCTGGTCTCGGCGGACACCGACTTCGGGACGTTGCTCGCGCTCCGCGGCGAACGGCTCCCGTCGGTGGTGCTCTTCCGCCGCGGAACCGAGCGCCGCCCCGAGCAGCAGGCGGCGCTGCTGCTCGCGAACCTGCCGGCGATCGAACAGGACCTTGCCAAAGGAAGCGTGGTCGTCTTCGAGCCCGAACGGATCCGCGTCCGCGCCCTCCCGATCGGCGATTAACCACGCCGTGCCATCACCATGACAACACGAGGACGACCGCGGAGCTCTCAGCCCCAGCCGCGCCGCGTACCTACGGCGGGAGGGCTCGGGTTAATCACGCCGGGAGAATGTGCGTCTAGCAGGGCTTTCGGAGCGCCACAAACGGCTTGAGCAAGCCACTTCCAGGCGCCGAGGCCGCCCTCCCGAACCGCCTCTACATACCCATCGCGTGGAAGCCCGAGTCGACGTAGAGCGTCGTCCCGGTGACGTTGCGCG
>JBBDQR010000144.1:0-3349 GCA_040905885.1 Gaiellaceae bacterium | reverse complement strand
CGTCACCGCTGATGCTCGAGACGGGGACGGTCCAGACGATGCCGTCGCTGGTCGTGGGCGCCCCGATCGTGCCGGCGGCCGAGCCGGTCGTGGTGAGCGCGAAGTCGGCGGCGGTGACGGTGCCGCTGACGTCGTCGTCGAAGGTGACGGTGAAGTCGACCGAGGCGGCATTCGTCGGGCTCGGGTCGGCGCGGACGATCGAGGTCACTGACGGCGTCGCGGTGTCGATCACGAGCGCCTTGTTGGCACCGAGCGAGCCGGCGGCGCCCGGAGTGGGGAGATCGAGCACCGCGTTGACCAAGGCGGCGTTCCGGATCGTGCCGCCGTTGAGCGTGAGCGCGGTCGTGCCGGTGTAGTCGAGGTCGCCGGAGGTGTCTCCCGCGGCGACCGTGTAGCGGAAGGTGAGCGTCGCCGTCCCCGAGCCGGAGAGATAGTTCACCTGCCGGTCGGTCGTGCCGGTCTCCAGCTCCAGCTGCGGTGTGCCGGTCACGGTCACGGGCTCGGAGAAGACGACGTCGACGTCGATCACCTCGCCGACCGTGTAGGAGCCGTTCGCCTTCGCCGACGTCACGTTCGTCACCGTCGGCTGCGAGTCGACCGTGAACGTCGCGCTGACGCCGTCGCTGAGCGCGTCGCCGCTCGTCCGCGTCACCCTCAGGCTGACCCCGGACTCTGCGACCGAGTAGGTGACGCCGCTGATCGTGACGCTGCTCGTCCCCGCGCTGATCGACCCGGTCGTCGTGCCTCCGAGCGTGCCCGTCCCGGTCTCCCTGCTCAGCGAGACTCCGGTCGCGCCGGAGACGTTCGAGAAGTTGTCGAACGGGTCCTGCGAGCGCACGACGACGTCGAAGGGGGCAGTCGCCACCGGGTTCGACCCGCCGTTGACCGACGTGATGACGATCTTCGTCGCGGCGGCGGCGTTGACGGTGATCGGGTGGGCGGCGGGGTTGGTGAGCGAGGCGTCGTTGGTCAGCGTGATGTTGTAGGAGCCGGCGGTCTCGTCGTAGTAGAGGAACTGGACCGTGCTCGTGCCGGCGGTGATCGTGTAGGTGGCCTGGGGGCTGCCGCCGGTGGTCTTGAACACCTTCGAGCCCGACGTCGAGCTCGAGGCCGGCGTGATGATCGTGTTCGAGCCGCGGGTGGCCGTGTTGTCGAACTGGTCCTGGAGGGTGGCGGTGAAGGCGGTCGTGTTGACGCCGGCGGTGACCGAGGCCGGTCCGCTCAGGGCGATCTTCGTCGCCGCGGCCGCGTTGACGGTGATCGGGTGGGCGGCGGGGTTGGTCAGCGAGGCGTCGTTGGTCAGCGTGATGTTGTACGAGCCCGCCGCTTCGTCGTAGTAGAGGAACTGGACGGTCGACGAGCCGGCGGTGATCGTGTAGGTGGCCTGCGGGCTGCCGCCGGTGGTCTTGAACACCTTCGACCCGGAGCTCGAGCTGGACGTGGGCGTGATCACCGTGTCGCTCCCGCGGGTGGCCGAGTTGTTGAACTGGTCCTGGAGGGTGGCGGTGAAGGCGGTCGTGTTGACGCCGGCGGTCACCGAGGCGGGACCGCTCAGCGCGATCTTGGTCGCGGCCGCGGCGTTGACGGTGAAGCCGTAGGGGGCCGGGTTCGTGAGCGACGCGTCGTTCGTGAGCGTGATCGTGTAGCTACCGGCCGTCTCGTCGTAGTAGAGGAAGCTGACCGTCGAGGTGCCGGCGGTGATCGTGAAGGTCGCCTGGGGGGTCCCGCCGGTGGTCTTGAACACCTTGGAGCCCGAGGTCGAGCTCGAGGAGGGCGTGATGATCGTGTTCGAGCCGCGCGTCGCGCTGTTCCCGAACGCGTCGACGAGTGTCGCGGTGATCGACCCGGAGTTCACGCCGGCGGTCGAGGACGACGCTCCCGACAACGTGAGCGCAGCCGCTGCGGCGGCGTTGATCGTGATCGCGTGCGCGGCGGGATTTGTCAGGCCGCCGTCGTTCGTGAGCGTGATGTTGTAGGCCCCGGCCGCTTCGTCGTAGTAGAGGAACTGGACCGTGCTCGAGCCGGCGGTGATCGTGAAGGTCGCCTGGGGGCTCCCCCCAGTGGTCTTGAAGACCTTCGACCCGGAGGTCGAGCTGGACGCGGGGGTGATGACGGTGTCGCTCCCGCGCGTGGCCGAGTTGTTGAACTGGTCCTGCAGCGTGGCGGTGAAGGCAGTCGAGTTGACCCCGGCGGTGGCCGAGCTCGGACCGGAGATCGCGATCTTCGTCGTGGCGGCGGCATTGACGGTGAAGGCGTAGGGGGAGGGATTCGTGAGTGAGCTGTCGTTGGTGAGGGTGATCGAATAGCTACCGGCGGTCTCGTCGTAGTAGAGGAAGCTGACGGTGGACGTGCCCGCGGTGATCGTGAAGGTCGCCTGCGGTGTCCCGCCCGTGGTCTTGAAGACCTTTGTCCCGGAGGTCGAGCTCGAGGACGGAGTGATGATCGTGTTGCTCGCGCGCGTCGTCGTGTTCCCGTAGTCGTCGGTGATCGTCGCCGTGATCGACGCGGAGTTCACGCCGGCCGTCGAGGACGATGCGCCGGAGAGGGCTAGCCTCGCCGCGGCCCCTGCGGTCTCGGTGAGGTTGGCGAAGACCGTCGAGCCGACGACGATGCCGTTCATGCGGTTGACGCTCGTCGGGATGATCGACCCGCTGTTGAGCGGGTTGGTGCTCGTCGGGCGGACCCGCAAGTTCGTGATGGTGAAGCTGTCGGCTGAGTTCTTGCCGCTGCCGGTCAGCGTGATCGCCAGGCTGGTCGAGCTGTTGTAGACAGACGTGACGGTGCTGAGGTTCCCTCCGCTCGGCGTGTACGTCGGCGCTGTGGCCGTGTCGTACTCCCACCCCGTCGGAGTGGCGAGCGTGACGTTGGTCGCCGCCCAGCCGCCGCCGACATTGCCTCCGAAGTCGCCGTTTGCGCCTTCCGCGACGGTGATCGTGGTTACGACGACGAAGGTGCCCGCGTTCGCCTGGTCGGCGGTCGCGGTTGCGCTGCCGGCCGTGACGGTGATCGCTGCCCGAGCGATCTCGACGTAGACGAGCCCCGCGGTCAGGGCCACCGCGAGCGCGACGAGCGAGGCGAGCGCCTTGCGGCGTCGGCACGCCTGCCGGACGCGGGCTACCACGTCACGTCCTCGCCGGGGACCGAGGCGTGGGGAGCCCGGCCGGGTACGGCCTGACCGCCATCACGCAGGTTCCGCCTTCTTGCCACCGCCACCTCGCTACAGGCGCCGCGCACGAGGCACCGCCTGCCTCGTCACGCGCACGCGTCCCGACCGGGACGCGCCTCACGCCTAGCAATTGCTTACAGCCTCCGAATCGACCTTCCGCCTGGGTTCAGTAAAGCAAGTTCA